>JBFKLX010000167.1:0-12597 GCA_041630155.1 Acidobacteriota bacterium
TCGATTCTGCTGGCGGACGAACCCACGGGCAACCTCGACAGCAAGACCGGCAACGAAATCATGATCCTGTTCGAGAGACTCCACCAGGAGGGCAACACGATCGTCCTGGTGACCCATGAGCTCTACATCGCCGAGCATGCTCACCGCATCATCCACCTGCGCGACGGAAAAATCGAACGCGACGAGGTCCGGACCGCCGGTGCGCGCTTGACCCAAGCTTGAAATCCGAGGCGGGCTGGTCGCCCGGCTGGCACTGGGGCGGGAGAGGCCGTCTCACTACGGCGTTTCCCTCCGCCCCGGAGTTCTGAAGCGAAACCGTGCATCTCTCGTGGAAAGATCGATTTCATGGCGGAGAGGGAGGGATTCGAACCCTCGGTGCCGGTTTCCCAGCACAACTGCTTAGCAGGCAGCCCTGTTCGACCACTCCAGCACCTCTCCGCGCTCTGGTGGTGGGACGCCTGTCGGGAAGGCCAATTGTAATGCAGTTGCGCCGAGCCGGTCAATTCCGCACTAGGGAATCGGACCGGGTCGAACTCACCGTTGAGGGATTGTCAAGGCTTGCTCCGACTGGGGCCGGGATTGCCGCGAGCCTCCTCGTTGTCGAACGGCTCGGACAAGCTGAAGGTGAGCAGTTGCTCTTTCTCGATTCGGGCTTCCTGGCCCCGGGTGGTGAGCACGCGGGCAGTGCCGGCCCCGCCGCCAATGGCGGCACCGACCGCAGCGCCTTTCTTGCCGCCCAGAATGGCTCCAAGGGCCGCTCCAATTCCGGCTGCGATCCCGATCGTGCGGGCGTCCCTGGTCTTGCTCCCCTGGGCTTGCACGAGAATGGGGTCGGTCCGAATGGGATACTCGAAGTCTTCCCGCAGGATGGAGTCCAGTGTCAACGTCATTTGGGAACGGCCCGACACTTTGCCACCCGGCGCCACATCACTGAGTGTGCCCCGAAAGACTGTCCCTTTGGGCAGTACCACTTGATCGTTCGCCACCACGTCGTCATCGAGAATCGCTTCGAACGTCTGACCCGAGTAAGCGTGTTGCGCGTTGAGTTCTCGTGTCGTGCGAACCGGAAGCGGTGCACCGGCCGGAAGGGAGAACTTCGCTGGCACCCGCCCGGACACGGGCGCCCTTTGCGATACGTCGGCGCTTGACCCTGTCGTCCCGGGCCGCCGATCACGAGGCGGAGCCGGTGGAACAACTATTTCTCCCTGAGTGGCATCCGCCGCTTGCTCGGGGTTCGCGGCCGGCGCCCCCGTCGAAGAGCTTTGGGCCGCCAGTGGAATGTGCAGCCCGATGATCATCAACCCCAGGCTCCACCAAGCTCGATATCGCTCCAATAGTCTCATGGTCGCTCCCTGTCTGACTTCCGAATGTGCCACACTGTACGATGCCATGGGAGGCCAGTTGTTTCACTTCGGCTTGGAGGAGGCGCGAAGGGCCCGACGGCGACTCGCTAGATTCGTACGCGAGACTCCGTTGCTGGAGTCTCATGACACCGCGGGGCTCTTTTACAAGGCCGAGAGCCTCCAGCTGACCGGCTCGTTCAAGATCCGAACCGCTTTGCACCAACTCTTGCGGCTCGATACCACGGAACGTGCCCGAGGAGTCGTGGCCTCCAGTTCGGGAAATTTCGCGCAGGGCGTGGCGCTGGCGGCGCGTTTGCTGGGAGTTGGTGCGACCATCGTCATGATGCGTTCGTCCAACCCCTTGAAGGTCCAACGCACTCGGGAATATGGGGCCAAAGTGGTTTTCTGCGAGGACCGCTTTCAGGCGAGGCAAGAGGAAGTAGCGCGCCTTGGGCGCGCTGAAGGCCTGGTCGAGGTCCACCCCTACGATCACCCGGCCGGGATTCTGGGCAATGCCACCATCGGCCTGGAAATAGCGGAACAACTACCGGCCGCTCGACAGGTCGTCGTCCCCATCAGCGGCGGGGGGTTGATTGCGGGAGTGGCGGCAGCCATCAAGGCGGCGCGCCCGCGGACCCAAGTATGGGGCGTGCAGCCGGAGCGCTCGAACGCCGCCTACCTTTCATTCACCCGGAAAGAAGCCTGCACCATTGAGCAGTCCGACACGATAGCCGATGGTCTGCGGGTGGTTCGGCCCGGTGCAACTACTTTTCCCATCATCCTCTCGTGTGTGGACGAGATCGTCACCGTCTCGGAAGAATCGATCCGGGAGGCCGTGGCGCGGCTGCTCTGGCGGGACAGACTGGTCGTCGAACCCTCCGGCGCCGTGACCCTGGCGGCGGTCCTTGAAGGAAAACTCGCCGCCGACAAGACCGTGCTGGTGCTCAGTGGCGGCAACATCGCACCGGACCTGCTGGTCGGCATCGCAGCTCGTCCCGTTTCAGGGTAGCGCCGCAGCGGCGTAAAGCCGGCCGCGTATCCATCAACCCCTCCAGCGCAGCATGGGCCAGCCGCGGGCCCTCGCCTCGCGCCGCAGTTTCCAGCCCGGGTTGATCACGTGCGGGTATCCCACCTGCTCGAGCATGGGAACATCGTCGAGGCTGTCCGCGTAGCCGTAACAATCTTTCAGCGACAAGCCGCGATGGCGGCAATGGCGACGAACCGCCCGAACCTTCTCCAGGTCCGTCATGGGGCCCCTCTCCAGCTCACCCGTGAACGAGCCTCGTCGCTGAGCCAGACGACATGCCAGAATGTGCCCGATTCCAAGTTGCATCGCCAGCGGCTCGACGATTTCCCGGATCGATCCCGTGACCAATACCAGGTCGTGCCCTTGCCGCTGGTGCCAGCGGATCCGTTCCAGCGCCCCCGAAAAGACCCGGGTGTGAAGATACTGCTCATGCAACACGCGGGCTTTGCGCCGGAGGTCTGAGGGCTTGATGGCGCGATAGTTGCGGTAGAAACGCCTCGCGAACCATCGGCGTCTCAGCCTGTCCATCAGTATGTACGCGGGGATTCGCAACAAGAACTGTGCCGCCCATAACAGCTTGACGGGCAGGCGCTGGTCCTGCATCCGCAGATGGGCATAGTAGCGAACGATGTTGCCTCTCAGAATCGTGCCGTCGAAGTCGAAAAAGGCCGCAGCGCTCATTCCTGGAGCTGGTCGCCATCCGCCATGACCGCAATCCTGTCCCGAACGTCCGCAGTGATCTGGCGATAGACGTCTTCACGGCCGGTTCCATCCCTGCGCTGGTAGAGATCCATCGTGATGGGACTTCCGAAGGCCACTCGGACCCGCCCCGGGCGCGGCCAGTAGTGGCCCGCCGGCATCAGGTTATACGTCCCCCGGACGAGAGTGGGAACGATGGGGACGCTGGCCTCCAGAGCCATCAGCGCCAAGCCGGGCTTGAAGTCGTGCAGCTTCCCGTCGCGGGTGCGGGTACCCTCCGGGAAGATCAGGACCGGCTCGCCTCGGCCGAGGATCGATTTCACCAGGCGCAGGCTCGCCAAGGAGGTCTCTTTGCGCTCGATCGGGACCACGTTGAGGAGCTTGCTGACTAGCCAACCCTTGATCCTGGACCTGAAGAAGTAGTCTCGGGCACCCAGGACGTGCAGGCGCCGGGCTTCCTCTTTTCCCAGGGCCAGTTGCACGGCTGTCAGTACGGCGCCCGTGTCCAGATGGCTCGAGTGGTTGGCCGCCAGAATGTACGGCCGGCCGGCCGGCACGTGATTTCCCGTCGTGGTCTCCAGGTTGAAATAGGTCTTGAAGAGCGCCCTCAGGGTCGAAAATGACGCCCGCAGGAGGACGCGGTCCAGCCAGGGCCGCTCGCGCAGCGGCAGTGCGGAAAGGGGCTGCTCCTTTGCCGTCCTGGGGGCACGAACCTCCCCGGCCTGGCGCGATGCCTCCTTGATCTCCTCCAGGAACTCTCCCACCTTGGTAAGTTGTGCTGCCCTCGAATCCGGAATGGTGAGGCCCAACTGGTGCTCGGCGAAGAGCAGGAGCTCGATCGCCATCAACGAATCGAGCCCAAGGCCCAGGTAGAGATCTGTCTCGGGGGTGATCTGCCAGGGCGGCACCCCAGACATCCGACTCATTTCGTTGAGCACCACTTGCTCTTCGGAAGCACCTCGAGAGTATCCGGTGGGCTCGGGGCTCGGGAGCCGTGACTCCTCCAGGACTTGCTGCACCATTTCCCGAATCGTCTTTCGATTTGGGATTCCATCGGCCGTCGTCGGGAGCGGCTCACAACGAAAATGGATCTGTTGAAAACGATGGTAGCTGGGCAGTTCCCGGGCCAACTCCTGCACTCTCTTCTGGAGTCGTTGCTGTTGTTGTTCGAGCGTTGCTCCGTTTGACGAGTCGACGTCGATGTGGATGACAGCGTGGACCTCTTCGGTGAGGCCGGATTTGACGCCCACGACACAGATTTGGCTGATCTCGGGGATCTCGCTCGAATAGTACGCCTCGAGGTCGGCCGGATAGACGTTCTTGCCGGCGCCGGTCACGATCACCTCCTTGACCCGACCCGTCACGTACAGGTATCCATCCACGTCCACCCACCCCAGATCCCCCGTGCGGAACCAGCCGTCTTCCATGACCTTCCGCGTGGCTCTGGGGTTCTTGAAGTACTCCTTCATCAGACTGGGGCTGCGAACCATGATCTCGCCGACTCCGCGCCGATCCGGGTAGTCCAGCCTCAACTCCACCCCGGGCAGGGGTTTTCCCGCGGAGCCGGGGCGGGATCGGTTTTGGGGGTTCACAGTGAGAACCGGCGCGGTTTCCGTGAGCCCGTAGCCTTCGTAAATCGGCATTCCGAAAGCTCGAAATTCTTCGTACAACTCCTCTCCGAGGTGGGATCCTCCGCTCACCATGAACCGGATTTTCCCTCCAAACTCCTGATGAACGCGAGAGAACAGCTGCCGTCCCCAGTTCTTTCCGAGACGCTTCCCCAGGGACTTGCTGATCTGCTTCGACGTCGCCATCAGGTTGGATTTGATCACGGACTTGCTGGTTTTCAGGATTCGGCGCTCGATATCGTCACGCAGCAACGCGAAGTATGTGGGGACGCCCAGCATACAAGTCGTCCCCGTCCCCCGCATCGTCTCCAGGATCACTCGCGGCTTGAGGGTCGTCGCGTACGTAACAGTTGCCCCTCCATACAAGGCCATCAAGAACCCGCATGTGAACTCGAGGGTGTGAAAGAGGGGCAGAATCGACAACAGGGAATCATCCGGGTGAATGGGAAGGTAGTGGTTGACGCCGGCCAGGTTGAGCAAGAAGTTGCGGTGGGTGTGCACCGCTCCCTTGGGGTCCACCACGGGGCCTTGAGTGAAGACGATCGAGACTGGGTCGTCGGGGTGAATCTCGACTGGTTGGTAGGGTGTCGGTATGGTCGGCGCCGTCGTGCTGCGAGGCAGTTCTGCAAGCTCGAGCAACGCGCAACCCGCCTCAACACTCAATAATTTTAGTGGTTCGGGCGCCTTTTCGTTGGCCTCGAGACCTCCCTTGCGCAACCTCTCCAGGCAACGTTCGGACAAGAGGATCGCCTTGGCCTCAGTGAAGCGCGCAATCGACCAGACTTCCTTGTGCCAGGTCTGGGCGTCGATTGGGACGATCACCAAGCCCCGCATCGCCGCTGCCAGGTAGGCCACCCCCCAAGACGGTTGATTTTCGCAAAAAAGGATGACTGAGTCTCCTTTTTGCAGCCCACAATCGTGAAGGCGGCGGCCCGCCTCTTGGGCACATTGAAGGACTTGCCGGAAGCTCAATCGCTCCCAGTTCTGGTTGCGCTTCATTTGCAGGGCGATTTTCCCGCCGTGTTGCTCTGCCGCGGTCTCGATCAGCTCGGGAATGGTCTGGACTGAGAGTGTATCGCCTTCTTCCTCCAGCTCCATGGTTCCAGCCCCCTCCACCTTGAGGATGTACTTCTTGACGCCGGGAATGTGAACGTTCTGGATGTAATGCCGCCAGTTGAGGCGAGTCACGTCGAAGTTGAAGCGTCTTTGATCCTCCTCGGCCATCGACTCGAACAAGGCCAGGGTCCGATCCACCTCGAACTTGCAGTCCAAATTCAAATATGGTTCATAAATCTCGCCATAGTAGTAGAGCTTCTGTCGAGTCACCCGCGTCGCGGTGAGGCGGCGCTTCACCTTTTGGGTCGATTCGAAGACAGCCAAACGCTCCAAGGTTCGCTCCGCAGTACTCAGGGGCATGCTTTTGAGCCGATGCTGGAGACGGAAGGCTGAAGGGTTGGGAAACTTCAGCCGGCGGATCTGAATGGGCCTCCCTTTGCGGTCGAGCATCGGATTCTTGCGAAAATAGTCATAGATTAACTCGTACAATTCCCCCAATAGGATTGGATTCCTGGCGGCCGTGGCCACCTGGAATATCTCCACTCCCCCAACCCTCGCAATGTGGGGCAAAGACGCCAGGAGGGTGTTGACGACAGTATCGACGGGGACGAGGTCCAACGGTAAATTGGGGTTGAGTGGGAGAGATTTCAGCCGGCCCTTCCCAATGGCCGCGATGAGGGGATCGGCCATGCGCAGCCCGTCCAACCACCCGGGATTCGGGTCCGCGAGACTGCTTTCAATGATTGAGGGTCTCAAGACCACCACGGGCGCTTCGGCGCGGTGGCGGACGGCCATCTGCTCGCCCAGGGCTTTCGTGTAGGTGTAGGTGTCGTTCCAGCCGCGCTCCCGCGCCCATTCCATGCCGCGCTCCACGAGTTTCTCCTGGATCCACCTCTGGCGCAGTAGTTCCAGTCGGTGCCGGCGCCTCGTGGGCCGCCTCTTCTTTCCTCGCCTGACCTGGCGAATGAGCTCCTTTTTGAACTCTCGTTCTTGTTGTTCGCTGGCAGCTTCGGCCCGAACCTCCGCAATCAGAGCTTCACAGCGTTCGATGTCACCGTCGAGATCTGCGATTCGACCCCGGGGGAACCGCTCCGGGTGTCCAACTGGGGCGCAATAGTAAAAATCCTCCGGCGCGACCTCCCGGTTCGCTCCGCTGACATAGGCCGTGGAAACGTGAACCAGCACCGCTCGCCGGCAGGAAGCCGCAAAACGAGCCACTCGGCCCGCCGCGCGGACATTGAGCTCCAGCGCTTCATCTATCGGAGCGTCGAAGGACACGACAGCAGCACTATTGATGACGATGTCCGCTTCCTGGAGGAGTTGTTTCCGTGTCTCCTCCGGTATACCCAACCCGTCCTGAGAAATGTCGCCGGGGACGGCAGACAGTTTTTGCCCAAGAAAATCGATCAGATCATCACCATGGACGCTCCGTAACCGGTCGAAGACACTCGAGTCGTACAACTCCTTTTCCAGCCGCTGCTGCGCGGTGATGGTCCGACCCCCCAGTCTTTGTTTGGGGCGGATCAGCGCATGGATGTGCTTCACCCCGGGGCACGCGAAAAGGATTTTCTCCACAAGTGGCTGGCCCAGAAAGCCCGTGGCGCCGGTGATGAAAATGACTTTTCCAGTGAGGAAGTCCGCGATTCTACCCATTCAACGATCCATTGCCTGTCTCGGGCGAGACGCTACCCGGCACGCCTCAGTTTTGCTCTTCGGGGACGATCACTTTCAGTGCCCGTGGAAGGACGCATGCCTCCACGGGCAACGTCCCGGCGGGATCGCCATCCCGCATCATGGGCACCGGGCTGTCCGAGGAAACCTTCACCGTCCGTGACCGGTAATGCCGGAAGCTCGGATGGCTCAAATGCCTCCCCCAGTAAACACGTGGAAAGTTCAACATCAGATCCCAGATGCCCACAGCGTCGATCACGACTACGTCGAAGAACCCATCCTCCAATCGCGCCATTGGCGCCATTTTCAAGCCACCCCCGGTAAAGGGCGTATTATGAATCAGGATTGAGGTACAGCCAACCTCCAGCCGGCTGTCGTCCAGTGTCACCCGTACCTCGACCACGCGCATTCGCCGCAGTGCCTTGTACACAGACACCAGGAAGCTGGCCCGCCCCTGGATCCAGCGTAACTGGTTCGTCTGCTCCGCCACCAGGGCGGGATAGCCAATCCCCATCACCGAAAGAAAACATTCTCTTCCGTCCCATCCAACATCGATCTCCTTGATTCTCCCCCGTTGCAGTACTCGCAGAGCTCGGCTCGGTTCATTGATGGGAACGTTCAAACTTCTGGCCAGGTCGTTTCCCCTCCCAATCGGGATCAGACCCAATTCGACTCCGCTGCCCAGCAACCCCCCAGCCACCTCGCGGATCGTCCCGTCACCACCCATCGCCACCACCCGCCGGTGGCCGGCTGCCACAAGTTTTCGGCTCAATTCGGTCGCATCCCCGGGACCACTCGTGAGGAAAGTTTTCGTGGGTTGGCCGGCCTCTCTACAGAGCTTTTCGATTTTCTCCACGATCCGGCCGGAGCGGCCACGTCCCGCTTGAGGATTGACGATGATGACCATGCACTGTTGGAGTATAGTCGCAAGGTGTCAGGGGTACCAGGCGGGGGTTTGGTTCCGATCCTCCGACTATTTCAAATTTGAGAGCCGTTCTTGTTCTAGTAATAGTAGTAGAGGTTGTTGGAACTGTTGAAAAAAACCCGCGAGCCCCGAGAACACCCCACCGCGAGCCCCTTTCACCTGTTGAGAATCGTTGAAGTCGTCGCGGGGTGATTGTGGAGCGATGACCGGTTCGCAGTTTTCCAACAAGTCGTGCAGAGGTGCCTTGTGAATGCCGGGCTAAGTGTCCGTGGGCCAGGAGCTTGACTTGTTGACTCGGCTGGCCTTGACCAGGCCGGGAGAGACATAATAGCGTGACGGGTGGAGGCACGACCTGTCTGGTGATGGGCCTGGTCTTCAAAACCAGTCGGGCCGCGGCGGGAGTCGTGGTCGGTGGGTTCGATTCCCATGTGCCTCCGCCAACGTCGCACGGACAGCCAGTCGGTGTGTCATCCAGTGGGCGACCAGACGGAGAAAGGTAACAGGTCGTGAGCGATGAGCAACTAGTCGAACAGTTGGTCGAGCGGGTGGTGGCCCGCATGAAGCCTGAGGCTCTCTGGGAGTTGGCCCAAGGCTGCCGCTTGGTTTCGGTCGAGAAAGACGTCGAGCATGTTCGCTACATCGTGGAGTGTGGAGCGGAGCGCCTGGGCTTGAAAGCCCAGGGCGGCGTTCTGGATCCCGAACTGGCAGGTTACATTGACCATACACTTCTGAAGGCAAGTGCGGTCCAGCGGGAAATTGAGAGGCTCTGTGAAGAAGCCGACCTGTACGGATTCGCAGCTGTCTGCGTGAATCCCCACTGGGTACGGATTGCCCGTGAACGGTTGAATGGTTCAGCGGTCCGGGTCTGTACCGTGGCCGGGTTTCCGTTGGGGGCCAACACCACGGACGTGAAAGTCTTCGAGACACGCCGGGCGATCTATGATGGGGCCACTGAGATCGATATGGTGATCAATATTGGGGCTCTGAAGAGTGGGGATGATTCTCGCGTCCGGGACGACATAGCCATGGTTACCGATGGCTGTCACCAGAACCGGGCGATCTGCAAAGTGATTCTCGAGACGGCACTGCTGAGCGACGAGGAGAAGGTGAAAGCCTGCACGCTGGCCAAGCAGGCCGGCGCCGACTTCGTCAAGACTTCGACGGGTTTTGGTCCTGGAGGTGCCACCGCGGCGGACGTCGCACTGATGAGGCGCACGGTTGGGCCGGAAATAGGAGTCAAAGCAGCCGGCGGGATCAAAGATTCGAGCGAGACCAGGAGAATGATCGAAGCTGGTGCGACAAGAATCGGTGCCAGCGCGGGTGTGAAGATCGTGGGCGCCGGCACGACCCGATCCGATCAGTATTGAGAAAGCTTTCATCCCGGGCCGCCAATCTTGAAACCACCACCCCCAGCGCAGCTCTGGAAACAACCTTCCCGATATACTGAGAGCCAATGAGATATTACGCTGCGGCTATTCAGACCGACATGCCAAATCCAGCTCGCCGGAGCGAGATGAGGCGAAACACCGATCGGATTCTGGAGCTGATCGAACAGACAATTGTGGGGTATCGACCGTTCTTGCCGGTGCGGCTGCTCGTCTTCCCGGAATTTGCGCACGCGGCACCGATTCACGACAGCCGCCGAGAGCTTCGTGAGCGGCTGGGGGTGGAGATTCCCAACAATCACACCGATCGGATTGGAGAAAAGGCAAAGGAGCACAAGGTCTTCGTACAGACGGGTTCGATGTTGGAGGTGGACCCGAAGTACCCGGGTGCGCTCTTCAACACGACCTGTTTGATCGGGCCGAGTGGTGAGATCCTGTCCAGATACAGGAAAGTCTATCCCTGGCTGCCTTGGGAAGTTCACACCAGCCCGCACGACCTCCCGGGTTATCGAGAAGAACTGTTTCCGGTGACGGACACACCCATCGGGAAGCTGGGCGTCGCGATTTGTTATGATTGGCTCTTTCCAGAAACACTGCGCCAACTAACCGCCAATGGCGCCGAAGTCTTGTTGCGGGTTTCCGCCTACATGGATCCTTTTGGATCCACGGAACCCAATGACTGGTGGACCGTGGTCAATCGCTGCCGGGCACTCGAAAACATCTGCTACGTGGTGGCGGCGAACCAGGGCGCGTCTATGAGAAACTTCCCACCCTTCTCCTGGCCCGGGGGGAGCATGGTGGTCGACTACGATGGGCGGATCGTGGCCCAAGCCACCCCCGGGAGCGGGGAGCGGGTGGTCGTGGCGCCAGTCGACCTGGAAATGCTCCGGTTGGAGCGGGAGCGGCGCCTTGCGCACCTGATGCCCAAGCATTTGCGGACCGAGGCGCACCCGGTCTATCGAGAGAGCGTGTTTCCGGGTGGTGGTTTCGACCCCGATCAGGACTTGGATTACGAAGCCAACCGGCGCCACCTGGAGAGCCTCAACACGGAGAAGAAGACCACCCCACAACTCTCGTGAGAATCGGCCTTCGTCGCCCGCAGCCCTGCCCCGCGCCCCCAGGGCGCTCTCGAAGGTGCCCGACGAGCGGCGCCTTCGCGCCGGAATTCCGGCTGGCTCACCAATGGGCACAGCTTGGCACCGCGGTTCATGATTACGGCACTTTGTTGAGGCGGCTCGGCAATACAGGGTCTTCGCCGGCGCCGACCTCCGGCCACGCACCCACCGGTCGGGTGGTGAGCAGGGTTGCCTGTGGTAGTTTCAAAGGCCGAGTGTTCCGGATCTTCTGCGACTTCGACGGCACCATAACCCAACGGGACACGATCGTCTTCCTGACGGAGAGGCTAGGAGGGGGGGCGCACCTCCGGAACGAGATCTTCGAGCAGATCACCCGCGGCCAGCTGAGCGTCTTCGATGCCATTGCGCGGGAGTTGGCCACCGTCACAGCCGGCTGGAAGGAAGCCGCCGCTCTACTACGCCGCGAGGTGCCGCTGGACCCCACCTTTCCGGACTTCGTCGCCTGGTGCCGGAAGGAGGGCCACCCGGTCGAAGTGGTGAGCTCCGGACTGGAACCGGTGGTGCGGATGTTCGTGGGACATCTGGACATCCCCTTCCACGCCCATCCCGTCGATTTCCGGGAGGACGGTTGGGTCTACCGTCGTGATCCGGAGCGGGACAAGGTGGCGGTTCTGAGACGGGCCCCACGGGACGCTCCGGTGGTTTTCATCGGCGACGGAACCTCCGATGTCTCCGCCATCCCCTGGGTCGATTGGCTCTTCGCCAAGGATTACCTGGCAGAGCACTGCCGGCGGTTGGGAATTCCCTTCTGCGAGTTCGGAAGCTTTCTGGACGTGCGGCAAAAACTGGAGTCCTGGGGTTAATTCGGAAAGCTTCGCTGTCGGCGCCGGTCCGACCAGATTCCATGGGCGAAGCAGAGGGGGCCGAGCAGACCGTAGATCCAGCCAGGAAACCCGAAATCCACACCGATCCTCGTCCAGGCCAGTAGCACCGACGCCACAGCCACACCGACGTAGATCAGATAATGGCGGTACCACATGCGGGTCTCGAACACCTCCTCCTCGGTGAGGTTCAACCGGTCGCGGCAGGAATAGGCGTGTCGGTAGAGCAGGGCCACGGCGGCAAACACGGCGATGAATCCCAGGCTGTAGACGATGATCAGGCTGACCATCTCTTCGCGGTTGGCCACGCGCGCTCCCCCCGGACCCAGGCCGAAAAAGCGGTTGACGAGGGTGGAGCTGAGGAATTTTAGGGGATAGACGTAGAACAGGACGACGAAAAGGAGGACGGCGTTGAGGACCACCGTGGTCGTGTCCTGGAGTCCGTAGCGCCGGAAGAAGCGGTTGTGCACTGCCCAGATCAGGATCAGCATTGTGAAGCTGAGTCCGAAGGCGACGAATCCCTGTAGATTGGCTTGCAGTTCTTGAAACGTCCTTGGAACCTCCAGCGACACGACCAGCAACGTAGCCGAGAAGGCGAACACCGCATCACTGAACGATTCCAACCGGGAGATCTCGCATCCCCGGTTGCGGAAACCCTTCGCCATGATCCATCTCCCCCGTCGCTGCCGGATTGTAGGAAGGGTGCAAGGTGGCGGTCAAGGGAACACGGGGGAGCTCCCGTTGCCCTTGCCCAGTCCTCGAGGCTTCAACTGGGTATCGGCAAAAGGGGGAGCGGTCGGCCCCAGTCGAGGCGCCGGTCCCATCATCGCCCGCGAGCGGATACCCCCCTGCATTTCTGAAGGTTGGGACCCACCATTGTGGCTCCACTCGCGCCACAGCTGAAGA
>JBFKLX010000168.1:0-12506 GCA_041630155.1 Acidobacteriota bacterium
ATTTATGATTGCCGATAAGAAGGTCAATGTCACTGCGGTTGTCCTCGCAGCGATTCCCTACATCTTGCTTGGGTTTCCTTGGTTCACAGTGTTTCGAGATCCCTGGTTCGAAGGAGGCGGTCTGACTGTAGAGCAACTCCAGCAAGGGCCGAGCTTTGGGGTGGCGTTTGCCGTGGCCGCCGGCGCAAGTTTCGTGATGGCTTATGTCCTGGCGCTGATCGTGGTTCGCAGTGGCAAACGGACTGTGCTTCGCGGCATGCAAATAGGTGCAATCGTCTGGCTCGGCTTCATCGCGACTCTGCTGGGCACACAGTACGTTTTTGAGGGTCGCTCTCTGGCGTACTTTGGCATTACGGCTGGGTACCCCTTGCTTGGCCTCCTGATCATGGGAGCGATCGTCGGCGGCTGGAAGAATAGGATTGGGACGGGTGCCAACTGATCTCTCCGAAGCCGGACAAAACGGTCGCCGGGCGTTTCTGCCGAGGCGTCGTCCAACTTGCGGATCAAGACGAACGGGACGGTGTGAATCAGAAGGCCGCTCGGTGCTTGTCCGCTCTGTTGTGCAGCACGAGCACGATTGAAGAATCGGAGCCTCCCTTCTGCTCAAAACCATCTCGGTAGGGGCCTTTCGCTGACGAGCCTCCTGGTTCAGCGGCGGCGGAACGGCGCGCGCGGAACCGGTTGTTAGGCGCCTTCACTTCCGATTGTTAGACCACCGCATAAATGAGAAACCCGCCAAATAGGAAACCGACAACTCCGCTGATCCTTATTGAGTTGGGACCCTGGCGTAAGAACCAGTTCAAGAGCGACTGAATCCTGGAATTGCCCAGTAGGAGCAACGTCACTCCTGAAACAATGAGTAAGATTCCAATGACTTTCAGCGTCAGGGGAAACTGTGTTGAGCCGGCAGCGAGAAGAATGATGATACCCAGCAGTATCCGGATGACGAACGCGAGGAACCGCAGAGGAGTCGTAATGGTGATGCTCTCAGCTGCCCTCAGCAGCCGCTTGGGAAAGCCGATTGCGAAAAGGCTGATGAGGCAAAAAACGGAACCTAGGACAGTGAGCACTTCAGTCATGCTTCGAGTACTCTCCGGCGTCCGCCTGACGGCTTGGCGAGCAACGGCGCCAGGAAAGTGATCCGTCCGTCTGCATCGCCATGGTTGGACGCCGGCTGACTACTTGATTCTGGAGAATGCCGCTCCGAGAGCCAAGCCGATACCCAGACCGATGCCGATGCCAGCCCCGATGTTGTCCATTGCCAATCCGATTGCCACGCCCAGCCCAGCCCCAATGGCCATGCCGATACTGATGGAGGTTCCTAGCCGGGAAACCCGATCGTTTTCCTGTTCTGTCATCGATATCTCCTGCGGATTGTCTGCACCAAGACGGCTCATCCGACCTGTTCTTGTTCTATCGTAACTGCGTACGTCTGCAGGCTTCGGCATCGGCTACGCCACGAAGCGACTTCAGCTGGATGTCTTTGCCAGACGGTGGGAATCCTCAACTTGAGGGCTCTCCCGAAGTTCTGCGGGTGAAACAAGATCCGATGGTTCACGCGACACCCCTGCGCATCGCGACTCCCATCGCTGCCACCAACAGAAATGTGGTCGCCACGGTGACGAGCCAGAGCTGCCGATTCAAGGGAAACATCGGCAGGCCCATCAGTAGGATCGCACCGAAGAAGAGTACGAGATAAGGCACAAGAATAGCGAAGCGGCCCGGGGAACGGAACTCGACTGGCCAGGCGTAGTCCACAGCGACCATGAGGACAATGAAGGCGAGAAAAACCGCTGGGCCTGCTCACTGCAGCCAGCCGGCGCCCGCCCGCACGAAAGCCACGAGGGCCACGGTCGACGGGACCACGAGGGCGATTATTGCGTAGCCGAGAAAGTGATTGACCACCCTACTTCCGCTCGGCACCCTCGATAGGAACCCGGCCGCCTGCAGCAGATTCAGGGCGTTTACCACTCCCCACACCGTCAGCGCGGCCCACCAAGGGCCGGTGTCAGCTTGCATATTGCTCATCCGCAAATACTTCACCCAATAGCGAGGGCCCTCGATTGTTCGCCCCGCCGGCCAACGTTCGACATGAGCTTCGGCGAGGACCGGCGCAGCGTTGGCTTCAGCCAGAACCTACATCAGTCCGGCCCTACTCGAATGCCAGGGCCGTGACTGGCCGCGCTGTCAGCTTCACGCCGTTGTTTTGCGGCTCCCCCGCGGAACTCGGCATTCCATAAAGGTGAAGCGCCCGAATAGAGCCGGAAGCCATCTCCTCGGGGGCTGGTCGAACACCTGCCTGAGCTTCGCAATCAGCACAGTTGCGGGAAGATCCCATCTCGATATCGGTTCGAAACCAAAACGCGAAAAATAGCGCGGTTTGGAGGTCGCCAGCCAGATGCGAACGGCTCCCTGGGCTCGAGCCCGTTCAAGTGCCTGCTCCACGAGGAACTGTCCGATTCGTCTGCCCTGACAACTCGGCAGAACGGACACCGACAGGATCTCGGTCACCGTTGGCGTGTACGCGTGCACGGCGGAACAACCGAGCATTCGTCCCCCGGGCTCCCTCGCCACGATGAAGTCCGAGAGGTGTTGCGTTACGTCTGCTCGGCTGCGCAGGAACATCGCTGTATCTCCCCGGTTGGCATCGAGCGTCGCGACGACGTCATCCACATCATTTGCCGTGATGGGGCTCGCCGTAAGTTCGGTCACTTCCTGTCTGTCCTCATGTAATCCCCCGAGACCTCAACCTGTATGAGGATGGGTCTACCCGGGCGGGGTCGATGGCTCTCAGTGCTGGTCGAGCAGCCAGCGGCCATTCGATTTCCTCAAGATGGCCGGCTTCCACCCCAGCGGGTCGTCTGCCACATTCTGTGACATGCTCATTACCTCGATCCTCGAAGGGGTCACCTCGATCAGAACGTAGTCTTCTCCCTCGGGCCCGTCCGGATAGAAGGGTGTCCAGTCCGGTTTCCAGCGGCGCCGGCGCTCGGAAAGGTCCTCGACTAGGCGTGCCCGTCCGATCAAAGCGACATATCCGTGCCCCTGGGCGTCGGAGTAAGCAAGGGTGACCCGTGGGTCACGGCGAATCTGATCGACTTTGCGGGTCTTGGGATTGGTCGCCAGCCAGACCGTCAGATCGGTCCCGGGTTCGAATGGGTCCATGAGGCGAGCCTGAGGCTGACCCGCTTCGTCCAGCGTCACCAGGAAGCAGTATCGGGCAGCACTCATGGTTTCGCGCGCCGCCTCGAGCACCCGACCGGAGTCGGTGGTCTGAGCGCGACCCCAGGTCATCGTCAGAGCGATTGTAGTGACAGCAAGTGTCAGACCCCGCATCGATTTCATTTCTTCTCCTCGCGAAGATGTTCATTGTGTCGCCGTTCACACCCGGACTCAAGCCGGCCTGCTCGTCCGACAACGATCAGGACCTTCGCCGGGTCGCGGCTCGGGTGAGGCGTACCTGCCCTGTCCCCACTCGCTGGTGGTTTGAGCGGCGTCCCAAACACACTGGTGCCCTGGCTCCAATGCCGAGCTTGACCCCTTGTTTCAGTACTTGCTATCCTCGGCGCGAAGCAAGTTTCCATCTATTGTCGCTATTGTCGCGAATCCGGAACGTTAGGGCTCGAAGCGCAACGCGTCTGACCGAGTTCCTGCGGATCCGACCGGCTGACAGGAGGTTTTTCCTACCATGTCTATTGCCCGCCTCGCAGTTATTTTGTTTGCCGCGCTCGTTCTGGCCGCCGCTTGCGTCCAGCAAGCCACCGAGGAGCGTGCCGGCAGCGAATCCGATGTCATCGAACCCGAGCCGATTCCGCCCGGGTTCGACTTTCCTGCCAACCGCGACGCGTTGCAGGCCTTGGTCGATGCCAATGACGTGGCGGCCCTTCGCACCCACACGTGGAATCTCTGGGCGGGGATGACGTCGGCCTCGCAATCCCAGTATCAGGGGAAAACCCTGCCGATCTGGGAAACCTGGCTCTCCACCAACAGCGTCTTCACCGACCCGCCCAGCGAACACTCGGCGCCGGACGGCATACCAGACAGGGAGTTCGTATCTCCGGCACAGTTCTTCCACGTGCCTCAGAGTGCTGGGGAAGCGGAGCCCGAGCCGGCCACGGGGGTCGTCGGCTTCAACAAATTCGATCCCGAGATGGTCGCCTACCTCTGGGACGGCCACCCGGCGCCGGACGCGCCGGACCAGCAGTTCTTTTACACGAGCAAGGAGAGCCTGACCGCGCTCAACGCGACCTGGTCCGAGTCGACGCCTCTGGCCGACCGCAAGGTGTCCGACGCGCCGCCGCGGGCGATGGAACTCAAGCCGGTGCTCATGTGGGTCGACGCCTCGCAGATCACCGCGCTGCCCTTCTGGCAGGGGCCCAACGCCAGCTCCGCCCCCAACTGCGCCGAGGTCTCGATCGAGAAACTTCGCAACCCCAAGCCGGGCGAGCCCGCCACCCAGTGCCATCCCGACCCCGCCACCTGGACCCACTGTGTGCTGGTCGACCCCGCGGCCCAGACCTCCGAGCTGAGCGCGGCCACCCAGGAGCAGTTCGCGGCTGCCGACAAGAGCCAGACACCGCAATGCACGAGTGTCGACAACGCCCACTACGGCGGCTTGAACATGCTCTACAGCTTTTCTCTGACGGCCGACGAGGCGCAGGCTTACAACCAGCTCCAGCATCCCAAATTCACGGCCGAGGCCGGAGACTTCGGGGTGTTGATGGCCATGCACGTCAATACCAAAGAGATCATGGACTGGACCTGGCAGACCTTCTGGTGGCAGGGAGGCCAGAACCCGCCCGAAAACTACCCGGGCAGCATGGACGGCCTGACCGAAAACGTCGAGTCGCCCTGGGACTACTACGCCATGTGCACCGCCTACTCGCAGACCACGCAGCCCGACAACCAGGGAGACATGCGGGTGTGCTTCAACCCCTTCCTGGAAACCTCGCCCGGGATCCCCGACGGACTGCGCTCCAACTGTGTCAGCTGCCACGGCACGGCGCGCATCCCCCAGAACGGCGCCAACTTCTATCCGCCGACTTACGACCAGCCGATCGATTTTGGCGACCCGGCCTACTTCGCCGGCGACACCAAAACCGACTTCTCCTGGGCCATGCCCTTGGACCCCAAGGACAAGCCCAACTGAGGGGGCCGGAGCCTCGCGTCTCTCGGCGAACGGACCTGCAGCCGAGTGAGGCAGCCATGGAGATTCAGCCCTATCTCGAACGCATCGGGTATGGCGGGTCCTGCGAGCCTACGGTGGAGACACTGCGGCGTCTCCACCTGGCGCATCTGTTCAGCGTCCCCTTCGAGAACCTGGACATCCCTCTGGACCATCCGATTGCCCTGTCCCTCCCGGCGTTTTACGACAAGATCGTTCGCCGCCGGCGGGGTGGTTTCTGTTACGAGCTCAACGGTCTTTTCGGCTGGCTGCTGGAGCAGCTGGGATTCGAGGTGGCGCTCCTCTCGGGTCGGGTTTTCCAGGACGGCCGGCCGGGCGCCGAATTCGATCACCTGGTCCTTCTCATCCAGGCCGAAAAGCGCATGATCGCGGACGTCGGATTCGGCGAGCTGTTCCTGGAACCGATCCCACTTTCCGCCAGTCCGGCGCAACAGCGAGGTGGCGTTTCCTATCGCCTGACCGGCCCGGATTCCGAGACGATCTTGCATCGTCGCCAGCCCGAGTCCGACTGGGAGCCGCAGTACGTCTTCTCGCTGTCTCCCCGGCGTCTCTCCGACTTCGGCGCCAGGTGCCATGAGCTGCAGACCTCGCCCAGTTCCATCTTCAGGACAAAGGCGGTCTGTACGATCGCGACTCCCGACGGCCGGATCACCCTGTCCAATGGGCGGCTGATCGTGACGGCCAAAGGGCGCCGCGAGGAACGGGCGGTAGCAGACGAAGGGGAGTACCGCGAGCTGCTGAGAGCCCATTTCGGAGTCGATCTCGGTGAAGAAGAGAGAGTGGACAAACTCTTGGCCATCGGTGCCCCGGGAGAGTGATGGTCGTCCGGAAGCCGAGGTTTCGATGGCGGAATATCGGACAGGAGTACAGGATGGTCAGGACTCCTTTCGAGTCGGGGTCCCGGGAAACCGTCTGTCGAAAAAAGTTGCCCTGCCCCCATGTGGGGAGGAGTTGGCCGCAACCGGTCCAGAATTCTCTAGCGGAAGGGAAAGACTGACGAGGACTGGCCCTGAGGGGTGTTGACCAGAGCCTTTGATGGAGCCGTACGTGGCGGCCGAACTGACTGCAGAGAACTCCTTTCGCGCGGAGTCTGGCGAGACCAGCGGAAAGACGACCGAATGCCGGCCGCCAGTACGTCGTAAGAAACCCTAGATGGTTCTCTATCGACACACCCAGATCGGAAAAGTGCTCCTGGCCGGGCTGATGACGGTGCTGCTGGTGTCCTTGAGCGTGAGCATGGCCGACTTCCACCCGATTGCGATCGTTTTCGTGGCTTTCCTGGTCATCCTGACGCTTCTCTTCCATTCCCTGACCGTGGAGGTCGGACCCGAAGAGTTGACCGTCCGGTTCGGAATCGGGTTGATCCGCAAGCGCATTCCCCTGCAGACCATCGAATCAGCCAAAGAGGTCCGAAATCGCTGGTACTACGGCTATGGAATCCGGCTGACTCCGCATGGTTGGCTCTGGAACGTCTCGGGTCTGGAGGCCGTCGAGCTGACCCTGTCCCAGGGAAAACGCTTTCGAATCGGAACGGATGAGCCGCGGGAATTGCTGCGGGCGCTGGCTTCCATCGGCAGGGTGACGATCGCAGACTGAGACAGCGGCCTTTCGACAACGAGAAAGTCCGAGGCAAATCTGCGAGGTTGGTGCCGGGGCATCGCGTGTGTCACGATCCTCAACCCTCCGAAGGGTGGGAAACTGCGGCCGGTCCCGCTAAATTGGCCTCTATGAAAGGAAACGCTGGGCTGCGATCCAACTCTTGGTTCCGGGGAAGCGTGCTGGGCCTGCTGCTGGCTGCTCCTGCATGCAAGGTGTCAGAGTCGCCGGCCGACCTCATTCTCACCGGCGCCAACCTCTACACCTTGAACTGGGAAGATCCCGACAGCATGGGCCGGCCATCTGCCGGCGCCCCTTTTCGCGACGGCCGCTGGCAGGGAGATGCCGAGGCAGTGGCGATCCGGGCCGGACGCATCCAGGCCGTCGGCGCCGCATCGGAGATGGCTCGCTATCGGGGATCCGACACCCGGGTGCGAGACCTGGCAGGCGCCACTGTCATTCCCGGACTGATCGACTCCCACACTCACGTCGAAGGGCTGGGCGCCAGACTCTCGCAGGTCGACCTGCGGGGCGCCGACACGGAAGACGAGGTGATCCGGCGCCTGCAAGAGGCCGCTGGCAGGAGCGCGGGTGGATGGATCGTGGGGTCGGGCTGGGACGAAGGGGCCTGGGCCAATCGCTACCCCGACTCGGACCGGCTGTCTCGAGCTTTTCCCGACCACTCCGTCGTCGTTCGCGGTCTCCATGGATTCGCGATCTGGGCAAACCGGCGGGCCCTCGAGGCGGCGGGCATCGACCCGGGCACGCAGTCACCCCCGGGTGGCGAGATTCTTCGGGACGAACGGGGTCGCCTCACCGGCGTTCTCCTCAATCGAGCTGTTCAGCTGCTCTCCTCTGCCCTGCCTCGACCCTCCCCCGAAGAACGGATGGAGCGGTTCCGGCTGGGTCTCGAGGAAATGGCTCGCTCTGGCTATACCGGCGTCCACGAAGCCGGCCTGGACGGATCGGCGCTGCGAGCGCTCGTGAGCCTCGCCTCGGCAGGAGAGTTGCCGATCTACGTCTATGCCATGCTCTCCAGCCGCGATGAGCCGTTGCTTCGCCAGTGGATCGCCAGAGGCCCACAGCAGGAGTCGAAACACCGCCTCACGGTTCGTGCCGTCAAGGCCTATTACGACGGGGCGCTCGGTTCCCGTGGAGCCCGATTGCTGGACGACTACGCCGACCGGCCCGGACATCGCGGAGTCTCGGGCGACCAGTACGGATTCGACCGGCAACTGGTGGTCGAGGCGATGGCGGCTGGCTTTCAAGTGGGCATTCACGCTATCGGCGATGCCGGCAATCGAGAGGTGCTGGACTTCTATCAGGAAGTGTTTGCGGCCCTTCCTGGGACGGTCGCCAATCGGCACCGGATCGAGCACGCTCAGGTGCTGCATCCGGAAGACTTCGCCCGCGTTGGGAAGCTGGAATTGATCGCCTCGATGCAGCCACCGCACGCGGTGGAGGACAAGGCCTGGGCCGAGCTCCGTCTGGGGCCGGCGCGCACTCGCGGGGCTTATGCCTGGCGGACTCTCCGCCGCAACGGGGTTTTGCTCATTCTGAACTCCGACCTTTCCGGCTCCGACCATGACATCTTCTACGGCTTGCACGCCGCTATCACCCGGCGGGATCGCCAGCTGCGGCCCGAAGGGGGCTGGTACCCCGAGGAGCGGCTCAGCCCCGAAGAGGCCCTGCGCGGCTACACCAGCTGGCCCGCCCATGCCGCCTTCCAGGATGATGTCTCCGGCCGCATCGCGCCCGGCTACCGCGCCGATCTGACGGTGCTCAGTGTCGATCCCCTCGACGCCGGCTCGCGCCAACCGGAAGCGCTGCTCCAGGGAAGGGTACTCATGACGATCGTCGAAGGCGTCATTGCCTTCGACGCCGAATGACAGGGAACGATTTGGGAGCGACCTTGGCGGCCGGAGAGGCCCGGGGTGGCAACAGAGCAGCTCGCTCGCAATCGGCGTCCTGCGATCATGGCACCGTTCTTTGTTGATGTCTGAAGCGGACTTCCGCCGTTGCTCGCGGCCAGGGCGGGGGAGATCTCGAGAGCGGGGCACCAGGCACGACCCGGGACGCACGGTACCCTCCCAATTTCCGCACATCCAGATCAGAGAACGCGCCTTGCTCTGAGATGAGGCTTGGACTGGGGGTTCGTCGACGCAGCGGGCGCGTCGCTCCCATTGGCGGGTCCCAGGTCGCGAAAAACGATCCAGAAGCCGTTGTCACCCGCCGGGGTGAAAGCCGTCTCCTGTTCAAGGCGACCTCCTTTGCAGGGTCTGAGGCAGCACGTCCCGTTCCAAGCCGTTGTGAAGATAGCCTCAACTGCAAATTGGATCCATCTCGTTTATTATGAATAGTTTACAATTGAAGGAAAACGCATCGGTGTGAGTGTGGGGGCCGGAGTTGTCCGGAAAACGGAGAGGATCGGCTACATTGCGCATCCAATCGGCTACGCTTCCGAGCAGCGTTCGCGAACCTGGAGGGTCGGGCGGCGGGCCCCGTGACGAAAACGTTGCTGGCCGTTTGCGCCTCCGTCTATACTACCTATTATCCGTGCCCTGGCTGGGATCCGAATCGATTGGGGAAAATCGTGGAAGTCCGACTCGTCGCCATCCATGGCCCCTTGAAGGGGATGTCGTTCAGCCTGGAAGAGAACGAGACATCCATCGGGCGAGGTTCGGACAACACCATCTCGATCAACGACCGCAAGCTCTCCCGGCGCCACTGCGTGATTCGCCGCGAAAGCGATCAGTTCGAGCTCCGCGACCTGGACAGTCGGAACGGCACTCGGGTGAATGGAATTCCGAGAGCTGAGCGCCTCCTCGAGGCCGGCGACCTGATTTCCTTCTCCGATTCCGTCTTTTTGTTCGATTGGGTGGGGGCCACGGACAGCCCCCAGCGAGGCCGGGTATTGCCGGAAGAGGCACCCACCGTCACCGAGTCACTGGTCCGGATCACCCAAGAAGAAGCTCTTCGAATTCAACGAGACGGTCTGGAGCTGCACGATCTCCCTGCCGAGCGGCTGAGCCGCGAATTGAACACCCTGCTGAAGATCAATTCGCTGCTCGGCTCGGTGCGCGGGCTCGAGCCCCTGCAAGCGCGGCTGCTGGAGCTGATCTTTCAGAATTTCCCCGTCGAGAGAGGCGGCATCGTCTACGGCGAAGACAGTGGCTCTGAGTACCAGCTGATTTCTCACGGTGGCGGCGCGAAGAATGAGCGGGAGGAATTCCGTCCCAGCCGGACGATCCTGGAGGCAGTGCTCAAAGAGGGTACCCCCATTCTGAGCAATCACATTCTTCAGGATCCGGCCCTGGCCGGCGCGCCCAGCCTGATCGAATCGGGTGTGCATTCGGTCCTGTGCGTGCCCCTGAGGTCGCTGGAGCGGAACCTGGGGGCGATTTACCTGGAGAACCGCACTCCCGCGCTGAGATTCGATGAACACCACCTTCGGCTCTTGACCGCCATTGCGGGTGCGGCGGCGGCAGGCTTTGAAAACGCCAGTCACGTGGAATGGCTGACCAGCGAACACCAGCGCCTGGAGGCCGACCTCGCCCTGGATCACAACATGCTGGGACGCAGCCCGGCCATTCAGAAAGTTTTCGAGCTGATTGCCCGGGTAGCACCCACGGACTCGACCGTTCTCATCACGGGAGAAAGCGGTACGGGGAAGGAGCTGGCCGCCCGCGCCATCCATCAGAACAGCTCCCGGGCCGGGAAACCCTTCCTGGCCGTCAATTGCGCCACGCTCACCGACACGCTGCTGGAGAACGAGCTGTTCGGTCACGAAAAGGGTGCGTTCACCGGTGCCATCGGTCAGAAGAAAGGCAAGTTGGAAGTGGCGGACGGCGGCACGGTGCTGCTCGACGAAGTGGGAGAGCTGGCCCCTGAGCTGCAGGCCAAATTGCTGCGATTCCTTCAGGAGCGTGAGTTCGAACGGGTGGGAGGCCACCAGCCGATCCGCGTCGACGTGCGAATTCTGGCCTCCACCAACCGAAACCTGGAACAGGCGATCGGGGAGAGCCGGTTTCGGCAAGATCTCTACTACCGGCTCAACGTGGTTTCGTTGAAGCTGCCGCCGCTGCGCCTCCGCTCGGGTGACGTCATCCTGCTGTCGGAGCATTTTCTCAACCGATTCGGCAGGAAGTGCGATCGCCCCTTGAAAGGCTTCGCGCCCCAGGCCCGCCGCTACCTCGAGAACTACCAATGGCCCGGCAATGTTCGGGAGCTGCAAAACGCGATCGAACGAGCAGTGGTCATGAGTTCGGGCAGCTTCATCGTGCCCGATGACCTGCCCGAAGGCGTCCTGGATGCGGCGGCACCGGCCGCCCAGTCGACGAAGTTCCACGATCAGATCACTCAGCGCAAACGGGAGCTGATCGTCAACGCGCTGGAATCGGCGGGCGGCAACTTCACCGAAGCCGCCAAATCCCTGGGCATCCACCGCACCTACCTGCACCGCTTGATCCGGAATCTGGGGCTGGCCGACAAGTTGAAGTCGTGACTGCCAGAGCCCAGCGCCCAAGGCTCAATCCAAGGCCATCTCCTGGATGACCTGCTGGACCGCCCAGCGGAGCTCTTCACGCACCTCCTGGTCGAGTTCTCACACGGCATCCAGGGCCTGAGCGTCGGGTTCGGCGCTCGAGAAAGCAACGCCCAGGCCGGCGACTTTGCCGGGTCAGGAAGGTGCAAGCATCACCGGGTGAGGCGTGCACACCCTCCGGATGGTATCGTCCTCGTTTCGTTCCACTCCCTGGCTCAGTCTCCGGCTGCGCACTCGATTGCCTTTTGACGCAACCTCCCCTAGCATGGACTCAGCCTGGAGGTGTTCAGCCAACTGATCGCCCATGACTGCGTTACCGGCCAAACCTGCTCGAGTCACGACAGGAACGCCCGTGGGCCAGCGGTCCTTGATGGCGAGTGGGCCTGAAGGGGCAACCCACCTCAACGTCGTCTCGAACCGGGCTGAAGGAGCTGAGTCGTAGAAGAGTCGCCAACCCTTTGGGAGGATTCGAACTTGGCAACTGGTGAAGCAGAGCTTCTCTACGCATTCGAGTTGCACTCGGTTGAAGGCATCCAAGCAGCTCTCAAGGCCGGCCTCGATCCCCGCTCTCCGATTCGAGGCAAGTCTCCGGTCAACTGGCTCACGGAGATGTACTCGAGATCGGAGAGATTCTCTGATTGTCTCCGATTGCTGCTCGATGTCGGAGCCGTACTGGACGATCCGGTCGTCGCGCCGGTTCTGCTGGATGATTCGGATGCCCTCAGGGCAGCCATTGCGGCCGACCCTTCGGTGCTCGGGCATCGGACGACGATGGTTTCGGCGTTTACTCCATTGGTCGGCGCGTCCCTGCTGCACGTGGCCGCTGAATTCGGAAACTCGAAGGCAGCCCGCGTTCTCGTTGAGGCAGGAGCCGATGTCGACGCGAGGGCGGCCCTCGATGAGTTTGGACTCAACGGGCACACCCCTCTTTTCCACACCGTGAACTCGAACAAAAACTACTCAGAGCCCATCCTCCGGCTGCTGCTGGGTGCCGGTGCGAGATGCGACGTTCGTCTGTCGGGCATCACCTGGGGAAAGGGATTCGAATGGGAGACGACGATTTTCGACGTTACCCCTATTTCCTATGCGCAAATGGGCCTCCTCCCTCAATTTCATCGTCTCGAGTCCCATGTCTACGCGAACATCCACCTCCTCTTGCAGGCCGCCGGCCGCCCGTCGCCC
>JBFKLX010000169.1:0-12352 GCA_041630155.1 Acidobacteriota bacterium
CATGGCGGCTCGAATCGGCCGGCAACTCCGCCTTTCCAGCGAACAGAACGAAGAAGTGGTCGATCTGGTGCGGAACCACTTGCGCTTCATTCACGTCCAGGAAATGCGCGAAAGCACGCTCAAGCGCTTTCTGCGGAAACCCAATTTCGAAAAGCATTTGGAGCTGCACCGCCTGGACTGCCTGGGCAGCCACGGGGACCTCAGCTCCTACCTGTTCTGCCGCCAGAAGCTGGAAGAGTTCAGCCGGGAGAAGATGCGCCCCAAGCCCTTGCTGGGTGGCCACGACCTGATCGCTGAAGGGCTCGAGCCGGGCCCCTTGTTCTCGGTGCTGCTGGGGGAGCTGGAAGATCTGCAACTGGAAGATCGGATTTCCACCCGCCAGGAAGCCCTGGAGTGGTTGCGAACTCGAATTTCAAAGCTGGACTGAGCACCCGGTCCAAACGCTGGCTGGCTGCCTCGGCCCACCCGCCCAATTGTCTGTTGTTTGCCGGGGTGTCTTCTGATATAAAGACGCCGTTATGAAGCACCCCTCCTTCGTCCTGTTGCTGGCCGTCTCAATTCTGGTTCCTCTCATGTTTTCGGCCTGCGCTCCAGCTGGCGAGGTGGCGGAGGGTCCCAGCGAACCGCCGCCGCCTCCCCCGCCCATGCCCGGCGATTTCGTCACCGTCCCAGAGGGCGAGTTCATCATGGGGAGCGATGAACGCCCGGACACTGCCAAGAACCAGCCACAACTGTACGAGCCTGAGCACAAGGTGACGCTTCCCGCCTTCGAGATCAGCATCTTCGAGGTCACCAACGGGGAATTCGCCAGGTTCCAGATCGAAAGCGACTACGTGGCGGAAGGCAACTGGCGCCAGTACTACAACATCGGCAAAGAGGACTACCCCGTGGCCAACGTCACGTTCCAGGACGCGCAGGAGTACTGCAAATGGATCGGAGGCCGGCTGCCCACCGAGCAGGAGTGGGAAAAGGCCGCCCGGGGAACCGACGGACGCCCGTATCCCTGGGGTGACGAATACAACGCCTTGAATTCCAACACCAACGATACGGGTACCGGCAACACCGTGGAGGCCGGTTATGTGCCGGCCGACGAAAGTCCTTACGGCGTCCACGACTTGTTCGGGAACGTGACCGAGTGGACCTCCGACAAGCTGCAGCCCTACCCCAAGAGCCCCGCTCGCCGCGACCCCAATTTCACCAGGGGATATATCGTCGTGCGCGGCGCCTCCTATGCGATTCGGGGCAGCAGCTTCAAGCTTTTCACCCGAGGCGCCTATCTGCCCAAGTCCCAGTTCGGGATTGGGTTTCGCTGCGTCAAGGACCTCCCCCAGGAAGGCGGCGAGGAACCGCCAGGCTGAGCATCAGAAACAGGCTCGAGAGCATTTTGGGCGGGCACCTCGAGACCCGATTCAGGAGGTCTCCCGGGTGCGGCAGCCGGTTGACAAGCCCTCCACAATCGCCTAAAATTAGGGATTCTGACGCGGGGTGGAGCAGTCTGGTAGCTCGTTGGGCTCATAACCCAAAGGTCGGAGGTTCGAATCCTCCCCCCGCAACCAGCACTCATACCCGAGGCCGCCCGTCGAGGCGGCCTTTTTTTTGGCCATAGCAACGAGCCTCCTCGTCCCCCCGAGGTTGGGGCTTTCCAGGCTGGCACACCTATGGCACACCGTGCGTGAGCTTGGTGGTGCTTAAAGATGGCTTTCTGTTCAACCCCCAAGCTGACGCATCGGGTTCCGATGCCCAAGCTTGACGCGTGGGGTACGGAAGAAGTGGACCCGTAAGGCCTCGCCCCTGAAAGGGTGACAATTCCTGTCCGATGGCCGACTCCAGCGAGTGTGGAAGGCTGGTCGGCGCACCAATCGTGATGTCCAGCCCATTCAATCTACGGTAAAAGCTCACGCGACTCTCATAGAGCGCTTTCACCATGGCCCGAGCCATGGGGGTCGAGGGTTGAGTATCCGCCTGTTGAGGGTGACAGTTGGAGCAAACCTCGGTCCCCAGGTAAGAGACTCCGGCCTTGGCATGGCTGGGATGGGGCGTGAGTTGGGCCAGTAGGCCGCCGTTCCACGAGGCAGACAGCAGCAGAAGAAGGGAAAGCCGGCGAACCGACGGCATGCCCCTCACGCTCATCCGCTCCTTTTGTCTCTCGCGAGGAAGCGACTCAGGAGTCCTCCTTCGAGCCGCTCTCGGTTGCCGCAATGGCGCGAACCCGCACATTTCGATACCACACCGCTTCCCCGTGATGCTGCAGTGCGATATAACCGGTCCTCTCTTTGGCGAAGCGAGGATGGTCCTTGAACTTGCTGTTGGCGATCAACTCCGCCAGTTGGGGATCTTCCAGGCTGCACTCGACGACCTTGACCCCGTTCAACCAGTGTTCGACGTGAGCCTGGCGGACGACGATTCGTGTCTGATTGAACTCGCCTACCGGCTCGAGCGACTTGCCCCTGGGCTCGAGCAGCGCGTAAAGCGCGCCCGCCGAAGTCCTGGGATCCCTCCCGTCCGGGTGCGCCCCGTCGTCCAGGATCTGGAACTCCGGACCCGTGTGCCACACCCTGGGAAAGTCTTCGGTGACTCCGAAGAAGATTCCGCTGTTCCCGCCGGGAGCGACTTTCCATTCCAGTTCCAGCTCGAAATCGGAGTACTCGTTGCGGGTGATGATGTCGACGACGTCGCCACCAGGGACCGTCTTGAGTGTGTCGCCCTCAATATGCCATCCCTCGCTCGGAAAATCGGGACGCTGGTAGGCCCGCCACGAGTCAACTGAACTGCCGTCAAAGAGGATTTCCCACTCTGATGATTCCGAAGCGCCGGCAGGGGTTGGAGACTCCGTGCTGGCCGTTTCCCCGGTACAGGCAGTCAGTCCTGCCGTGATGGTCAGGGTGAAACACAGTGACAGCGTAGCATTTGGCGCTTTCATGACAGTTTCCTCGCAAAAGTACTGCGTTAGCGGGCCCCGGTCTTCTGGGAGGATACAAAGTGGGGGAAGGCTAGGGCAAGGGCCGGGCAAGGGCCAATTCACTCTGCAGCCCAAGACCTCTTGTCCTTGTTCGCATTTCGAATGTTCGACTCTCACGGGGGCGGGTCAACCGTTCGGCCATCGGCGGTAGATTCGGGAACCACCGCTTCACAGAGACTGCATCTGGCCGAGCCGGCGAAGTACGTCTTGGGCCAGCAAGACTGTGCGACAGCGCACCGCCTTGAACTCTCGCGACAGCCTCGTGCCGAGACCCCCGTGCGCCCGAAGGGTTGCGGGCGAACCCACAGGCGCCCGCCACCTCGGAGCTGGGTGGTCCACTCGGTTTCCGCGGGCCGGCACCTGCTTGGAAACGCCCGCAACATACGTCGCTGCATTTATGGATCGGGGTACTAAGGAGCGGCCTGGGTGGCGACGTGACTCGCGATTTCCGCTTCATTCACGCGGGTGCGGACGTAGTTTTCGGAGATGGTTTTGCCGCTCCCCGGTCAAGAATCGCCTGATCGGCGTGATCGACCTGAAGAGAAGCCACACCTGCCGAGATGACTCGCAGCCCATGTTCTCGACCGCAGTGGCGATTGGAGCTGCGGGTGCGTCGCAGGTCGACGGCCTCCATCCAGTTGCCCTCGCTTGATGAGGTGGCGAAAGTCTGCTACTGTCCTTTTCTCAGTTCTGAGGTGCTCTTGGAGGCGGAGAGAGGGGGGGCAATGTGGTATTCGGGGAACTTCAGGAAAGGTCTGTGGGTCCGAACAGCAGCGGTCCTGTGGTTCGTGATTTTGGGGAGCTTGGCCCAGGCGGGCCCGGCCCTCGATCTGAGCGGAACCTGGGACATCTCGATGGTGGAGCAGTTCGTCGTCGAGGGGATCTCGCAAAAGTCGAGTCCTGCGGGTCTCACCCAATGTGAGTGGGCCGGCACGCTGCAGTTGACGCAGACCAACGGCTCGCTGTCCGGTTCGATCAACGTGACGAGGAGCGCAGGCGATCCGTTCGACTGCGCCGCCTCGATTTCCGGCTCTCTCGGGGGAACGGTCGCGGCAGGGGCCGGCATACCGGCCTCGGCGGCTGGAGGGAAGGCGGCCCTTCCGGCCGGCACCACGGTCAGCTTCAATTTCATGGATCTCGGAGTCCAATTCGATTTTTCGGGGACCGCTTCGGCAGCCAATATGATGGGGGGCAACTGGTCTACGAGTTTCTCCTCACCGAGCGGCAAATCGACGGTCACAGGACCCGGGCCGGTTCCCGGCGGAGGCATCTGGAACGCGAATCAGCTGATCTCTCCCGAAGACGTCCCGACCTTGACGGAATGGGGTCTGATCATCTCTGCGGGATTGCTCCTGCTGGTGGGCATCTGGAAGCTCGGCCGGCCGACACTGCCGGGGGCGGCCGTCTGAGCCGCGACACCAGCGAGCCAACCGCGCACGGCCGGGAGGCCGGCCCCGCTCACTCCACTGTGAACTGGTGGGTCAACAGCTCCCGGTCCTTTTGATTGCGCCCGCTCCAGACGACCTCGATCTGGCCGCCCTGGTCTCGAACCTCCATCAGCCCGAAGTGTCCACCGCCGGCGTGGGGGCCGTGGCTGTAGGGGCCGCCCCTCTGGGATCCCCGTTTGTCCAGCGCAGCCGCGTGGAAGACCGGGAAACCCTTGTCCCAGCCAATGTAATAGTTGTGGGAACCGTCGTCGATGGCCAGCATGTGAGCACCGCCGCTGAGCATGAGCAGCGATCGAATCTCGTTTTCTCGAATGAAGCGGGCCAGCTCGAGCCGTTCCGTGGTGTAGCCCCCCCAGTGATCCGCACCCGACTCGGCAGCGGCGATCCAAGGGGAGGTGTTGACCCAGACGATCAGTCCATGGGAATCCCTCGCCTCCAGCAACTCGCGCTTGAACCAGGTTTTCTGTTCCTCTCCCAGAACCGACTTTTCGGGCGTGTCGAGTTCGCTCCGAGGGGTTCTTCGGGAGCGGGAATCGGTCACCACGAACCGGACCCGCCCCACCGAGAACGCATGATAAATGGGCCCGCTCGGGTCGCCGGCCGGCAAAGGGTAATGTGGCACGATCTCACGGTACACCTGCTGCACGGCCTCGCGGCCGGGGCTGGAACGGTCGGCTTGCCTCGCGCCGTAGTCCTGGTCGTCCCACACGTAGACGATGGGAACGCTCCGATAGAGCCGAGCTTGGGCGGGCGAACGAAGGGCCCGATCGTAGGCGGCTCGGTAGGCTTCGGTGCTGGGGGTCCGAAAGTCTTCGGAGTGGAAGTCTCCCAGGTGCAGGAAGAGCAGGGGCTGGTGGCCGGCGATGGTGTCGAAGACCTTGGAGGCCGAGCCGGTCCTGGCACAGGAAGAAAAGGCAATCTTGAAAGAAGAAGCGCCCAGCGCGAAGGTCTGAAAGGAGCCGGACTCACTCTCCAATTCACCGTCGACCTCCAGCCCGTACGAGTACCTGGTGCCGGGCCTCAGGCCGTCCAGCTGAAAACTCCAGACGTTGCCCGCCGCGGCGGGACCGGTCGGCTCGACGTACTGGCCTTCCTGAGAAGCCTCCCGGGTCACCAGCAGACGGACCTTCCGGCCGGCCGGGTCGACCTTGGCTTTGACCCGAGCCGAATCGGCGCCAATTCCGCCCGACCAGGCCCAGACGACCGGGTCGGATCGGGCTCGCATTGCGCTTCGAGCCGGCTCGATGAGCGAAGAGGCCCCGAGCCACAGGAGAGCCAGGCTTGCCCCGGCCATCAGTACCGGAAGCCGGCCCCAGCCCGAACCATCGCTTCGGCTCTGCGCGGATCCCTGCTGCTGCGAGCCAATTGCACCGCTTTTCGAAGTTCCGGGTTTCTTCCAATCCATGGCTACCCGCGCGGATTCTAACCCCACTCCTCCCGGCGGGCAAACCGTCTGGCTGCGCGGTGGTCGAGTGTCAGGCGCATCGTCGCCGCCGGCCGGATGGACGGGGCGTCCCGATTGCTTCACCACAAAGACACAGAAAAGGTACTCTCTCCCGAGCAGCTGCCGGGATTCGCGATCGAATGCGTCTGACCTCGGCCTTCTCTTGATTTCTGAACGGCCTGGAAAGCCCTAGCGAAGGCGCGACAGGAGGATCATGCTCTTCCAGAGCCAGGGCACCCGCCCGGCGCCGGCGAAGGAGATCACCTCGAATCCCGTTTCCTGGAGCAGCCGGGAAAGGCTGGCCCGGGAGAAGAACTTGACGTGCCCTCCGTCGTCCAGTGCAGCGTGGTGGCGGTCCCAGCGGTTGGTCAGGGCGAGGGCGAGGTTCTTAAGATAGCCGTGGTACGGAGTAGACACCAACAGGTACCCTTGCGGCTTCAGGACAGCCCGGGCGAAGCTGGGGAGCGCTTGGGGAAAGAAGAGGTGTTCGATCACCTCGCAAGCCACCACGAGGTCGAATCCGGTCTCGCCCAGGGAGGCGGGGTCTTCGTACAGGCTGACCTGCTGGAAGCGGGCCTCGGGGACCCTGCGGGCGGCGATCTCGAGACCCTGTCGATCACTGTCACACCCCCAGACCCGGCATCCCTCCCCGACCAGCAGCCGGGTGATCGACCCGTTGCCGCATCCCAGATCCAAGACTTTTTGCGCCTGCAGGCAGCGGCAAACGCGCCTCACCTCGGGCGCCAGGTAGCGCGTCGAGTAGGAGTCGGGCTCCTTCCAGCCATAGTCTTGCAAGACGAACCGGGACATGCTCCTCCCCTGCACCGGCTACCGTATCGGCACGACGTCTCGACAACGGTAGCACAGCCTCGAACGGGAAGAGCTCCGGGCCGGAGGGGACCCCGGAAGGTAAAGGTCGACAGTCCATGGCAGCAGGGCGGGATTGCGCCCGCCCTGGCTGCATGGAAGTCTACTGAGGCCGTGGCTGCCGGAGAGCGAACCTCTCCGGAACGCTCTTCAAGCGTGCGCCGGCTGACGTTCCCGAGCCGAGAGCGGTTTGTAATCGCGCTTCTCATGGCCCGTGTAGATCTGCCGGGGCCGGCCGATCTTGAAGGCCGGGTCCTGATGCATCTCGACCCACTGGGAAATCCAGCCCGGGAGGCGTCCGATGGCGAACAGCACCGTGAACATCTCTTTCGGGAAGCCCAGGGCCTGATAGATGATCCCCGAGTAGAAGTCGACGTTGGGGTAGAGCTTGCGCGAGACGAAATAGTCGTCGGCCAGGGCGATCTCCTCGAGGCGCAGAGCGATCTCCAGCCGCCGGCTTTGAACGCCGAGGCGCTCCAGCACGTCGTCGCAGGCCTGCTTGATGATTCGAGCCCTGGGATCGTAACTCTTGTAGACCCGATGCCCGAATCCCATCAGCCGCGTCATGTCGTCTTGGGACTTGGCTTTCTCGACGAATTTCTCGGCGCTTCCCTCGCCTTCTTCGATGCGTTTCAGCATCTCGATGACCTTCTGGTTGGCGCCGCCGTGCAGGGATCCCCACAGAGCGCTGATCCCCGCCGAGACGCTGGCGAACAGGTTCGACATGGAGCTTCCCACCAGCCGGACCGTGCTGGTCGAGCAATTCTGTTCGTGATCCGCGTGCAGGATGAAGAGAATGTCCAGCGCCCGGGCAATCTTCTCGTCGGCCAGGTAGTCTTCACAGGGTGTGGCGAACACCATGCGGAGGAAGTTGGAGGCGTAGTCGAGGCGATTCTCGGGGTACATGAAAGGTTGGCCGAGGGAGTGTTTGTACGAGTAGGCGGCGATCGTGGGCAACTTGGCGATCAGGCGCAGAATCGCCTGGTCGCGCTGATGGTCGTCCCTGGGGTCCAGATACTGGGGGTAGAAGGCCGAGAGGGCTCCCACCACGGCTGCACAAACGGCCATGGGATGGGCGCGTTTGGGGAATCCGCGGAAGAAGTGCTTGATGTCCTCGTGCAGCATGGTGTGCCGGGTGATCGAGCCAACGAATTCCTCAAGTTGGGGCTTCCCGGGTAGATCCCCGTGAATCAGCAGATAGGCGGTTTCCAGGAAGGTGGATTGCTCCGCCATCTGTTCGATGGGGATTCCTCGATATCGCAGGATCCCCTTCTCGCCGTCGATGAAGGTGATGGCGCTCCGACAGGATCCGGTGTTGGCAAAGCCTGGATCGAGGGTGATGAAACCGGTCTGTTTGCGCAGCTGTTCCACCACGACGGCCTGTTCCCCTTCGCTTCCGACCACCAGGGGGAGCGCGATCTCGCGCCCGTTCAGATTCAGCTTGGCTTCTTTTTTCATTTGGGTATCTCCCTTTCTCGATTCTCCCGAGTCGAGCCGGGCACCCCGAAGGTGATTGCAGGTCCGGGGTGAGTGTGCCGCCGACCCGAACTCGGAAGAGGATGAGTTCCGGCGCTGACGTCAATGATGGTTTAGCAATTCAGGTGCCACGGTTTCGCTCCACCCACCCGGCAAATGCTGGCCTGCCTCGGCCAGCACTGGGTCATAGTGCGAATTTCCCGGGGCCGGCTGGGTCAAATCACGACCACCGGCGCGGTATTGGTGCCTGGCCCGATGTTACTATAGGGCGGAGGTTCAGGGTGTGATTCTGGTTCGTCATTGGCAGGGGCGGGTGGCGGCTGCATGGCGTCGTCAGGGCCGTGACATCATGTTGTTGCAAGGCATCCTGGCTGATTGGCTGGTCGAGCAGAGAAGCTCTCGGCTCCGGGGCTCGGGCGGTGTGGCATGACACGGAAGAATCCGATCGCTCCGGTAGATCCCGAGAAGCAACGCGGGCGCGAGCCTGCCACGAACCGCATTCCGGTAGCGAAGCCCGACCTGGGCCAAGCAGAAATCGACGCTGTGGTGCAGGTGCTCAGCGATGAAGAATGCCGGCTCAGCCTTGGAGAAAGGCTGCAGCGGTTCGAACAGCAGATGCGCGACCATGCGGGCACCCGCTTTGCGGTCGCAGTCTCCAGCGGCACGGCTGGACTCCACCTGTGCATGATCGCGGCCGGGGTCCAACGGGGCGATCTGGTCATTACCAGCCCCTTTTCTTTCGTGGCTTCTGCCAACTGCATCCTCCATCAATCCGCAGTCCCTGTTTTCGTGGATGTCGACGAGCAGACCGGCAACCTGGATCCCGAGCAGGTTCGGGAGGCTGTAGAAGCGCTGCAGAGATCCAGGCGCCGGCTGCCCCGCCGCATCGACACCCTTCCAATCGGAGGGAGACTTGCGGCCATTCTGCCCGTGCACACTTTCGGCCAGCCGGCTGACATGGATCCTCTGCTGGGGCTGGCACGGGAGTGCGGCGTGCCATTGGTCGAGGATGCCTGCGAGGCGCTGGGTTCGGAGTACCATGGGCGGCGCGTCGGCAATCTCGGGAGCGATGCGGCTGTCTTCGCCTTTTTTCCGAACAAGCAGGTCACGACCGGTGAGGGCGGAATGATTGTGACCGACCGCGAGGAGTGGGCCAATCAGTTCGTCTCGTTGCGCAACCAGGGGCGCGACGCTCTCTCTGATGGGGCTTTTTCGGAGCAACGTCGGCTGGGTTTCAATTACCGGCTGGACGAGATGAGCGCCGCTTTGGGCTGTGTTCAAATGGCCCGTTTGGAAGAACTGCTACAGCGACGAGAGCGAGTCGCCAGCCTGCTGGAAGACGGGTTGGAAGGTCTGGAACTGATCGAGCGGCCGCGAATCGTCGGTCACACGACTCGGATGAGTTGGTTTGTCTATGTCATTCGACTCAACCCCCCCCTTTCCCGGACCCGGGTGATGCGAGCCTTGCAGGAGCGGGGCATTGAATCGAGGCCTTATTTTTCGCCTATCCATCTTCAGCCCTTCTATCGGGAACGCTTCGGATACCGGAAAGGGGATTATCCGATCGCCGAACGCTTGGGGGAGCGAAGCCTGGCCCTGCCGTTCTTTCCGGGCATGACAGAAGACCAGGTGGCTCGAGTTTGCCGGAGCTTGTGCGACGTTGTGAAGCAACCGGGGTCGAATCGATAGAGAAGCACATCCCAACCTGGCCTCACCCGGATTTCTCCCGTGGACCGTCATGGAAAGCTCCGGAGGGGTGCGGGCCGAACTCGGACGCGAGCCTCCCAGTGACAGCCAAACGAGCAGTCGCCTCGAGGATGCCGAAAGTTCCGAAAACCATCAGGTAGGTTGGAGTGAATTCCAAGAAATAGTCGAAGAGGCCGTGCAGCAGAATCGCCAGGGTGGCCAAAGCCGGCGACAGGGAGATTCCGGGGTTCGCCAGCAGCCTGAAGGTCAGCCCCAGCAGGCGCCAGACCAGCCAGAGGAACAGCCCGCCACCCAGGAGACCCGCCCCAACGAAGAATTCCAGGTACAGGTTGTGGGTGTGAAAGGTGAGGTCCCAGATCCGGAGGCCGGCATAGGGGCCGTAAAGGTGACGGAAGTTGTCCGGGCCCACGCCCAGCAAAGGATGCTCGGCCAGCATGCGCAGGGCGATGCCCCAGATCCGGAAGCGACTCAATCGGAGTCTGGGCAGGGGCAGATCCTGCGGCGAAGCTGCCTCCGCTGCCGCCGAGCCGGAGACCGATACCCGTGTCAGAGCGCTGGGTGAGTTCTCTTCGCTGAACCAGAACCGATTCTCCTGCAACAGGTCCCAGGCCAGAACGTAGCGTCCGGCCCGCACCGGCACTCGGACCCTGGTTTGGACCGAAACAGTCGCCCCGGGGATCACCGGGTGGGGAAGTTCGGTTCGGAGGCCCTCGAATTCGAGCAACTTCTCTCCGTCTTCGGTGAGCCAGTGATAGGAGAGCCGGAATGGCACCTCCGGCTCGACCGTCCACGGAGCCAGCCCCAGGTTGGTGAGCCGGACCGGGATTCGGGTGAGTTCGCCCGCTGTCAACTCCAGCTCGCCCGGCACTTCGTAATGCGCCCGGTACCATTGGCTCTGATCCAGCGTGGTGACCCGAAGCCAGAAGTCCTGCTGCGAAGCGGCCAGGAGCGAAGTGACGAGCAGCAAGCCGACAGCCAGGGCGCCAACCGTCGCCAGTTCGGAGCGTCGCTTCCGAACGACCCAACCTGCCACTGCCAGCAGCATGACCAGGGAGATCAGAGAAGTTCGTGTCCAGGTCAACAGCAGGCAGGTGCCCACTACCAGTTGGGCCACCAAGAGTGCTCCGAGAAGGGCCGAACGCCGCCGGCGGGCGGCCTCGATCAACCCACCCAGGTTCAGCGCGAAGACGATCTCCAGGTACATCGCAGTAATGGTCGGGTAGTGCAAGGTGCTCGTCACCCTGGGAAGGTTGCCGGCATAGCTGAGACCCGTGCGGAAGGACTCCAGGAAACGCAGCGTCCACGGGTCCTGAAAAAACTCCAGGACTCCGATGAGACCGACCGCCAGGCCAGATGCGGCTGCGCAGTGCATGAGCAGGCCCAGCCTGCGGTGCGAAGTCACGGCATTCGAGAAGACCCGACAGACGAGCACGGCGGCGGTGAACCGGCCCATGAACCGCAAAGCTTCGCCGGACTGGGACGGTGCCGCCGCAGCTGCGACCCACATGATCGCCAGCAACAGCAAAAGGGGACCCAGCAGGGAGTCTTCCCCCCAGAAGCGCCGGAGCCGGCCGGGCACGCGAGCGGGGCGGACCAGGCAGACGTACCATCGGGCGCAGGAGTCCACGGCCCACAGACCCGCTGCCACAGCGATCAGCAGTTCGAGGTTGCTGAGGCTCTGGCCGGGGGCGACCCACACCGCTCGGAGCGTCTCGAAGGGGGCCGCCAGGAGCAGCAGCATGGCCCCCAGCAACGTCAAACGCCGCCGCCTCGGCATATCCGGAATGTCGAGAACCTCAGACTTGGTCAGGGCGCCGACCCGCCATCTCATGAGACTAGAGGTCCGTGCCCAGCCCTTTCTGAATGGGTCCGGTGGGAGCGGCGATGGTGTCCCAAGTGGAGGCAAACTCCTCCGGGCCGGTCGCCAGATACTCTAGGACAACGGTGCGGGCACCGAGAAGCAGGGTGGAGAGCATGGCCAGGATGCTGCAAACCAGGAAAATCAGCGAGACGTTCTGCCCCGTCAGATCTCCAATGATTCCGCTCATCAGCATGCCGATGGGTGCTGCGCCCATGGAGATCGTTCCCAGCAGTCCCATGACCCTTCCCCGAAAGCCGCTGCTCGCGGTGGTCTGAAAGATGGTCAGGGCCTGAACGTTGAACAGGCCGATCAGAACGCCCAGCAAGGTCAGAACGACCAGGGCCAGTACTGGGGTGTTGACGAAGGAGAGCAGCCCGAACAACAATTCTCCTCCCAGGCAGGCGGCCAGCACGCCCAAAGCCTTCAGCCTGCCTTCCAGTCTCAGAATCCCCGCCAGGGCAAACCCAATGATCCCCCCGGCGCTCATTCCCGCCAGCAGCCAGCCGTACCATGCCGCTCCGCCCTGGAGGTTCCTCTCAACGAAAAAGGGCAATAGCACCAGCAAAGGCATTAGGAAAAGGTTGGCGAGC
>JBFKLX010000170.1:0-12302 GCA_041630155.1 Acidobacteriota bacterium
CCGGTAGCGTTCGTAGTAGGTGCGCTGAGTGAGGCGCAGCGACTCGAAGGTGCTCAGGTACATGATGAACATGGCCACCCCGGCTCCCATCACCATTCCGATGGCCACAGCCTGGCCCCGGATGCCCCAAACATCGCGCAGCAGTTTTCGATTCAGAATGCCGATCACTACATCACCACCGAAGTTCGCTGGGCTGTATTTTCCGCTCGTTTTCTTGAACGGAGCTGATCCTGCCATCGGCCATGGAAAGCACCCGGTCGGCCATGTCGGCGACGGCGGCGTTGTGGGTGATCACCGCCGTAGTGGTCCCCAACTCGAGATTGACCCGCTGAATGGCCTCCAGAACCACGATACCGGTCGAAATGTCCAGCGCCCCGGTCGGTTCGTCGCACAGCAGAACGTCGGGGCGCTTGGCGATGGCGCGCGCGATGGCGACTCTCTGCTGCTCACCGCCCGACAGCTGGGCGGGGAAATGGTCGAGCCGGTGCCCCAGATTAACCAGCTCGAGGGCCTCCTCGGGCGTCATCGGCTCCGGCGCGATCTCGGTGACCAGAGCCACGTTTTCGCGGGCCGTCAGGCTGGGGATCAGGTTGTAGAACTGAAAGACGAAGCCGACGTGCAGGCGCCGAAAGCGCGTCAATTCCTTCTCCCCGGCCTGGGTCATGTCCTGACCCCGGTAGACCACCTTGCCGGTCGAAGGAACATCCAGTCCCCCGATAATGTTGAGGAGCGTCGATTTGCCGCTTCCGGAGGGTCCCACCAGTACGACGAACTCGGATTCGAAGAACTCCAGGTCCACGCCCCGCAAGGCGTGAACGTCGACTTCACCCATGTGATAGACCTTGGTCACGCCACGGACCTCAAACACCAGGCTGTCGAGTGATTGTCGCCATTCGGCGACCGGGTCCTCATCCACCTCGTTTGCCATACCCAGCCAGTCTAGGACATTTTCTCGCCTAGGCGGGAACCTTCCCGGGCGGAGAAGCTCGAAATTCGAGCCGACCAGCCTCGGGATTGAACCAGCATTCGGCCCTGCGGGCGGCCCCGCTGCCGTGAGAACAGTTTGGAGACAATCGAACTCGACCACGCGGATGATCGCGCCTGCGACCACCAACATTCCGGGCTCGCCTGAGGACACTGGAGTTCTCCGACCGTGGGCGGGAGCGGCTTTGCAGCGGCTCAGCAGATTGGTAACATCCGGCTGCACTCACGACTGGTCAGACACAACGGAGGGTCAAGGACTCATGATCACGAATCTAGCTTTGCTGGGCACCGTCCTGTTCGCCGGCGCAGAAGCCGCCTACGGGGGATGGAATGACGAGGAGGACCATCGAACCTACCAGGTGATCGTCAATCACGAAGAGCAGTACTCGATCTGGTTCGCCGATCGGGAGGCGCCCAAAGGATGGAGTGCTGCCCGCTTCAAGGGCAGCAAGAGGGAGTGCCTCGATCACATCGAAGAGGTCTGGACCGACATGCGCCCCCTGTCGCTGCGTCGCAGGATGGGAAGGTGGGAGGATCTCGACGAAGAGCGAACCTACAGCGTCGTCGTCAACCACGAGGAGCAGTATTCGATCTGGTTCGCCGATTGGCAGGTCCCGGCCGGATGGAAGGATGCCGGATTTCGCGGCACCCGCAAGGAGTGCTTGCAGTTCATCGAAGAAGTCTGGACCGATATGCGTCCCCTCTCGCTGCGCAAATACTGGAAGGATGAGTAGGTGGCCGGGAGGCGCGTCTCGCAGAGGGCGCACAGCACTCCCAGGGAATGGAATCGGGCCATCGAAGACCTCCGCAGTCTCGGCTTGGCGGGGTCTTCCCGGAGTTTCCCTCGCAGAGGCACAAGAGCACGCAGAGGAAGAAAATGGACTGGGTCGGGACAGCTCTGACCTCCTCTGCGTTCTCGGCGGCTCGGCCCGGGCCGTCCTGCGCGGGGCCAAAGTTCCCCTGTCCCCAGACCCACCTACGTCCCAAGACCCTAAGCCCTAAGCCCACCCTCAGCCCGTGCTCTTCATGCCCGACGCGATCCCGTGTACGGTCAGGCGCAAGAGTTCCAGCAGCTTCTCGCTGGGATCGCGGCGCCACTGCCGCAGCAGCTGCACCTGCAGGAAATTCAGGGGGTCGACGTAGGGGTTGCGCAGTCGAATCGACTCCCGCAGGACCGGATTGGCGTCCAGCAGCTCCGTCTGACCAGTGATCTCCAGCAAAGCCTCTCGTGACTTCGCGAATTCGGCTGTCACAGCGGAGAAAATCCGCTCTCCGAGGGCCCGATCCTCCACCAGCTGGGCGTAGGACTTGGCGATGTACAGGTCGGTCTTGGCCAGCGAGAGCTGAGCATTGTCCAGCAAGGTTCGGAAGAAGGGCCAATCCCGATACATGCGCCGAAGCAGAGTCTTCCCTCCGGCGACCTCTGCCTGAAGGGCGCTGCCCAACCCGTACCAGGCCGCCAGGAAGAAACGCGACTGGGTCCAAGCGAAGGTCCAGGGGATGGCTCTCAGATCACGCAGGCCCTTGCCGGAGGGTCGTTTGGCGGGCCGGGAACCGATCGCGAGCTGCGCAACGACATCGATGGGCGTGGCCTGGAAGAAGAACCGAGGGAACTCGCCATCCCGCCAGACCAGGTTCTGGTATTCCCGAAAGGAACGCTGCGACAGTGCCTCCATCGATTCCCACCACTCGGCGGGAGTGCTTCCAGGACCCGGCTGTTCGCAGCAAGCGGCCTGAAACACCGCGCTGAAGAGCTGTTCGAGGTTGCGCAGCGCAATCGCCGGGTGGGAATACTTGGCGGAGACGACCTCCCCCTGCTCGGTGATCCGGACCCGCCCACCGGACGCCGAGAAGGGAGCTGCCAGAATGCTCTGATAGCTGAGGGCCCCGCCCCGGTCGATGGGCCCTCCCTTGCCGTGAAAAAAGCGGATCCGAACGCCGTACCGCGCGGCCGTCTCGACGATCGCACGCTGCGCTCGAAAGAGTTCCCAATTGGCTGTCAGATACCCGCCGTCCTTGTTGGAGTCGGAATACCCCAGCATGACTTCCTGCACGTGTCGGCGACTCTCGAGAAGCTGCCGGTAGAGAGGGTCTGAGAACCACTCTTCCAACAGTGCGGTGCAACCCCGCAGGTCCTCGATCGTCTCGAAGAGCGGGACCAGGTCCAAACGGCTGCGCCAACAACCCGACTCTCGGTGGATCAGGCCCGCCGCGGCGGCAAAGTAGACCACCTTCCAGAGGTCTGAGACGCGATGTGTCATGCTCAGGACGTAGCGAGAGCAGGCGCTGGGGCCGTGCCGGCCTTGAATGCGGCGGATCGCCCGGAACTGCTCGAGCACCTCTTCTCCCTCTGGAGGCAGATGCCCGCCCCGTGGGATCTCCCCCAGTCCCTCCTGGATCCGGGCGATCAACCTTTTGGAGCTGCGAGGCCAGGGCTGAAAGGCTGGATGAGTGCGCAGCGCCCGGGTCAGTTTGCCCGAGTGGTCTCGGAAATCGAGTGTGGCCAGGTGAAAGCCGAAGTTGGCCACCTGATGGATCAGGTCCGCAAGCGCACCCTGTGCTGCCCGGGGAGCACCCGCCCGCTGAAGGCTCCGGCGCAGCAGCTTCAACAGGGCCAGAAACTCCTCGGGGTCGGCAAATCCGTCGCGCTGCAGCGTGCGCGCCTTGCGCAGGCGGATCTCGAGCAGCGCCAGAAAGCGCCGAAACACTTCGTTGGGCTCGATGCTCTCCGGGCCCTCTTCGAGGAACACGCCGAAGATCGACTGATCGTGAATCTCCAGGCGAAGTTCCTCGGGCGCGGGCGCCAGGCGGTTCGAATGGCTCAGCAAGGACTCCAGCTCCCGAACCGCCTCCTGGTAGTGGTCCAGGATCTCGAGCCGCTGCTTTTCAGCCGTCTCCAGGCTAGTCCTGGGAGTGACGGAGGGGTTTCCGTCGCGGTCCCCCCCCACCCAGGATCCGAATGTCAGCAGTCCCTGGGGTGAATCCTGCCACTCGGAAGCCTCCTCGAGTCGTCGCACGAAGAGCGGCACAACCGGGACGATGGCATGCCGGAACAAACTCAGGGTCCGGTCTACCTCCTCTCCGACGGTGGGCTTTCGGGACCGGGTCTGCTGGGTGAGCCAAAGCGTTTCCAGAACTCCGAGGATTTCCTCCACCGCCTCGCGCCGGGCGGACTCCGAGAGCGCGGTTTCCCACTGCTGGTGCAGCCGGTCGATTCTCTGCAGGTGACTCGTGACCGTGGTGCGGAGGGCCTCAGTGGGGTGCGCCGTCAAGACCGGCTGAATTTCCAGGGCTTCCAGAACCTCACGCCTTTGCCGCGGGTCCGGCAGATCGCGGGCCACCCTCGCGAACGCATCCTCCATGCTCCCCGGATAGGCTTTGTCCCGCTCACGCCCCGCCTCGAGCCGGCGCCGGCGCTGTTTCTCCTCCGACAAATTGACCAGTTGAAAATAGACCGTGAAGGCACGCGCCACGTGGCCGGCGCGCTCCAGGTCCAAAGCGCCGATGATGTTCTCTTTGCGCTCCCAGTCGGCGGGGCTGGGTCGGTCCCGCAGGGAACGCGTGAGTGCACGCAGCTGCTCCACGGTTTGGAAGACTTCTTCTCCGGCCTGCTCGCGAATGGTCTGCCCCAGCAGTGTCGTCAACAGCCGTATGTCGCGTTTGAGTTCCGGGTACATTCAGCGATTCTATCTGGAGGAAATCGAACATGCATCGGGCTGCCTCATTCGGATCCAAACCTGACGATCCGACTCCGAGAATCTTCCAAGGGCGTCTGAGTGCCCTCCGGCAGTCGAGGCGTGGCGGAGAGAGACAAGATCTCCGTCTCGTGATAGCGTAAGCGGCCCGGCCGAACGGAATATTTTCTCCACACTTTACGGCTCTGTTTCCGCAAAGCCTGGAAACCCTGTATGAGTCGGACACTACACGATCCCAACGAATACTCCTTCAGATTCCGAGCTAGTCTGCGGAAAACAGATTGGCAAGCTCGACCGTCTCATTCAGCGAAGAATCATTGAGTTCCTCAGGACTCGGATCGGACCCCAGCACAACCCTCGTCGAATCGGAAAGGCCTTGCACGGTAACCGAGGCGAATTGTGGCGCTATCGAGTTGGCGACCCTCGCCTGGTCTGTCAGATTTCCGACGAAAGCATGATCGTGCTCGTTCTGGCCGTATCACACCGAAATCGGATCGATCGTGGCTGACAGGCCATCCCTGCAAGATCACCGCTCCATCGCCACCGGCCGCCGTATGGATGAGATCCTCGGCTAAGACGACTTCAATCGTTCCGCCGCCTTCCCCACCGACGCCGTCGATTGCCGGGTCTCGACGAACGTGACCACGAAGTCGGTGACGGCTCCAGCCGTGGTGCCGTCTGGTGCCCCGGGCGCCTTGGCAACCGATCCGTCGAGCACACGTGCAGGTGGCGCGGCTGGCAGCCGGTCCATGAATCCGATCCCGAGCATTGCTATTACGACAACAAGCACAAAGAAGTAGCTACGCATGGGCTCCTTCTCCTTTTCATCAGGTTGTCTCTTTTCGGTCAAGAAGTCGGGTTTCTCTACTTCCCGCGGCGCTGATTCTCGGCTCTACACTCAACTGAAGGTCACGAGCGAGCCAGGTTGTACCTTTCGCGTCTGAGAATTGCTGCAAATCTGGGGACGCCTGAGTGAGTCTAGTCTTACGCTGCCACCAGCGCAGATCGGAAGCGAGATCAGCGGCAAAAAGTGACCCCGGAGCTGACGGAGGGACCGCTCGACCGATGCTGGAGCACCCGCTCGGCCATCCCTGACGGCTCCTACTGGTCCGGCCTGCCGTAGACGATCGCGGTCTGGATCTGCACCAATCTCCCGGTCGAGCGCTCGTCGGCGTCGTCCCGCACCACGATACGGAGCCGGTGCTGGCCCGAGTCGAGGCCGGTGATGTGCCAGTAGTCGTTGTCGTGGGTGCGCTCGGGGATCCACGCATCCAGGACGTAGTCCGACTTCTCACCGTCCAGATAGACGTCTGCGCGCCCGCCCTCCTGGGTCATGCCGCCGACGATGGCGATGCCCGTGCCCTCGAAGCTGAGCGTCACTTCCGCCCCAGGCTCGGACGTTTGCATCACCCTCCAGCTGCCCCACGGCTTCTGGAAGGACTGCTCGGCCCATGGGCCGCTCCACTGCCAGGCCGGGTCGTCGTGGCCGAGACGGCGAAGGGGCGGATCGGTCTGCCACTGCTCGAGCGAGGGCGCTACCGGTTCCTGGAAGGGAACCCAGATCTCGTTTGCGGTCACGCTTCCGCCGGCCCTCTCGATGAGCGTCTCGGCCCGCTCGAGCGTGGAGGCCACGATGTCGTTGAACGAGTACTCGGTATACGCGAACTTCTCGTTCTCAATGGCTGGGATGCCAGACTTCCACTCGTCGGGGATCGCCTGGTAGCCGATCATCACTCCCAGCACACCGGCGGCACTGGACGGGTTGCAGTCCGAGTCCTGTCCGGCACGGGTGGAGATTTCGATCGTCCTGGCGAAGTCCCGTTCACCGTAGAGCAGGCCCAGCACGATGTAGGCGCCGTTGAGGCGAGCGTCGATGTTGAAGTCGGCCTGGGCGCCGTCCGGGCAGACGTCGTCTCGGTTCCACCTCTCTTCGAGCAGCGCCCAGTTGGCTTTCCAGTCGGTGGGGTGCTCGGTGTGCCAGGCCAGCACGTCGGCAATCACCCGGGCGTAACCGCTCTCGGCCGGGATCGACCTGAGCCCTGCTTCGACCACCTTGCGCGGATCGTCCTCGAAATAGCCGGCGGCGTACATCCCTGCGACGAACATTCCACCGTAGAGACCGTCGCCGTAATTCATCACCCGCCCCACGCGGTCGGCCAGGCGGTTGGCCTCCTGCGGCAGGCCCGGGGCCATCAGCCCGATGAAGTCGGACTCGATCTGGAAGTCGATGTCGTTGGCGTGAAGGTTGTACCGGGGGTGGCCGGACAGGGGCGCTTTGATTCCCCGGTTGAGATTTCGGCGGGCGCCGGCGTTGGCATGCCACAGGGGGTACTGCGAGTCGCGGAACATGTCGCCGTACTGCTCGGTGGTGGCGTCGAGGCCGACGCTGTCCATCACCCGGGCGAAGGTCATCTCGACGTACAGATCGTCCTGGCCAATCGTGCTCGCGACGTTTTCGGGCGCCCAGTCGATCTCGCCCTCGATGATCCTGCCCAGCCAACGGAACTCGGTGGGCGCGCCGTAGGCGACTCCGATCATCTGGCCGGCCCAGCCACCGCGGACCTTGTCTTCGAAGGCGGCGCGGCTGAGACGACGGCCCGGCGATCGGTCGGTACAGGAGATGGCCCCCAGGATCAGCAGGACAACGGTCACGCCGAGCCGGGTCTTAATTCTCATCCGAGGCTCCCGTGAAAAAGGAAAGACGCGAGATGGGAACTCGTCTTCCCGAGGCGAGCCTAGCGGGGGCCGAAATGAGAGTCAAGGCCTCCCGGGCCGGGTGTCTCGCCTTCCGCCGTGTGGCAGTGGACCAGGCCCCTGCCGGGCCGTGTGCCCGGTCGTGATGGGCTGTTTCGCGCGAAATCTTCCTGCCCTTGATTCTCAGACCTGCAATCGCTATCTTCAGGCCGAATATCCAAGATTTCCGCGTAGTCCACCTGGGTTGCCTGGCCTCATTGGCGAAGGAGCCGACAATGCCTGCCTGGAGGGCGAATGGCATGCGCGGCCCGAAGACCCGGACGGAGGCGAGCATGAAGACCAGCCGATCAGGAAGGAAGAACTGGCATTCCAAGGTTGTTTTCTCTGCTGCCATGTTGCTGGCGAGCACGGCGGTTTGGGGGCGGGCGATCGTCGTCAAAGAGGGCGAGTCGATCCAGGCGGCCGTCGACCTGGCCCAACCCGGCGACCGGATCATTGTCATGCCGGGCCTCTACACCGGAGTTCCCGGATACGACGCGGTTGTGACCGTCACCAAGGACGACATCACGATTCAGGGCAGCAAGCACGCGGTGATCGATGCCACCGGATTCGAATACGGGATCATGGTGGGCGAGGACGTACCCATCGGCCCGGCCGGTTGTCCCGCTCCCACGGTGCGAAATTTCAACATCATCGGATTGACCATTCAGAATGCCGAGGACACGGGCCTGCGGCTGGTCGGGGTCGACGGATTCCGCATCACCCACGGCCGCTACCTCGACAATGAAGAGTACGGACCCTTTCCGGTCTGCTCCAGCAACGGCTTGATTTCCCACAATTTCGCCGCCGGGCACAATGATGCAGCAATCTACGTGGGGGACGACGATCAGGTCGAAGTGCTCCACAACGTAGTCATCGGAAACGCCATCGGAATCGAGATCGAGAACTCGACCAACGCGAGCGTTCGCTTCAACCTGGCCCGCGGCAATACAGCGGGAATCCTGATCATCGTGCTCCCGGGTCTGCCGGTGCCTCTGACCGACAACGTGGTTGTCGAGAACAACACCATCCTGAACAACAATTTCCCCAATCCCGTCCCGGCCGACAGCGGTGATCCGGTCGGGATCCTGCCCACGGGCACGGGAATCCTCAACGTGGGGGGCGACCGCGTTTCGATCCGAAAAAACGTCATCGTCGGCAACGACAGTTTCGGCCTGGCGATCATCGGCAATTTTTTTGCTTTCTTCGATCCCCGGATCGAGCCGTTCGTGGATGGAAACGAGGTGCGGAGAAACGTGATCCTGGCCAACGGTGCCAACCCCGACCCGGAGCGCGCCCTGACTCCGGGAGTCGACATCGTATTCATCCCCGACGTCCTCGATCCGGCGACCGGTGATCCCGTCTTGCCCGACCCCGATCCCACCGACAATTGCTTCCAGGACAATCGCTTCGAGACCGACTTTCCACCGGGAGTCACCGGCTTTTTCCCCTGTCCCGATTAGCGGCTCGAAATCGAACTCGAACCGACGACGCGGGCCCTCCTGGGTTGAGGACCAACGTTCCCATTCCCAAAATCGTGGATCGGAAGGTGCCGCTGGGCCGGGAGACACTCGAGTTGCCCAAGTTTCGGTTGGGGAACGAGTCGAAGTCTGTCGAGACTGGCGAATCCGAACAGCTTCAGAATCGGCTACACTGCGGGCCGCCAGACCCCCCGTCGCCGCTGATTGCCGGAAACTCCTCGACAATCGCAGAACCGCGGCCCCGCTCGAGGGAACCTGGCTGCCACTACCGCCTGAACTGGACCCACACGCGCCCGACATCTACCGACGCTTGGCTCGTGACTTCGACTCTGACCGTTTCCGAGTCCTCGTGCCGGGCAGTCGCAAATGTCTGGCTCTTCTCCACTACCAGGAGATACGTTCCTGTCTCCACACCAGCCAGGCTGAACTTGCCGTCACTGTCCAGCTGCGCCGAGATCTTCGTATCCTCGACCGGGGCCCAGCCCTCGTCGTCCGGTTCTCCCGTCCTCATGTACAGGCGGACCGTCGCATCAGTGACTGGTTGCTTGGTGTCGTAGTTCATCACGACGCCAGTGATCTTCGCTTTTTCACCGGAGCCTTCCGCCGCATGTTTCTCTTCGCCCCGGCTGGCCACTGCCGGTCGAGTTGCCGCAAACACCAAAGCGGCAACGAGCATCGCCTGGAACACAGTTCTCTTTCGCATTTCTCCTCCAGTGTGATCCGCTCAAAAGCTGCGATGAGCGGCGGCACGGTGATGACGCTCCCGAATGTCACTAGTTTTGCCTGTCCCAATCTTTCATCCGTTCCCGCAGCTTTGGTGCGTTTCCAGCCAGAACGAAATCGTCGACCCGGCATCTATTTGTTGATGTTACCCGCAACAATCCTTTGCGCCCCCGGATTGACGAAGGCACAATCTCTCCAACCGGAAATCGGGCGCAGGCGAGAAACCTTCGATTCAGAAGCTCCACAGGATCGCCACGACCGCCGCCGTGTGAACCAGGAAGAGGAGGATGAAGATCACCCGCATTCGCTTGAACAACGCCGCCGTGGGCCGGTCAGTGGGCCAGGCCGGAATCCAGCGGAACCTTCGCGAATTCTCGAGCATCTGCTCGGTGCAGCGATCGAAGCTCCCGTAGCGGATGAAAACGTAACCCCAAACGACCGGATACAACCCCAGAATGAGAAGGGTTTTCAGATCCCCCGGATTCCACATCCCCTTTCTCCCCGTCGGCAGCACCGAATCCGGCAACAGCGGTCGCCGTTGAAGAGAGTCTTCCAGACGCTGCACCCGGCAAACCCACCAAAACGCGCCGACACCTCGAATGAGTGTCCTGCTGGGCAGCCGGTCAGTGGTCGAGTCCCGCCTGCTCAGCGATGGATCAGATGACACCCCGTTTCCCGGCGATTGCCGCCTTCCAGTAGCTGAAGCCCATCAGGAGGATCAGGGCGGTGCCGAGGATCGACGAGGGCACAATCTTCTGAACCGGAAAGTGGCCCGCCGCCGCGGCCCAGATTCCAGTCGCCATCAGCCCGCTGATGACGGGGAAGATGGTGAGTACGAGAACCCCCTTGCGCTCCATCGGCCTCTGGTAGGCCCACAGGAGCAATCCCGTCCAGCCGAACATCAACGAGGCACCGAGACCCATCGGATATCTGAATTCCGTTTCTCCCATGCGGCCGGGTAGCAACATGAGAATGCCGATCAGGCCGTCGGCGGCGGCGCCGAGGAGGTAGCTCGCCCTGAGCCATCTGAGGGCGGATTCCGTTTGTGCCGCAGCTCGAGTCATCTCTCCCTAGGATCACACAACGTCCCGGCGACGGAAAGCCGCCCGCCGTATGCCAGCCTCGCTGCCATCATCGGCTTGACAGAAGCACTTCGGGCCGAATACCAAGAGTCCTCCACCCGGAATGAGGGGCACCAGTCCACCACCACTGTTCTTGGACGGCATTGCTGAGCAACTGCGGCCCGGGGCGAGCGGACTGCTTGGCTGTTGAGCAAACTGTGGATTACATTCGACAAATGAAAACCGTGCAGATCCTGGTGGAGGAGGAACTTCTGAAAGCGACGGACCAAGCGGCTCGGCGCACCCGCATGAATCGGTCAGCCCTGGTGCGTGAGGCGCTTCGGAGCCATCTGAGAGAGCTTCACCGGCGCGAGCTCGAGAAGGCAGACAGAGAAGGCTGCCAACGCCACCCGCAGCAGGTCGAGTTGGCGGTCTGGGAGACCGAGGCACGACGGCCGGAAGAGTAGAGCGTGGGGAGCTTCGCTTGTATCGCTTTGCCGCACCAGACGAGCAGCGTCCTGTCCTGATGGTGACACGACAGTCGGCAACGGCTCACCTGAACTCGGTGACCGTGGCCCCGGTCACTTCCGCGATCCGTGGAGTCCCCTCCGAGGTGAGGCTGGACCTGGAGGATGGCATGAAACAGCCTGGTGCGGTGAATCTCCACCATCTCGTCACGGTGTCGAAGGGGGCCCTGGGGCGTTGCCTTGCCCGGCTGGACCGAAACAAGATGGCAGAGGTGTGTCGCGCCTTGGCCTTTGCCCTGGAATGTGACGGCTGATTGAGGGCAGGGCGTCTTGCCGCCGCACGGGGCGGGCAGACTCGAAGCATCCCCATCACGGGAAACTCGGAATCCCAAACTCGAGATGCGAATGCGATCGGGTTCCGTGAAATCCTTTTCGTGCTTCGGATGTCGTGCTTCGAGATTCCTCACACTCAACGGAGCGACGATCGTGGCTGCCGACCTACTCCGCCTCGGGGCGTCCCTTCATATCAGTGTATGCGGTTTCGATCAGCCTCATCAGAGCCCTGGCATCGACGTCACCTTCGGGCCTGAGTTTCACGTGGCGCATAAACTTGCCGGTGCCTTCCAACAGGCCGTTCGGATCCGCGAGCTCGGCGCCACGAAAGAACCCGACATTGACGTGAGCTTTGAATGCGTTCACGTAGGCGAAGGCCGCATCACCCACACACGCGGTCGGATGGCCATCATGCAACAACTCGCGAACATCGTCTCCGCAGGTGCGCATGACCTCGAACCAGCGCCGCGCGATCTGCCCCAATTCACCCGCATGCTCATGCATCCAGACCTCGATCGCGGGATCTCGCTCGACCGAACCGGGGAACCGCAGAAGTTGGCTCATGGCTATCTTCTCTCCCATCTGCTGGAGCACGAAACTGGAACCTCGAGTCTCGCGGTCTCCATCGCCGTCTGACGGTTGGCGATCAGCGGCCAGCAAGACCGCTCGAACTCGACCCTGCCGCCTCAGTGTGCCCCCAGGGAGCGCGGCCGGTCAATCGCACCAAGCTGCTGATGGTCCGCTGCAACGCTTTGTTAGGGGCGTGCCGTTCGCGGCGCCGTTCGGTCAGACTTGCGACTGAGCATTCAGTACCACTCAGCAACC
>JBFKLX010000171.1:0-12218 GCA_041630155.1 Acidobacteriota bacterium
GCGGGGCGGGCCGCGTCGGACGGGAGATCGCGACGGAATTCTACAAGACCCTCACCCCTTTTGTGATCGTCGAGCCCCGAGCCGAAGTCTTGCAGGAAATTCCGTTCCTGAACGAAATTCCCTATCTGGAAGCCGACGCCAGCCGCGACCAGGTGCTGAAGGAGGCGGGCGTGGAAAAGGCCGCCGGCCTGGTTGCCGCGCTGCACGACGATCAGTCCAACCTTTTTCTGGTGCTGAGCGCCCGCGCGCTGAATCCCAAGCTCCGGATCATCGCGCGCCTGGCCGATGACGCCAACGAAAAGAAACTCCTGCGGGCAGGAGCCAGCGCGGTCGTTCACCCCGAGGCAATCGGAGGGCTCCGGATGGCCTCCATGATGATCCGGCCCGAGGTCGTGACATTCCTGGATCAAATGCTGCGTGTCACCGGCAGAACCTTGCGGGTCGAGGAGTTGCGAGTGCCCGAGGGCCTGCGCGGCAAAAGCCTGGCCGAGCTCAACCTGGTTGAGGCGACCGGACTCTTGACGGTGGCCCTGAAAGCCCGCGGACGGGGCGGCTACGAATTCAACCCGCCCCCTTCGACGGAGCTGGAGGAGGGGGACGTTCTGATCGTCATGGGAACCCCCCAGCAACTGCGCCAGGCGCGTAGTCTGGGGAGCTGACCCCACTCTCCGGGAGCCTGCTCGCCACGTCCCTCCGGGTGTGAGAGATGCCTCCCCTCTCTACTCCCAAGTCAGCGAGGTCGCTGCAGGGCCAGCACGGCCATGCAGGTGAGGATCCAAAGGAGCAAGTTGATCAGCAGCGGGAGGTCTTTGAAGAGCGCGTCCTCGGGGCGCTCCACCAACTCCCTCTGCGACAGGTACTGGTAACGCAGAATGCCGTAGAAAACGAAGGGGACCGAGAGCATCATCCAGTGGCTCTGTGCTCCTTGAATGGTCCAGAGGGCGTAACTCAGCAGGATGCAGGCCATCAGAGCCGTCTCGACTTGCCCCAGAAACTCCAGCGAATACTGGCGCAGGATGCCGCGCGTGTTGACGCCCGATTCGTGGACCCGGCGCAGTTCTCCCTTTCGTTTCTCGAGTCCCACGTAGAAGGCCAGTACCGCAACGCAGAACAGGAACCAGGGCGACAGGGGAACAGACACTGCCAGACCCCCCGCCACGGCTCTCAGGACGAACCCGGAAGCCAGCGTCATCACGTCCAGAATCAACACGTGCTTGAACGACAGGTTGTAAAAGAGCTGGGTGAAGAGATAGGCCAGAATCACCCAGAAGACCCCCAGCCCGGCTCCCCGCCAGGCCAGCAGTGCACCGGCCGGCACCAGGATCGACGCGGCCAGCAGTGCCCCCCGCACCGACAGCGCTCCCGACGCCACCGGCCGGAAGCGTTTGACAGGATGGCGCCGGTCTTTCTCCATGTCGAAGATGTCGTTGATCAGGTAGGTCCCGCTCGAGGCGGCACAGAAGGCCAGGAAGGCCAGCGAGGCCCGCCCCAGAGAATCCAGGTCCAGAGAGAAGGCAAACAATGGCGCGGCGAACACGAGCACATTCTTGATCCAATGCCGGGGTCGCATCGCCGCCAGTAGAACTTTCAAAGCGGAGAAAATATACCGGAAACGGGTGACTTTTGAAGCTGTGACACGGGCTCTCGGCCAGTGATTCCAAGTGCCTCACACCGGATTTCAGCCGGTGGTTTCGCACCGAAGGCTCGGGCCGCTGGGCTGAGAAAGTCCGGGGTCTTCAAAACTCGGAGTCGGTTCCCGGAGAAGCTGGACAGGATCAACAGGATCTTTCGAGCCTGGCCAGCGGGAACCCTGCTCGAGAAAACTTGCCCCGTCCCCGATCGGCCGCTGGCCTCCCGCGGGAAAAGCTAGCTCTCGTCCTCGTTGCTCTCCGTCGCCGCCCGTGTCCGGCGCCTCCGCCATTCTTCCAGCCGCCTGGCCACGCGCCCTTCGAAGCCTTCCTCTGAGGGATGGTAGAAGCGGCGTCCCACCAGCGAATCCGGCAGACAGTCGAGGTCGGCGGTGCCGAGCTCCTGGTCGTGGGCGTAGAGGTAACCCCGACCGTAGCCCAGCCCTTTCATGAGCGCGGTGGGAGCATTTCGCAACTGCAGAGGCACAGGTTCGTGGGGGCATTCGGCCACCGCCTCGGCGACCGCACCGTAGGCGCGATAGACGGCGTTGGACTTGGGCGCCTGAGCCAGGTAGACGGTGGCCTGGGCCAGCGCCAACTTGCCCTCGGGAAGGCCGATGAAGTCCACCGCCCGCATCGCGTCCAGGGCTTTCCCCAACGCTCCGGGATCGGCTAGTCCAACGTCTTCCGATGCGAAGCGGACCAGACGCCGGGCGATGTAGAGCGGATCTTCGCCCGATTCCAGCATGCGGGCCAGCCAGTAGAGCGAGGCATCGACATCGCTGTTGCGCAGCGACTTGTGCAATGCCGAGATCAGGTTGAAATGCTCTTCACCCGCTTTGTCGTAGAGCAGAGTCCGTTTCTGGAGCGCCTCCCGGACCAGGGCGGTGGTGAGCGACAGGGGACCGTCGGACTGCTCGGCACTGCCGAGCTGGACGGCGGCTTCCAAGGCATTGAGAGCCCGGCGGGCGTCTCCCCCCGAAAAGAGGGCAATCTGCCGGAGCGCATCCGGCTCGGCTTCGATGCGAAGGTCACCATAACCTTGCTCGGCGTCCTCCAGCGCCCGCTTCAGGATGGCCAGCAGATGGGTCTCCTCCAGCGGCTCCAGCACCAGCACCCGGCAGCGAGAGAGCAGGGGAGCAATCACTTCGAAGGAGGGATTCTCAGTCGTCGCCCCGATCAAGATGATCGTCCCGCTCTCGACATGCGGCAGGAAGGCGTCCTGCTGTGCCTTGTTGAAGCGGTGGATTTCATCCACGAAGAGGATGGTGCGCCGGCCCTGCCGCTGCAGTTCCTTCCGCGCCATGCCGACGATCTCACGCACCTCCTTGATGCCGGCCAGCACGGCGCTGAGGGCCACGAAGTGAGCCCGCGTCTGGCGCGCGATCACACGTGCCAGAGTCGTCTTTCCCACGCCGGGCGGGCCCCAGAAAATCATCGAGGGAATCTGGTCCTGCCGAATCGCCTCCCGCAAGAAACAGCCCTCACCCAAGAGCTGATCCTGCCCCACGATCTCACTCAGGCGGCGGGGCCGCAGGCGTTCCGCCAGCGGCGCGTTTTCGGCCGTCTCCTCGGTCTGGGAAGCGGCGGGAAACAGCCAGGGCGTCAACGGATCTTTCATGGGCTCCTCCGCACGATTTCGTACATGATCAGCGCCCCGGCAACAGCGACGTTGAGGCTTTCCACGCCCGAAGCCATGGGAATCTCGAATTGCTCCTCGGCGCAGGCCAGCAAAGCGGGGTCCAGCCCGCCCCCTTCATTCCCGACGGCAAAGCAGCAAGGCGGTTTCAAGGGCAGCTCGAACAGCGTCACGGGCGCGCCGCTGCGGGCAGCATAGATTCGGTAGCCCTGCTCGGACGGCTCTCGAGTCGAGACGTGCTGTAGGAAAGGGGTGGCGAACAAGGCCGAGGCCGATGCGCGGATCACCTTGGGATTGAAGAAGGAAACCGTCCCCGGAGTCGAGACCAGGCCGAATCCAGTGGCAGCCGCCGTCCGCAGCAGCGTCCCCAGGTTGCCGGGGTCCTGGAGACGGTCCAGGAGCAGTAACCACTCAGGCAAGTCGGCCCAGGCGAAGCGGGGTTTCTCAAAGAAAGCGATCAGACCGGCAGGGCTTTCCACCTGCGACAATGTGCGGAACAGGGTCCGCGGAAGGTGCACCGTCTCCTCAGCCGCAGGCAGCTGGGCCTGCTCCACGCCTTCCTCGAGCAGCAGGAGCCTGGCGGGGCGACCCTCGGCCAATTGCTGAAGCCCCTTGGCCCCTTCCACCGGAACCCAGGGGAACTCGGGTCTCTCGGGTTGCCGCGTCATCCGTTTCCAGAGTTTGAAACGGCTGTTCTGGCGACTGGAGATGCGAGAGACGGTTGACACTGGGGCGATTTTAGAGCCGGCGTTCCGATGAGCGCAAACCGCCGGCATCTCCTCCTCTCCCGGCCGCCTCGCCTCAGATCTTCTCAGCGAGGCTCGGTCCGCGATTGCGCAGAGTCCGCCGCCTCTCCAGGGGAGTCTCGAGCCATCCGCGACAGCTGCTCGAGCATCCGCTCGCGGTGGGTACCGCACCAGTAGATCCTTTGGCATTCCGGGCATTGCATGAAGTCGTCCTGAGTGCGCAGGACGTAGGGAGGAACCCGCAACGCCACAGACTCCCGATCGACCCGAGCCAACCTCCGATTGCAGCGGACACAGCGGGATCGGAGGCTCGAGGGAACCGGCTGCTCCAGGAATTCCAGGACCTGCGACACTTGCCTTCTCAGTTGCTGGCTCCGGATGAGCAAGCAGCGGCCACGCAAGAGGCGGCGTTCGGTAAGGCGCAGGTCCCGCGTCAGGGCTACCCGATCCTCCTCAACGCAGCGGCGCACGATCTCCCGATCCCGGATTCGATTGTCATAGGCGGTGTCATAGCCGAGGATGCGCAGCCACTTGGCCAGGCTGCCGAGCATCACGTCCGCCAGGAAGCGCACCGGCTCTGCGGGAAGGGAATCAGCGGCCATCTCAGAACCCTGTCAGACGCCCGACTCGATGAAAGCACCCATTTTTCGAAACTTCTGAAAGCGCTTTTCCAGCCGTTCCGGCACGCTCGACCGTTCCACCTCATGCAGATGATGGAGCAATCGCGGGGCGAGCATTTCTGCCGCCTTGCGGGGGTCGTTGTGAGCGCCTCCAGGAGGCTCGGGGACCACTTCGTCGATCACCCCCAGGCTCAACAAGTTCTGGGCCGTGAGTTTGAGCGCTCGTGCAGCGTCCTGGGCATGCGCCTGGTCTTTCCAGAGAATGGCAGAGCAGCTTTCCGGAGAAATCACGGAGTAGAACGAGTGCTCGAGCATCAGCACCCGGTCCCCGAGGCCAATGGCCAATGCCCCGCCGCTGCCACCTTCTCCCAGCACCGTGACGATGATGGGGCTCTTGATTCGCGCCATGGCGCGCAGGTTGAAGGCGATCGCCTCGGCCTGACCGCGCTCCTCCGCACCGATCCCGGGATAGGCGCCGGGCGTGTCGACAAACGTGAACGTCGGACGTGAGAACTTTTCAGCCAGGTGCATCAGCCGGATGGCCTTGCGGTAGCCCTCAGGATTGGGCATGCCGTAGTTGCGATGGATCCGTTCGCGCGTATTGCGGCCCTTCTGGTGCCCGATCAGCATGACCGGGCGGCCCTCGAAGAGCGCCATTCCCCCGATGATGGCGCGGTCGTCGGCGTACTTGCGGTCGCCGTGTATCTCCCGGAAGTTTTCGAACAGATGCTGGATGTAGTCCAGAGTGTAAGGACGGTCGGGATGGCGCGCCAGTTGGACGTGGTCCCAGGCGTTCATGTCCTGTCCCAACTGGCCCTCGAGCTGGGCGATCTGCTTCCGCAGGCGCCGGATCTCGGCTGCGGCCTCCGGAGGCAGTTTCTCCACCTTCTCCCGGAGGAGATTGATCTCCTTGACTTTCGCTTCCAATCCCAGCAACCTCCGGCCTACCCCCGGGAAGATGGGGGCACCCCACATCCCCTCCATGAGAGCCTTGCGGCCCGGATCGTCTCCGGCGTCTCGCCACGGCCTCTCACGGGGAAATCCGGGCTAAGTATACAGCGTCACTGAATTTTCGCCAAAAAGGCCCTCGATCTCGGCAATGAACGAGGGATCCGGGTTGATTTCCAGGTTTTCACTGGGAACCAGCCGGAGCCGGAAGTGGTGGCGCTTGAGCAGCTCGAATTCCAGCGGGCATTGACCGGGGAAGCGGCCAATCAGGTGGCGAAGCTGCGTGACCTTCTCATCTTCGATGGCCTGGACAGCGATGGAAATGCAAGCTCTCTGGACACCCTGCTTCCACAACGAGCCCAGTACGAGCACATCGGAGGCCAGCAGCCGGACGTTGCCCCGCCCGTCGACCTCGCAGCGGCCGCGCACCAGGACGGGCGCCTCGCTGCTCTCCAGCAGGGAGCTGCACTTCTCATAGGTCCTGGGCCAGACGATCACTTCGACCGTGCCGCTCAGGTCTTCCAGTTGGAAGCTGGCCATGGAGGCGCCTTTTTTGGTCCGCAGCTTGCGCGTAGCCGTGACCATTCCCCCCACGGCCAGTTCCTGGCCGGACAGCTCTTCGCGCAGATCGGCGGTCGTGTATTGCGAGAATTGGCGGAGCTCCCGCCGGCACTTCTGAAGGGGGTGCCCGGTCACGTAGTAGCCCAGGGTCTCTTTCTCGAAACTCCATTTCTCGCGGTCTCCCCACTCTCCCAACTGGGGAATCGGCTCGGGCGCGAGCGCAGTCGTCTCTTCCAGACCGGCGAACAGGCCCTTCTGGCCGCTGATCCGGTCCCGTTGGGCCCGCTGGCCGCGTTCGATGGCCCGATCGGCCACGCCCAGGAGCGATTTGCGGCTGTGGCCCAGAGAATCGAAGGTCCCCGCCTTGATCAGGGCCTCCAGCACCCGTTTGTTGACCACCCGCAGATCGACCCTCTCGCAGAACTGGAACAGATCGGTGAAGGCCCCCCCTTGCTCCCGGCACGAAAGAATGCTGCGGATGGCGGTTTCACCGACGTTCTTGATGGCTGCCAGGCCGAAGACGATTTGGCCTTCCTGAGCCCTGAAGTGCAGCTGGCTACTGTGGATGTTCGGCGGCAGGACGTCGATTCCCATGTCCCGGCACTCCCCCAGGTATTTGACGACTTTGTCGGTGTTGGACATCTCGCTGGTGAGCATGGCCGCCATGAACTGGACGGGGTGATGCGTTTTCAGGAAGGCCGTCTGATAAGCCAGCAGTGCATAGGCCGTGGAGTGGCTCTTGTTGAAGCCATATCCGGCAAACTGCTCCATCAGACCGAAGATCCGTTTGGCCTTGGCGGGGTCGAATCCCCGCTCCTTGGCCCCCTGCAGGAACTTTTTGCGCTGCTCGGCCATGACGTGTCTTTTCTTTTTGCCCATGGCCCGCCGCAGCAAGTCGGCTCCGCCCAGGGAAAACCCCCCCACCGTACTCGCGATTTGCATCACCTGCTCCTGGTAGACGATCACCCCGTAGGTTTCCTCCAGGATCTCTTTCAGCTCGGGCAGGTCGTATTCGATCTTGACGCGGCCGTGGCGGCGGTTGATGAAGTCGTCGATCATGCCGCCCTGGATCGGGCCGGGCCGGTACAGCGCGTTCAACGCGATCAGGTCTCCGAAGCGGTCGGGCTGGAGCCGTTTGAGGATGTCGCGCATGCCACCCGACTCGAACTGGAAGATGCCGGAAGTCCGCCCCTGGCAGAACAATTCGAAGGTGGCTTTGTCGTCCAGAGGAATCTGGGAGAGGTCCAGCTCGATTCCCAGCTGTTCGCGAATCTGCTCCAGCGTCTGCTGAATGACGGTCAGTGTCGTCAGGGCCAGAAAATCCATCTTGAGCAGGCCCAGACGCTCCAGATCGGTCATGGCGTACTGGGTCATGATCTCGTCGCGACTGGACTTGTAGAGCGGGATGAGGTCGATCAGGGGCTGAGGCGCGATCACCACGCCAGCCGCATGGGTGGACGCGTGGCGGGCCAGGCCCTCCAGCCGCTGGGCCACCTGGACCAGCTGCTGGTAACGCGAGTCGGACCCGGTCAGCTCTCGCAATTCCGCAACGCTCTCCATGGCCTTTCCAATGGTGGCCCCCGGCTCCTGCGGAACCAGTTTGGCGATCTTGTCGACTTCGGCGTACGGAATGTTCAGGCTGCGGCCCACGTCGCGGATTGCGCCTCGGGCCGCCATGGTGCCGAAGGTGATGATCTGAGAGACGTTCTCCCGTCCATACCTGCGCGTGACGTAGTCGATGACCTCATTGCGGCGCAACATGCAGAAGTCGATGTCCACGTCCGGAGGCGTGATGCGCTCGGGATTCAGGAAGCGCTCGAAGAGCAGGTCGTACTGCAGTGGATCGACGTCGGTGATCTCCAGGGCATAGGAGACCAAACTGCCGGCGGCCGAGCCGCGTCCGGGCCCCACCGGAATCCGCTCGCTGCGGGCAAAGCGGATGAAATCCCAGACGATCAAGAAGTAGCCGGGAAACTGCATCCGCTGGATCATGGAGATCTCGTCCTGCAGGCGCCGCTCGTAGGCTTCCAGAGGATGATGCAGCTGCCCCTGCTCGAGCAGCTTTTCCAGGTGGTGGCGGCGCTTCTCGAAGCCGCGGCGCGTCACTTCCTCGAAATAGCTGTCGACGGTGTGTCCCGCGGGGACGTCGAAGCGGGGAAAGACGTTGTGATTGGCTCGAAGCTCGAAGTTGCAGCGTTCGGCAATCTCCAGAGTGTTGCTCAGGGCTTCGGGAACATGGCCGAAGAGGGCCGCCATCTCCTGACCCGTCTTGAAGAAGAACTCGTTGGTCTTGTAGCTCATGCGGTTGGTGTCGGAGACGGTCTTGCCGGTCTGCACGCACAACAACACGTCGTGGGCGAAGTGATCGTCCTGGTTCAGGTAGTGGCAGTCGTTGGTGGCCACCAGCGGCAGGTCCAGCTCCCGTTGCAGCCGCAAGATCTCCTGGTTGGCCACGCGCTGCTCTTGAATGCCGTGATCCTGCACCTCCAGGTAGAAGTTGCCCGATCCCAGGATCTCCGCCAGCTCCCCCGCTTCCCGGCGGGCGCGATCGTAGCGTTCGCGGGTCAGGTTCCAGGCCACCACCCCCTTGAGGCAGGCCGACAGCCCGATCAGACCCTCCGAATACTGCGACAGCAGCTCTTTGTCGATGCGCGGCCGATAATAGAAGCCTTCCTGGTAGCCCAGAGACACGAGCCGCACCAGGTTGTGGTACCCGGTCTGGTCGCGGGCCAGCAGCACGAGATGGTGGCTCCGGTCGGAGCGGCCCGTGCGCGAGTGGCGGCCTTCGCGCGCCACGTACACCTCGCAGCCGATGATCGGCTTGATCCCGCGTTTGCGCGCCGCGTCGTGAAACTGGACCGCCCCGAAGAGATTGCCGTGGTCGGTCAGGGCAATCGCGGGCATTTCGAGCTCCTCGGCACGGCGCATGACGTCGTCGATGCGGTTGGCGCCGTCCAGGAGACTGTAGTGGCTGTGGAGATGGAGATGGATGAATTCGGACTGTCTCATACTCGACGGGTCACCTCTTCTGATTGCCGTACCGGCACCTTCCCGAGGGGAAGATCCCGCGTGCCGCTCATTCCCACTCGATCGTGCTGGGTGGCTTGGAGCTGATGTCGTAGACGACGCGGTTGATGCCGCGAACCTCGTTGACGATCCTGCTGGAGATGCGACCCAGCAGCTCTGGAGGGAGCGCCACCCAGTCGGCCGTCATCCCGTCGCGACTGTCGACCACGCGCAGGGCTGCAACGTTCTCGTAGGTGCGGCCATCCCCCATCACGCCGACGCTCTGCACCGGCAGCAGCACCGCGAAAGATTGCCAGACTTTGGTGTAGTACCCACTGGCGAGCATTTCCTCCTGCACGATCGCGTCGGCCGCTCGGACCACCTCCAGGCGCTGCCGGGTCACCTCACCCACGATCCGCACGGCCAATCCCGGGCCCGGGAAGGGTTGTCGTTCTATGAAGTGCCCAGGCAGTCCCAGCTCCAGCCCGACCCGGCGCACCTCGTCCTTGAACAGCTCCCGCAACGGCTCGACCAGCTCCAGGTGCATCCGCTCGGGCAGCCCACCCACGTTGTGGTGGCTCTTGATCACGACCGAAGGACCCTGCACCGAGACCGACTCGATGACGTCCGGGTAAAGGGTGCCCTGAACCAGGTAACGGGAATTTCCCAACGCGGCCGCCTGCTCTTCGAACACCCGGATGAACTCTTCCCCGATGCACTTGCGTTTGACTTCGGGATCCAGCACGCCCTCCAGACGATCCAGGAAACGATCGGCCGCCCGGACTCCCACGACCTTCAGCTGCAGAGAGTCCCGCAGCGTCGAGAGCACTTCGTCGAATTCGCCCCGCCGCAACAGCCCGTTGTCCACGAAGATACACGTGAGCCGGTCTCCGATGGCCCGTTGCACCAGCAGAGCGGCCACCGTGGAGTCGACGCCGCCCGACAGCCCGCAAATCGCAGACTCAGGCCCGATTCGAGTGCCGATCCGCGCCACCGATTCGGTGACGAAGGAAGCCATCGTCCAGTCTCCCCGGCAATGGCAGATGGCGAAGAGAAAGTTGCGCAGCAGTGCTTCGCCCCGGGGCGTGTGGGCCACTTCGGGGTGAAACTGAACGCCGTAGCGGCGGAGGCCCTCGTGCTCCATCGCCGCCATCGCCCCGGAAGTGGTGGCCGTCTGGCGAAAGCCGTCCGGAAGCCGGCGAATGTGATCCCCGTGACTCATCCAGACGGTGGCCGGACACCCGACACCCTGAAATAGCGGGGACTCGCTCACTTCCGACAGCTCCGCCCGCCCGTACTCGCGCCGCTCCGCCGGCTCCACCAGCCCCCCATAGTGCAGCGCCAGCAGCTGCATCCCGTAACAGATCCCCAAGACCGGTCCCTGAAAATCGAAGAGCTGGGCTGGGGGGTGGGGCGCCCCCGGCTCGAAGACCGACTGGGGGCCACCCGACAGGATCAGGCCGCGGGGCTGCCTGCCGGCGATCTCCCTCCACGGCGTGTTGAACGCTACGATCTCGCAGTAGACGCCCAACTCGCGCAGCCGCCGGGCGATCAACTGGGTGTATTGAGAGCCGAAATCGACGATGACGATCCGTTCGTGAACCGCCTCCGTCTCAGCCCGGGCCGGTTCGACTTTGGGGGACTCGGGTGGCGCTGTCATGGTCCTCGGCGTCATTACAAGTGTTATCTAAAGACTAGGCATGTAAGATGCCTCCACCGAACACTTTCAAGGGGTGCCGAGAGGTGTGGCGAGGGCCTCGATCGGCACCTCTGCACCACATCCCCTGCAAGTTTGGCAGCCCCTCCAACGGGCGGAGTATAGCATGCCCGCCCGACACCCCGGCCTTGACGCAAAGGGCGGGAAACTGCCACCCTGCATTCTCTCGATCGGGGTGCCGGTTTGGGCTCCGAGCGGAGGGGGCGAGGATTGCTGATGTCGTGGTGGGAAGCCCTGATCCTGGGAATCGTCCAAGGACTGACCGAGTTCCTGCCGATCAGCAGTTCGGCGCACCTGCTGATCCTGCCCTGGCTCTTCCAGTGGACACCCGGGGGGTTGGCCTTCGACGCCTTGCTGCACGGAGGCACGTTGATGGCCCTGGTGGTGTACTTCCGCGAGGATCTGACCCGGCTCTCCCGGCAGTCGGCGGCCTGGCTGGGCGGGGGTGCTGGGGGCGGGTCAGCACCCAGGCCACTGCTCCTGTTGGCGCTGGGTACGTTACCGGTCGTCCTGGCCGGAGCGGCGGGGCGGAACCTGATCGAGCACTGGCTGCGGGCCCCGGCGGTAGCCGTCAGCAATCTGATCGTGTTCGGTCTCCTGCTGGCCTGGGCCGACCGCCGGGGAAGCGGCGCCCGCCGCTGGGAAGACCTGGGCCTTTGGGAGGGGCTCCTGATCGGGTCCGCCCAGGCCCTGGCGTTGGCTCCCGGCGTCAGCCGTGCGGGCATCACCATCACGGCAGCTCTGCTTCTGGGGTTGGGCCGGGTCCAGGCAGCGCGCTTCGCCTTCTTGCTGGGCGTACCTGCCATCGCGGCGGCCACCGCGGCCGCATCCCTGGATTGGTGGGCGCAAGCGGGTTCGGAATCTGCAGCTGCCGGCCCCTTGCTGCTTGGTGTAACATCGGCATTCGGCAGCGGTTTTCTATGTATCAAGTACTTCCTGCGCTTCCTGCAAAAAGGCTCCCTGCTCTGGTTTGCCGCTTACCGCTGTGGCTTGGCTGTGTTGGCTGCCTATTTACTGCTCTAGCCAGGGCGCAGCAGGCCGAGCCGGAAGATCCGGCGCGGCCGGCGCGCCAGAACGACCGGCTGCGGACCTACTTCCTGGAGCAGTACAATTCCCTGCACGGGGGAGAACGCAGGAGGGAATCGCCCCTCTTCGTCGACAGCGTTCTGGACCGGAGAATCGACGCGTTTCTCGACGACATCGAACGCCGCCTGACGCAGATTCGGGAGCTGGAAACCGAAATCGAAGCTCTCCGCTCCCGCAGGGCCGGCCCGGCCGTTGCCGACCCCACCCTGCGCAAGGCGCTGCGCCGTCTCCAGGACCACCTGGGTGATTTGCGAGGGATCCTCGCCC
>JBFKLX010000172.1:0-12087 GCA_041630155.1 Acidobacteriota bacterium
CCTGGCGTTGATGCTTCAAGTGGCCCTTCCGCTCCAAGACTCCCAAGAGAGTCCGGACCGTGGAATAGCTTGGCGGATCGGGCAACTCTTCCATCACCTCAGCCGCCGTGCATTTGCCGGGCCGGTAGATCGTGTCCATGATCTGCCTCTCACGGCGACTGAATTCCTGAAGCTTCTTTCGACCCACTTTCGTGCTTCTCCTTTTCTCGCAGAGTATACTCCCAAGTCCCCAATCCCGAGTGACGCGAGGCACACCCGGGGGGGTGCGAATAAATTAACAGGCTTCGAACCCGTCGTCAACAATAATTTGTGACCTTCTGCCCTTTTTTGCATCTGTAATTGGGCGTCGCAACCAGGGACGGAGCGGCGTCAGAGAGGCTGAGAGGCTGGCCCGTGTGTTTCGTACCTGGAAAACGGGTCTGGCGCACCCCCTATTGACATTTGGCATTGACTTTGGTGCGCCCGAGATGCTAATTTATTCGCATTGAGAGCAGCCGCCGGTGATGGTGAGCCAAATGATGATGCGGGGCAACTGGAAACACGACGGGACGGCGCATTTGAGGGCGCTCCTCGTGTGCTGCGGCCTGATCCTCTCGGGCACCAGTTATTCGAGCGCGGAACTGGCCTGCGGATTCACCCCCTTCACTCGAACATTGCAAAGCGGACGACTCACAGAGGTGCTGGGCCTGAGTGACTCGGGGCGGGACGCTCTGCTGTTGAGCAATGCCGACCTGGCGGCAACAGGTGGCACAGGCTTCGCCGTTTATCGAGTGACACTCGAGGGCCGCTTCCCTCGGACTCAGAGCGTCCGGCAATTGGGCTCCGACGGCCTGGTCCCCGTGGCCCAGGGAGCCAGCGGGGACTTGGGCCGCTTGATTTTTCGCAGCACCCGGGATCTGGTGGGAGAAAACCCGGACGGCAGTCAGGAACTCTTCCTGCTCGAAACGGAAACCGGCCTCATTCGCCAGCTGACCCGCCACGATAACCGGGATGCGGTGGTTTCCGCGGCCGCCATCAGCGGAGACGGCAGCACCGTCGTGTACGTCTCCAACGCCAATCCGATTGGAGAGAATGCAGACGGCAGCCGGGAGGTGTTTTTCTCCAACCTGCCGGACGGGGCTTTGTCCAACTCTCCGGAAAGCCATTTGCAGCAGCTCACCCATTTCAGCTCGGTGGCCGTGCCACTCGGGGTGTCGGTGAGCTGGGACGGACGTTTCGTCGCGTACCAGGTCCGCCAGGTGCTGGCCAGCTTCACCGAATTGCTGGTTTTCGACCGGCTGGCGGGCTTCAGCGAACTCGTCCTGACGGCTGACCGCATCGATGCGAGCTTCCTCGCCTCGGACGCAAGTGCCTTGCTGGTGGTCTCGAGCGGCGACCTGACGGGAGAGAATCGCGACGGCAGCCTGGAGTTCTTCCGAATCGACCTGAGTCTGGACGCAACCGAGCCGCTGGCCCAGCTGTCCAGCTTCGAGCCCGGGGTGGTTTCTGATTCCCTCGCCTTTAGCGGCGACGGGCGGATCATCGCGTTCCGCTCCAATCGGGAGCTCTTGGGGTGGCCCGCCCGGGGCGCCTCCAATTTCTTCCTCTTCGACACCTGGGACCGCTCGCTGAACCAGCTGACCCATTGGACGTTCCCACAACAAGCAGATGGCCGGGTGGTTTTGAACATGCCGGGAAGCCACGCGCTGATGACTTCATCGACCAGCCCGGTTTCGGGACTTGCCAGTGCCAGCCGCGAAGTCTTCCTGGCAGGTTGTGAGCCCGCGCGAGTCGCGTACGTGCCGCAGGTCGGAAACGGCGTGGCCGGCGCGCTCAGGTTCGAAACCAGTTTCGTGCTCTCCAACACGGGCGGCGACAGTTCGATCCGGCTGGATTTCTTCGATGCCTCCGGAAACCCGCTGCCTTTTCCTTTGACCCGGTCCGAGACGCAGACTTCCTACTACTTCCCGCTCCAAGCGGGGAGGCCCCTGCTCATCTCCAGCGGAGGACAAGGCCCCATACGGGCGGGTTACGCTCGCATCGTCTCGGGCTCCCGAGTGAGTGGGAATGCCGTCTTTACGGGTGCTCGTAACGCCTCCAACACGATCCTGTACGAGGCGGCCGTACCCTTGTCCGAGACCATGACGGACTTCAGCCTGGTCGTCAATACTCAGGGGAATTTTCTGACCGGTCTGGCTCTGGTCAATCCTCCTGCCTCCGGAGTCAGCGACGAGTCACGAGCCTTTGTCACGATGCGGCTCTATGACGAGCAGTTCGAACCGTTGGCTGAAAAATCACTTCTGCTGGCAGCGGGACAGCAAACGGCTCAATTCGTGGACAGGGCCTTTGCCGAAGTGCTGGGCATTGGAGACTTCGTGGGAATCCTGACGGTGAGCAGCAACCGCGGCCTTGCCGCCATCGCGCTGCGCCAGAATGACGATCCGCGAGTCGACTTTCCGCTGAAAGTTCCCACCCTGACCACTCTCACGGTCGCTCCCGGAAGAGCCGATCAGCAGTAACCGTGCTCGAGCCGGGACCATTCAATGGCTCGGAAGGCTCGGGACAGGGTCCGAGACTACGGCAACCTGTGTTTGGTTGCGATTCGAGATTTCCGATGCGGCGGCGTGACTCGAAGGTCTGGCCCCTGCACAATAGGGCCGATTATGGTCACAGCCTTGGCCGGGGGAATCGGTGCCGCCAAGTTTCTGCGTGGCCTGGCACGGCTGCTGCCTCCTCGGGAGTTGGCCGTGGTGGGCAACACGGGTGACGACATCCGCCTGCACGGTCTGCGGATCTGCCCCGACCTGGACACAGTGATGTACACACTCTCCGGCCGGGTGAATTCCGGCACCGGATGGGGGGTGGAGGGTGACACCTTCCGTTGCCTGGAGGAACTGGTACGGCTGGGAGAGGAGGCCTGGTTCCAGCTTGGCGATCGTGACCTGGCGGTTCATCTGTTCCGTACCGAAAAACTGAATCAGGGGTGGTCTCTCACGCGCGTGACGGAGGCTCTGTGCGAGGCCAACGGCCTGTCCTTCAGGCTTCTCCCCATGTGCGAAGGCTATCATCCCACCCTGGTCGAGACCGACCGGGGGAGACTGCATCTTCAGGAGTACCTGGTACGCGAACGCTGCCGGCCACGTGTGTGCGGATTCGTTTACCAGGACCTGGAACAGGCTCGCCTGGAGGAGGATGTCAGAACGGCTCTGGCGGACTCCCGGGCCGTTCTCATGTGTCCCAGCAATCCTTTCATCAGCCTGGGCCCGATCCTGGCGGTGCCGGGAATGCGCGAAACGCTGGCGGGCGCCGGACCGGTGGTAGCTATCACTCCCATCATCGGTGATCGAGCCGTCAAAGGCCCGGCAGCCAAGATGCTGGCGGAACGAGGCCATCCGGTTTCCGCCTTGGGGGTGGCCCAACTCTACCAGGGACTCGCCGATCGTTTCGTGCTGGACCATCGGGACGCTGAGCTGGCCGGGAAAATCGAGTCGCTGGGCATGGAGGTTCTGCTGCTGGACACGTTGATGGTAGACCTGCCGGCGAGTCAAAGGCTGGCTGCAGACATTCTGGAGAGCCTGTGAGAGCCGTGCTGGTTGCCGTCAAACTCGCCTCGAGGGCGAAGCGCCGCCTGGCGCGATTCCTGACACCCGAGGAGCGAATCGAGCTGGCCGGGCTGATGTTTCAGCATGTGGCCTCCGCGATTTCGGCCTGCCGTCTGGCCGAGTGCAGGGTGGTCGTGGGACTCGAGCCCCGGCTCGAAAGCTTCGACCCCGGTTCGGGCTGGGAATTCCTGGCCGAGCGGGAGCAGCGCTCGGAAAGCGCGTCAGTCGACTGGGCCTCGGCCCAACTCGAGAACCAGGGGGTCCGGGCGGTGCTGCGATTGCCGGGAGACGTCCCGCTGCTGAGAGCCAGAGACGTGGACACGCTCCTCTCTCGGCCACTCCCCTGCCCGGGCGCCTTGATGGTACCCTCTCGCGACGGCAAAGGGACCAACGCTTTGCTGAGAACCCCGCCTACGGTGTTCGAGGCGCGGTTTGGACCCGACAGCCAGCGGCTGCACACCGCAGCTGCACGACGAGCCGGCGTCCCTCTGGTAGTCGTCCGAAATCCGCGGTTGGCGCTGGACATCGACGCGCCGGGGGATATTCTGGATCTGTGCCGGACGGCTCCGGATTGCACGACTGCTCGCTTTCTTCGCTGGCGAGGGATTCAGAAGAGGATTCAGGAGGGACTCCGAGGCGATGCTGTCCCCTGAGATTCGCTTGATCGGCGTGACCGGGATTCCCGAAATCCAGGCCGGCGACTCGCTGGGATCGTTGCTGGCCGGGGCCATCTCGCGCAACGCCATTGGGCTGGTCTCGGGCGACATCGTCGTGGTGGCCCAGAAAGCCGTCTCCAAAGCAGAGGGCCGGTTGCTCAGGCTGGACGAGGTTCGGCCCGGCGAGCTGGCCGGGCAGTGGGCGGAGCGATTGGGCAAAGATCCGCGCCTGGTCGAAGTGATCCTGCGTGAATCGCACCGGGTGGTGCGCATGGATCGCGGCCGGCTCATCGTCGAGAGCCGGCACGGCTTCGTCTGTGCCAACGCAGGCGTGGACACTTCCAACACGCCTCCGGGAACGGTCGCGCTTCTTCCTGCGGACCCCGATGCCTCCGCCGAGGCTTTGCGCCAGGACCTGAGCGAGAGGTGGGGCGTGCCGGTGGGCGTCATCGTTTCGGACACTTTCGGGAGACCCTGGCGAGAAGGCCTCACCAACGTGGCACTGGGGAGTGCGGGCTTGACCCCGCTGCTGGACTACCGCGGCCAGACGGACACCTTCGGTCAAAGCTTGCGCGCCACCGTAGTGGCGCTTGCCGACGAGCTGGCGGCGGCGGCGGAACTGGTGATGGGCAAGACTCGCCAGATCCCGGCGGTCGTGGTTCGAGGCGTGGCCGCGGCTGGGGAGGGCTCGGGTCGGGATCTGTTGCGCGCCGCCGAGCAGGACCTGTTCAGATGACCTCGGCACGATCGTCCCGGCGTCCAACCTTCCGGATCGAGTCGCCTCCCGCTACTTCGAAGAACTCTGGAATTCCTCCCAGTCTGTTGCCGTATCGATATCGGCGGCAGCCTCGGGCATGGACACCGCCCAAACCTGCTCGGGATACCTCAGCAGCAGAGAGCGGGCTCCCTGGGCCCCTCTCAGTTCGGCGAGTTCTGCGAAGTGCACCCGTTTGAACAGTGCCGGGATCCCCACTGTTCCCTCGTAGGCGGCCGCCACCATGGTGGAGTCGCCATCGGCAGCAGTCAGCAGACGCTGGATGCACTGCGCGTTCACGCCGGGCTGATCAGTGGTCAGGAAGAGCAGCGCCTCCGGCGGGCTGGGGAGGCTCTGCCGGGCATGCTGCGCGGCCAAGCGGACACTCGCGCCCAGGCCCTCCTTCCAGAGAGGGTTTTCCAGAATCTCGTTCACCGAGCCGGCCAGTTCCGCGCGCAGCCGCTCCAGAAACGCTCCCAGAACGACCACCGTGCGGCGGCAACCCGAGGCCTGGGCCTGCCGGACGATACGCAGCAGCAGGGATTCTCCAGCAATCATCAGCAGCTGCTTGGGAAACCCCAGACGAGACGAGCTTCCGGCAGCCAGGACGACAGCATCACAGACGATCACGAGGGCATGCTGGCGGCCCTGACGGGCGTCTGTCAAGTTTCAGAGGCAGTGCTTCTCTGGTAAGATTCTTGCAGCGGATTCGCTAGCCGGTCTTTCACGACGCATCCTTTCTGGCCCCAGCCGGGTCAGGTGGATCGAACTTGTTCGAGGGATTCGAAGTCAACGCCATGCCTCAGCCCATCATTGAGATTCTGAAGCCGGACGGCAGCCTCTGCAAGGGTGCCGATCCCCCTGACCTCAACCCCAAGGAACTGCTGCGCTTGTATCGAACGATGCTGCTGAATCGGCGAGTGGACGAGCAGATGGTCCGACTGCAGCGGCAGGGCCGCATCGGTTTCTACATCGGCTCGCTGGGTGAAGAAGCCGCCATCATCGGCAGCGCCGCTGCGCTGGCCCCGAACGAGTGGATCATGCCCTGCTACCGCGAGCTGGGGGCAGCCCTCTACCGCGGTTTTCCCTTGTTCGACTTCTTCTGCCAGCTGTTCGGCAATGCGCGAGACCCGGTGAAGGGCCGGCAGATGCCCAATCACTATGCCATCCCCGAGCTGCGGTTCGGCTCCATTTCCAGCCCGGTGGGGACGCAGATTCCACAGGCTGTGGGTATGGCCTGGGCGGCCAAAATCCTCAACCGGAAGGAAGCCGTCCTGGTGTACTTTGGTGACGGCGCCACCTCGCAGGGGGACTTTCACGTCGGTGCCAATTTCGCCGGTGTTTACGAGGTTCCCATCGTCCTGCTGTGCCGGAACAACCAATGGGCCATATCGGTCCCGTTTTCCACGCAGACCGCCTCGGATAGCATCGCGGTGAAGGCTTCCGCCTATGGCCTGGAGGGGATCCGGGTGGATGGCAACGACATATTTGCCGTCCATCAGGTCACCCGGCAGGCAGCCGAGAAAGCGCGAGAAGGGGGGGGCGCCACGCTGATCGAAGCAGTCACCTACCGTTTGGCTGGCCATTCCACCTCGGACGATCCTCGGGCCTATCGCCCGGACGCTGAAGTGAAGGAGTGGCAAGGCAAGGACCCGCTGCTCCGCTTCAAGCGCTATCTGATTCACGAAGGGCACTGGAGCGAGGCAGATGATCAGAAGGCGGAGCTGGAGACCAGGAAGGCGATCCAGGTCGACCTCAAGCGGGCCGAGAAAGTGGGTCCGCCTGCCATCGACACGCTCTTCGAGGACGTGTTCGACCAGCTCCCCTGGCACCTCCAGGAGCAGCTGCAAAATTGCCGTGAAACCGAGGAAGGCGCCTTCGCCGAACATGAGGTCTGACCCATGCCCGTGTACAACATCATTCAAGCCGTCAACGATGCCCTGCGCGTGGAGATGCGTCGCGACGAGCGCGTGGTCGTCCTGGGCGAAGACGTGGGCAAGTTTGGAGGAGTGTTTCGAGCCACCCAGGGACTTCACGAAGAGTTCGGGCCCGACCGGGTATGGGACACGCCTTTGGCGGAACAGGGCATCATTGGGTCCGCTATCGGCATGGCTCTGTATGGCTTGCGCCCGGTCCCCGAAATCCAGTTTGCCGACTTCATTTACCCGGCCTTCGACCAGATCGTCAACGAAGCCGCCAAGATGCGGTATCGCTCCGGTGGAAAGGTCACTTGCCCCATGGTGATCCGGACTCCCTATGGCGGCGGGATTCGCGGGGGGCATTATCACTCCCAGAGCCCCGAGGCCTATTTCGTTCACACGCCGGGCCTGAAAGTGGTCATTCCCTCCAATCCGCATGACGCCAAAGGCCTGCTGATCGCCGCCATCCGCGACGACAACCCGGTCATTTTCATGGAGCCCAAGCGTATCTACCGGGCCTCCCGCGGCGAAGTGCCCGACGGGGCATACACCGTCGGACTGGGCAAGGCAAAGGTGGTGCGCGAAGGCACTCACCTCACGCTCATCACCTATGGCGCGATGGTCCCCACCGCGCTGCAGACGGCAGAGGCTGCTTCCGACCAGGACGGCATCTCGATGGAAGTCATCGACCTGCGTACCTTGATGCCCTACGACCTGGAGACGATCCTGCACTCGGTTCGAAAGACCGGCCGGGCCGTGATCGTTCACGAGGCGCCCAAGACCTGCGGGTTCGGAGCCGAGCTGGCCGCGACCATCAATGAAAAGGCCTTGCTCCACCTGGAAGCGCCCGTCTACCGAGTCGCGGGTTTCGATACCCCGTTCCCTTACACCCTCGAAGAACACTATCTTCCCAACCAGAAGCGCATCCGCCGAGCCATGCAGGAAAGCCTCAGCTTTTGACGGGCCGGCGGGACTGATCGAGGAATGCGAATTCTATGGCTTTCGAATTCAAGCTCCCGGATATCGGTGAAGGTGTTGTCGAAGGAGAGATCATTCGCTGGTTGATACAGCCTGGCGACATCATCAAAGAAGACCAGCCCATGGTTGAGGTGATGACCGACAAGGCCACCGTCGAAATTCCCTCACCGGTGGAGGGCAAGGTGCTGGACACCATTGGAGCCGAAGGCGAGGTGGTGGAAGTCGGTTCGACCCTCGTGGTCATCGAAACCGACGGTGAGCCCGCGGCCGCTGAGCGCCAGCGGAAACCGCAGCCGCCCGAGATGCCGGCGCCAGCCTCCCCGCCTGCCGTGGAGAAACCGCAGGAGCGGGGTTCCAGGAAAGTCCTGGCCACGCCGGCGGTGCGTAAGATGGCACGAGAGCTCTCGGTCGATTTGAGCCGGTTGGAAGGCAGCGGCCGCGGAGGCCGGATCACCCGGGAAGACGTAGAGAAGTTCGTTCACCGGAGCGCCGAACCCAGCCCCAGGTCGGCCCCCGCCCCAGCCGCTGGTGCTTCCGCTGCGCCGGACCTCGAGACCATTCCGTACCGTGGACTCCGCAAGAAAATCGGCGATCATCTGGTGGCGGCCAAAAGGTTCGCTCCACACTACACCTATGTGGAAGAAGTCGACGCCACCCAATTGGTCCAGTTACGCACGCGCTACCGCCAGCTGAACCCGGAGAGCCAGCTCACCTATCTGCCCTTCCTCATCAAATCCGTCGTCGAGGGCCTGCGCAAATACCCGCTGTTGAACTCCACTCTGGACGAGGAACGACAAGTCATCCAGTTGAAGAAGAGCTACAACATCGGGGTGGCCGCGGCCACAGCCGAGGGGCTCATCGTGCCGGTGATCAAGCATGCCGACCGCAAGAGCATATTGGAGCTGAGCCAGGAGGTCACCAGGCTGTCGGAGCAGAGCCGCGAGGGCCGCATCCAGCTCGAAGACCTGCGCGACGGGACGTTCACCATCACCAGTCTGGGCTTTCTGGGCGGGGTGCTGGCCACGCCGATCATCAACTATCCCGAAGTGGGCATTCTGGGCGTCCACAAGATTCAGCAGAAGCCAGTCGTCCGAGACGGCTCGATCGTGGTTCGGCACATGATGAACCTCTCGCTCTCGCTGGATCATCGCGTCGTGGACGGGGCCGTGGGAGCGGAGTTCCTGCACACGGTCATTTCCTATCTGGAGAATCCGGGCCTGCTGTCAGTGGTTTGACCCAAGCTGGAATTCAGAATCTCGAGTCCTGCATTTCGAGTTTGCGAGAGGCGGGCCTGGCTGACGGCAGGCCTCCAAGCGGTTCCTCGCAACCCTCCGATTACTCTTGATTCGCTGCCGTATTTCATGCATTCTGAAGAGTGTTCGGTCAACTGCGAACGACACCGAATGACTGAAGCCCAACCGTAAGATTCCGCGGGTGTTCCGCGTCCCATCCCAAAGGTAAGCTCGAGGGTCTTCCGTTCGCTTCCGGCGGCCAGCCGGAGAGGGACTGGCCCGAAGGGAGTTCGACTCAAATGAAGAGATACGTACCTACGCTGCTGACTTCACTGGTACTCGGAGGTCTGGCCGCGTTCCTGTGGGCGGGAGACCTGGACAAGGACAAGAATCGCGGACAGCGGATGCTCGAGCAGGTGTCCAAAACGGTTCAGGAGAAGTTCTACGATTCGGAACTGCGAGGTTTGGACTGGCAAAGGCTCACCAAAGTGACCGAGTCCCGCATCGACTCGGCCCAGTCGCTGGGCGAGATCTTTGCCGCCATCTACTGGCAGCTGGACCAGCTCCAGGATTCGCACACAAAGTTCATACCCCCCACCCGAGTGGTGAAATTTCTGTTCGGCTTCGAGATGAAGGCCTTCGGCGAGAACGTCATGGTTCACGAGCTCGACGAGAAAGGCGCTGCAGCGGCGGCGGGACTCCGATTGGGTGATGAGATCCTGACCGTCAACGGTTATGCTGTTGAGCGCGCCACACTGGACTTGATGCTGATCTACTTCCGGCTTTTGACACCTCCGACGGCCTTGACGCTGGAATTCCGGAGAGGCGACGAGGCGCCCCGGACGATCACCATTCAAGGCAAGAAGAAAGAGGGCTTGAAGGTCACCGACCTGACCGACGTCGACACGATCTACAGCCTGATTCGAGAGAGCGAGTCCAACGCCGAAAGGTTCTGGTACAACCGTCACGAAGATGGAGTGGGCTATTTGCAGCTACCCAGCATGACGGCCGACAGCCGCCTCTTTGCGAAGCTGGTCGACAAAGTTCGCGACTCGAAGGCCTGGATCATCGACCTGCGGGGTAACCGGGGCGGTGCCGTCGAGTCATTGGAGGACTTTCTCGGCTACTTCGAAGAGAAGCCTGTGGAAGTTGCTCAACAGCTCCATCGCAAGAAAGTGGAGCCCATCAAGGCCAAACCCCATCGAAACCCCCTGCTGGGGCCGTTGGCAATCCTGGTCGACAGTGAAACAGCCAGCGCGGCCGAGGTTCTGGCGCGCCACTTCCAGCGCAACGGGCGGGCGGTAGTCGTGGGCGACCACACGGCGGGACAAGTCAGCGTCTCTCAGGTCTTCTCCCACAAGTTTGGAACCGAAGTGATCATCCCGTTCGCTGCTCAAGTGGCGATTGCCCGCCTTCAATTCGCCGACGGTGAAGTCCTCGAGGGACAAGGGGTGAGACCCGACGTCCCCTGTGTGCCGACCGGCGCTTATCTGTCGAGCAAGACCGACATTTGCCTGGCGGTGGCCCACGGGGAGCTGCGAAAGAAGATGGACCCTTCTTTCGGTAGGTAGCCCGTCCGAACCGCCGGTCGCCGACCCGCTTCGCAATCCATGCTGATCACCTGGCCGGGGGGCATCTGCGGTAGAAGCTCGAGCGGCCTTGGCCCACTTGCGATCGGTCCCGGCTAAAGAGCGGAAATGCCCGCTCCTGGCGGGCCCCAGGCGTGTTAGACTGGCGCAGTCCCATTTTCACGACCACATCGAGGGATACGCAAATGCACACAGGACGCACGTTTGGCTTGCCTCGCCTGGCCGTCGGCTGGCTACTGTTCACGAATGCCTGGGGAGCCTCCCAGGGCAGTGAATTCCCGGCTGCGGCCGTCGACGAGGTATTCTCCCAGTGGAACCGCACCGACTCGCCGGGCTGCGCCCTCGCGGTCGCTTCCCAGGGCCGGGCGGTGTACGCGAAAGGCTACGGCCTGGCCAGTCTGGAGCACGGGGTACCGATCCGGCCCGACACGGTCTTTTACTCCGGATCGATCTCCAAGCAAGTAGTCGCCTTCTCGGTCGCGCTGCTGGCAGAGCAGGGCCGTCTGTCCCTGGACGACGAAATTCGACGGTACGTACCGGAGGTGCCCGACTACGGGAAGCCGATCACCCTGAGGCAGTTGCTGCACCACACCAGCGGTTTGCGGGACTATCTGGCTCTGTGGCAGCTCTCGGGACGAGACATTCTCGACTCGATGGCACCCAAGGAAGTGCTGTCGCTGCTGAGCCGGCAGAGATCCTTGAACTTCGATCCAGGCGAGGAATTTTCCTATTCCAATTCCGGGTATTTCCTCCTGGCTCTCGTGGTGGAGCGGGTCGCCGGCGAAAGCTTGCGGGAGTTCGCCCGCAGAATGATCTTCCAGCCTCTGGAAATGAACTCCTCACATTTTCACGACGACGGCTCGCACGTGATCGCGCGCAAAGCCGAAGGCTACGCAACGGCCGAGGTCGCGGGTGGCTGGGAGGTCCGCTCGATGCGTTTTGCGCTGGTGGGCTCGGGTGGCCTGTACACGACCGTGGAAGACTTGGTCCGCTGGGATGAGAACTCCTACCAGAACCGGCTGGGGGCCGGCCTTCCATCGCTGACTCGAACGGTCTCGCAGCCGGGGCGGCTCAACAGCGGGAAAGACCTCGATTACGCGCTGGGGCTGGTGGTAGGGACTTACCGCGGGCACCCGACGATTCGCCATGGGGGTGCCCTGGGAGGTTACCGCGGACACTTGCTGCGTTTTCCCGATCAGCACGTCAGCGTGGCAGTCCTCTGCAACCTGAGCAACGTCGACCCGGGAGCGCTGGCCGAACGGGTGGCGGACGTTCTGCTGTCGGAGGTCCTGGAACCAAAGCCTGAAAAGCCGCGCAAGGTCACCGGCCGGGAGGGCAAATCCCTGCAAGTCGATCGCCACTTGCTCGAAACCTACGC
>JBFKLX010000173.1:0-11743 GCA_041630155.1 Acidobacteriota bacterium
CCGAGGCGCTGGTCTCGATCTGGATCGTGGACGACGACGGCGCCCCCTACCCCGTGACTCTGCGTGACGGCCAAACGGGTAGCCAGTTCTCGTTCAACTTGCCAGCCAACGGAGTCGTGTTCGCCGAGACCAATGCGGCCGGGCCGATCAAGGCCGGGGCGGCGCGAATCGTCTCGACCGCTCCCATCGGTGCAGCAGGGATTTTCACGATCCTGAATCGGCAGGGGGGCTTTGCGACCGAGACCGGGGTGGCCGGCGCCCTGGACCTGGAGGAATTCACTCTGCCGGTCGACATGACGGGGACCTTCGACACCGGCCTGGCGCTCTACAACAACAGTGACAACCAGGCCGACGTCCAGCTCAGCTTCGTGGAGGCGGGACAGTCGGGACTGGAAGCCCCCACTGCCGTGGAGACGTTCGAATTCTCGATGGACGGCGGGACTCACACCGCCCGGTTCGCGTCTGAGTTCTTCGCCCGCGGTCGGCGTGGAATGCTCTCGGTCAAGACCTCTTCGCCAGTGTCGGCCCTGACGCTGCGCCAGAACACCTCCCCGCTGAGCTTCACCACGTTGCCGGTGGAGCGCGGAGTGTACGGTTCCGGCGGCAACCCTCCGGCCGGCAGCGCCGTGCTGCCGCGGACGGTGACGGGCGTCACCCTGACGTCCAATGTCACGCTGGACCAGACCCTGCCGCCTGGTTTCACCATCAGCGGTACCGCCAGCCTTCCCGCTCCGGCAGGGATTCCCGGTTCTTTTCTGACGGCGGCTCTGGCTGAGTCGGCGGGCGGCGCCGTGTACTACGGCTCTGCGGATTTCGACAACAGCTACCGGATCGTCGTGCCCGGCGGCACCTACACCGTGAGATTCTGTTACACGGTGCTGGACCTCACTTCTGGCGCCTCACTTCTGGCCGGACACGATGTGCCCAACGTCGTCGTCAATGCCGATGTGGTTCGGAACGTCTCGGTCAGCCCGGTGACGCGGCGAACCATATCGGGGCGGATCACCAACCTGTCGAGCCTTCCGGAGGTGTTCGGCACGATGCTCCCGGTGTTGTCCTTCGTGATGGAGAATGGCACTGCGGGCGGGTTTTTCCCCCTGCTGAGCCCGGACGGTTCTTACTCGATCCGGCTGTTGGACGGTTCCTACCGGGTGAGCCTCCAGTTCGTTCCGGGAGACTTCGAAGCAGCCGGTGTGGGAGAAGAAGAGAACGCGCGGACCTACGCACTGTTCGACATCGGACGGCTGAACGTGACTGGCAATGCCTCGGGCAGAAATTTTTCTGTTCCCTCGGTCTCCAAGCTGTCCGGGCAGCTGAATCGCGCCCAGGGTGGTGCGCTCCCACTTCACACACGGACGGAAGCCATGGACATGACGGCCCCGGCCGTTTCGGGCGTCTGCGGAGTGGACCCCGTCCTCTCGCTCGACGAAGCCGACCCCCAGCGGAACTACGAGCTCTATCTGACGCGTAACCGCATGCACGACGTGGTGGCATCCATTCCCGCCACGTCGGTAGGGACGGCCAAGGAAGGAACGCTCACGGTACCCGGCCGAGGCCGAAGTCCTCAGACGCTGTCCGGTGACGCCGTGCTCAACTTCACTTTTCCGGTGTTTCCGCCGCAGGTGACACTCTCGGGACGGGTCACCAACGCCGCGGGCCAGCCGCTGGCCGGCGTGGTGGTCTACGCGACCAGCGAGAGGCTCACCGGCTTGGCGGAAGGCATCTCGTTCACCGCGAGTGACGTGACCGCCCCGGACGGACGCTACTCCCTGCCCGTCCTGGGCGGCAGCGCCTATCGGGTCGACTTCGAACCCGATCTGATGTTGCCCTGATCCAGACCCCACCCGACTGGGGCCGGCGTCTTGGGAATTCACAGCAGGCCACGCACACCGTCGAGGCGGATTGTGAAAACCGAAGACCCGGCCCCGGCCGGGCCTCCCTCAGGCCCCAACCTCACTTTCGAAATCGCCCGGGACAGGGCAGTCCTTCCAAACTGGGGACAGGGCAAGTCTTTTCGGGCAGGCGGGGACAGGGCAACTTTTTCAAACTATCGCCGCGGAAGGGCAGTCCATCCAAACCGGGGACAGGTCAAGTTTCTTCGGCAAAGTGGGGACAGGGCAAATTTTTCAGTGCCGCCTCGCGAGCGGGGACAGGGCAAACCCTCTCGAGACTCGAGACGCTCACCGGGGGCCAGGACGGATTTCACGAGCCACGCCCAACGACAATCCTGGCCCCGGGGACAGGTCAAGTTTCTCCGGGAAACTGGGGACAGGGCAACTCTTTCAAACTGCCGCCTCCGAAGGGCAGCCCATCCAAACTGGGGACAGGGCAAATCTTTCCTGCCGTTCACACCTCAAACCGTCTGTCCCTTCATCGCATGCAGCCTTCACGCCGGGATCAGGAGGTGACCCGGACCGCCAGCCGGGTCGCCACCTTCAGCGACTTGCCTTCGGCATCGCGGCCGGTCACGGTGACCGAGTTGGACTTGCGGCCGGGGGTCGTGTAGCGGGTCTTGAAGTTGAAGCGGCGCCCCCTGCTGGTCGGCAAATCGATGGAGTCGGCGAGGATCGTCCGGCCTCGCTTCACCTTGAGGCCGCTCAGGTCGTCGTCGCCGTCGTTGCGCACGGTCACCGTCCAGCTGAACTGGATGCCGATCTCGGCCTCCTTGGGCCTGACCGAGATGCGCAGTGCGAGGTCGTGTGCGCCCGGTCTCTTCTTGCCGGGCACTGGCTTGTTCTTTGGGTCCAGGGCCTGATTGAGGCGTTTGACGAGGTTCTTGAGGTCCTTGTCCAGCGTGTCCATGCGGACCTCGATGCCCTGACGGTAGACCAAGGGGGCGATCGGCTCCGGCAGCGAGGCCCTGGGCGGCATCTTCGCGCTTCCCACCAGAACCGGCACCACCGGAATGTCGCGGGTGAGCGCCGCCTCGATCTCGAGCTGCAGAAAGTCGATGTCCTGCTTGACTCGCCCCTGGAGGATCGGAAGCCAACGGTCTCCGATCACCGCTAGGAGGGCGTGGCAGCGAGCCACCTCGTCCTGCAGGTACTTGCGGAAGTCCGAGCCGACGGGGATGTTGTCGACATCGCGGATGACCGATCTGGCGCCAAAACGATCGGCCATCTTCTGGTAGACGGCGTTCTGGAAGAACTTGCTGTCCTGCCTCCGGTAGGCGATGAAGATCCTGGACATGGTCGACCTCCGAAGACTGCTGCCGGACGGTGAGCGCCCCAGTTCGGCGCTTTCAAAGCACTGAGCGCAATACAGTTACTAACTAACAGTATACACCGTCGTCATGCGAGGCCTCACCTCGGGGAGAAACCGCTACCCTGCTGGCGTAGCTTTGCGGAGTAAGAATTCGCTTTTCTGCGCTGGGTGGTTGGGGGGCGGCGGGGTGAGGGCGCAGTGGCTCATCGAGGACTTTGTGGCGTAGATCAGGGGGCGGAGGAGGGCGGAGCGGTCTTGACCGTCGCCGGACTCGCTGACTCGCTGGGTGAAGGGACTCGAACGCTCGGGTGGCCGCTTGACCGGTGCGGGTGCCGACACGGCCCCCAAGGTCCAGGAGCCGGGCGAACGCGAGGCCCAGGATCAGGCGGATTCGGCGATGAGTTCGAGGGCTTTCGTGGGTGAGTGGGCCAGCGGCTCGGGCTCCTGGGCCGGAGGAGCCCCTCGTGCCGGCGGCGTTCTGAGGGCTCGCCGTTCCCTGGGCGTCACCGCAGGCTGCCGCCTCGGGAGTGGGGACAGGGCAGATCCTCTCGAGACTCGAGACGCTCGCCCGGGGACAGGGCGGATTCCACGAGCCACGCCCAAAGACAATCCCGGCCCTGGGGACAGGGCATGGCCGGGACAAGGAGGCAGCGGCAAACTGGGGACAGGGCAAGTTTTCCAGGCTGTCGCCTCGGGAGCGGGGACAGGGCAGATCCTCTCGAGACTCGAGACGCTCACCAGGGGACAGGCCAATTTTTTTTAACCCCGGGGACAGGGCACGACCGGGCGGTGGCACTGGCAACTGGAGCGGGGAAAGGGCCGACAGCGGGGACAGGGCAACTCTTCAGACTGCCGTCCCGCCTGGCGTCCAAACTGGGGACAGGGCAAATTTTTCGGGCTGCCGCCTTGGGAGCGGGGACAGGGCAGATCCTCTCGAGACTCGAGTAGCTCACCAGGGGACAGGGTGGATTTCACGAGCCACGCCCAAAGACAATCCCGGCCCTGGGGACAGGGCATGGCCGGGACAAGGAGGCAGCGGCAAACTGGGGACAGGGCAACAAATTCTGGGCAACAAATTCTTTGGCCAACCGGGGACAGGGCAAATGCTCTCGAGACTCGAGACGCTCACCGGGGGCCAGGGGGGATCTCACGACCCCAAGCTGCACGATTCCGTGGGGAATTCGAAGTCGGGTCAGGGGAAGTCGGGGGTCAGGGAATGGGGAAGGACGGTTGGCTCAACTGCGCAGCTGAACGAGCGGCGCTCCGGTTTTCTCGCGCAGTGCATCGAACTGCCGGTCGGCGAGGTAGCTGGAGCGGACCAGCGGTCCCGACTCCACGTGGCTGAACCCCATCGACTCCCCGATCTCCTTCCATTCTCGAAACTCTTCGGGGTGATAGTAGCGCGCCACGGGAAGATGCCAACCGGACGGGCGCAGGTACTGGCCCAGCGTGAGGATCTGCACGTCGCGCCCCCGCAGATCTTGGAAGACCTGCGCCACCTCGTCCTGGCGTTCGCCCAGCCCCAGCATCATCCCCGTCTTGGTCACCAGATGAGGCGCCCACTGGCGGGACCGGCCGAGCAGTTCCAGGGAGACCTCGTAGTCGCCGCCGCCCCGAGCCGTCGGGTAGAGCCGGGGAACGGTCTCGATGTTGTGATTGAGGATCTCCGGCTGTGCCTCCAGGACCGCCCGCAGGGCCTCCTCCGATCCCTGGAAGTCCGGGATCAGGACCTCAACGGTGCAACCGGGCCGCAGTCGCCGGATCTGACGGATGGTCTCGGCGAAAATCGAGGCCCCTCCGTCCTGCACGTCGTCCCGGTCGACTGACGTCACCACGACATGGCGCAGGCCCATCGCGGCGACTGCCTCGGCCACCCGGCCCGGTTCGGCCAGGTCCAATTCGGTGGGCTTGCCCTTACTGACGGCACAGTAGCGGCACCCCCGGGTGCAGATGTCCCCCAGGATCATGAACGTGGCCACGCCGTGGGCCCAGCACTCTCCCATGTTGGGGCATTGGGCCTCCTGACAGACGGTGTTCAGCCGCAACCCGCCCAGGAGAGATTTCAAGTCGTGAACCCGGCCGCCGAAGGGTGCGCGGACCTTGAGCCAGGGGGGATGGCGGGGACGCGGTGGCTGACTGGAGACTTCTTCCGGCATGGGCCTCTTTACGATACCAGATCCCGGGACACCGCGTGCATGAGCGCACCCCGTCCGTAGGGTTTTCTCAATACCGAGATCGACCGCTGCGGCAACCCATTCAGCCGGCGCTTGGTGGGTCTCTGCCGTGAATTGAACTGGATTGGACTCTGCCCCTGAGCGTCCCTGTTTCCGGAGAGTGGACGGGAGTTTCTCCGGGAGCGCCGGCCCCACGGTCACCCAGCGGCACGGCACGCCAGCAGCCACCCCGCCATAGCGTCGCTGCCGGAAGTGTGACCGCGGAGCAGCAGGGCTCGGGCTGCGCCGGCCGTTTCGCCCAAGTCCCCGCAGCAGAGGGCCGCCAGGAGGTCGTGCCAGGGTTGAGCTGCTTCTCCCGAGGCAGCGGCCCGAAGCCAGGCGGCCGAGAAGGCGGAGGTGCGCCTGCAGGCGCAACCGCAAACGACTGCGGCGAGATCACGGGCCTGGTTCTCCGGAAAAAGTCCCCAGAGAGCGAGCTGAAACCCGACCAGAAGATCGTCTCCCGCCGGGGTGAGTCCCGGGCCCAGTCCCGCCAGCTCTCGGGCTGCTCTTCTAAGGAAGCGCTTCGAGCCACTGGTCAATCCCCGGGACAAGTGGCGGACACCAGTCTCGGCTCTCCTGAGCAAATGAACGTCCCAGCCAGGAGCCTCCTGCGACGGCCGTCGCGCCAGGACCGCCCAGGCAAGGGACCGCGGCGGGGCGTTCGCCTGGAGAAGCCGTTTCAGGCGCTGGACTTGCCTGGAACGGCAGAGCTGCGTGCGTCGGACGGCGGGCCAGTTCGGCCGCGGATTCCAGAGTCGGGACGGCGGCAGAACGATGGCGAGGCCCCCCACCCGGAGTTCTCCCGGGGTGACCTGTACGGCGCCTGGCCCTGTGTCCATTTTCGTGAGCGACGAAAGCAGTAGGGAGTCTTCAGCGCTGCAGCCGGCCGGGGCGAGGACCAGATGAAAGGGACCGTTGCCGACCCGGCCAGACACCAGGCTCAACACCCGGCCCCGCTCGTCGATCAGATTGCAGGCGTGATCGGATCGATTCAGCACGCGAGGCCGCCTTGCCTTGCGCAGCCACTCGAGCGCCCCGGGGCTGGCACATCTCGCGGCCAGGACTGCCGCCCGGTGGCCCCGCGCCTCTCTTCCCGATCTGGACCCGTCACCGGTCGAACGCGACCGGAACGGGAGCGTCTGACGACCGCAAGCGAACAACCCAAGATCCTCCGAGAACATTGGCAGGAACTCCCTTACTGCTGCAATCGGGCGCGGACACGCCCTCGATACATCACCGTATTCATGGACTGCAACACTGGGCAGCAACTCGAGCTGAACCGGGAAGACTCGAGCCTCCACCATCCAATCTCCCGGTACGGCCTCCACACACCTTCAGGTCTTCGAGCCTCCAAATCTCCCCGCCCTTCATCCCACGTCGTAGCGTTCCGCGTAAGCCAGCAGCGCCTCTTCGAAAATCACTGCTGGCGGCCGGACCAGGCCAGCCCCGATTTGTCCGATCCCCGCTTCCCGATGAGCGATGCCCGTGTTGATGCGCGGCGTGATCTGCTTTTCCACGACTTGTCGGATGTCGATTCCAGTGGGCGTGCCCCGGAAATCGAGCGCGGGGATGGTGAAGTGACGGTGCTCGGCGGCCGTGATCTCGTACATCTCGAGCGTCGTGTCGTGCGCGTCCCGGGGCGTGCCCGACACGAAGGTCACGATGGCGGGCGCTGCAGCCATGGCGAACCCGCCGATGCCGGCTGTCTCGGTAATGGTGCTGTCGCCGATGTCGGGGTTGGCGTCCTGGGCGCTGAATCCGGGGAAATAAAGGCCTTTGGGCAGTTCGCAAGGAGCTTCGAACCAGGCGTCTCCGAGGCCGCTGACGCGGATCCCGAACTGCGTTCCGTTTCGCGCCATGGCGGTCACCAGTGTGCTCTCTTCAATGCCATGAGCCGCGTCGGCCATGGATTTGCAGGCGGCCATGACCGGATTGAGGGAAGAGAGCGGGTTGGCTCCGATGAACTCGAGAATCCGCTCCAGCCGGACCGCATCCTGGCAGGTCTTGGCCAGCCGGGGGGCCAGGTGTCGCAGCATGAGCAGGGAGCCCGCTTTGAGCCGGTTGTGTCCTTCGTCGCCCATGTGCAGAGCTTCGGCCAGCAGGGCCCGCAGGTCGAGCGGATCGCCGGCGCCCAGAGCTTCCGCCAGAGACGGGCCCATCTCCTGATTCATCCAGCGCAGTCTCTCCATGACTTCGGAACTGTAGGCCCCATAGCGCAAAACCTTCCCGTAGCCTTCGTTGAGGTTGGAAAAAGCCCGGTTGCCGTGCGTCTGGTTCTCGACGACGTAGACCATCATCGAAGCCGAGATCACCCCCGCCATGGGCCCGACCGACTGGTGGTGGTGGCAGGGTTCCAAGTCGACTTCGCCGCGCAGCATGATTTCTTCGGCTTGGCGGGCGTCGCTGGCCAGGCCTTCCAGTAGGAGCGCGCCGATCACGGCCCCGCGCAGGGGGCCGCTGGCATTCTGCCAGGTGATCGGCGGCCCGGCGTGCAGCAGCAGGTTCTCGCGCATTCCGGGGATCGCCTGGATGGCCGCGTCCAGACCCACCAACCGGGGCCGAGCCTCGATCATTCGGTCTACTGCGTCTCGATTCGCATCATCGATTCGGCTCACCGCGACTCCTCTCTACTTCTCAAGATTTCTCGTTCCGCCGGTTTTGGGTCAGGTTCTCCGTCCCGATTCTCGCGGCGTCCAGGCCGTGTTTCATCTTGTCATTTCATCTTGCGAAGCAGCGCACTCAGGCGCTGGTCCCCACCGGCGGGAGGTCGCCAATCCACTTGAATCGCTGCCGCCCCCTGATCGATCAGACTTTCGTAGAAGGACTCCAGTCCCAGGTTGACGATGGCCGGGGGGCCTTGAAACGGCGTGCGATCGACGGGAGGCATCTCCTGCTGGGGGGTCTCTCCGGAGGCCTTGACGAACCGGGCTGCCAGCAGGGCGGCGGCGGCGGGACTGGCTTCGACGCGCGCCTCCGCCTTTTCGAGTCGAGCCACCTGCCGATCGCGTCCTTGCGGATCCTGTTTGGCCCCGATGACCAGAACGACGACTTCCAGGTTTCGGCCCGCTTCCCGCGCCCTTTGCTTGGCTCGAGCGACGGCCGGCGCCAGTTCCGCGGCCGGGTCGGGATGTGCGCCGTCTCCCAGGACGACGTCCAGCAGGATCACGGCAACTCCGGGATCGTCCGCCTCCTGCAGCAGGCCGCGAATTCGCAGGGTCTGGTCGAGCATGGGGTGCAACCGGCCCGCGGTGAACTCGTCACTCCCCAGGTCCACGATCCGGTGGCCGTCGCCCGTGAGTGATGACGGTTCTGCTTCGAGGTTGCTGTCGACCTCACCAATCAAGGCCCGCAGCATGGGCAGGATCTCCAGGGCCAGGGTGCCCCCCGCGAACAAACCTCGCAGCCAGCGCTGCGGCGGCGCGAATTGGCCTGGGGGCAGAGGATCGTTAATCCCCTCATCCCTGTTTCCACTGAGTTCGACTGCTCGCCGGGCGGCCTCTTCGAGTGTGGACGCGAAATGGATGTTGCCCAGTCTCGGGGCGGGGGGAGGAAAGCCCAGGAAATCGATGACCACCGGCTTGGCAATGCTCGCCGCCAGCCCGATGAGATGCCCGGCCAGTCGGCGGGCGGGCGGTTTCGAGACAAGCACCAGCACGCCCGTGTCCGGATCCTCTGCGAGCAGGCGCATCGCCTGCCGGGTCGTGACGCCGCCGACCGCCTCATGCAGGTCGCGGCCGCCGGAGCCGATGGCCTGGCTGACACCCGCGCCCAGGGCATCGATCATGCAGCTCAGCGCTTGAAGGCCGGTGCCGGACGCGCCGATCAGGCCGATCGAGCCGCGGCGCACCCGGTTGGCGAACCCGAGACCCACGCCGCCCAGGATCGAGGTTCCGCAATCCGGCCCCATCAGCAACTGGCCCCGGGAAGCCGAAAGCTTCTTGAGCTCCACTTCGTCCGACAAGGGAACGTTGTCGCTGTAGAGGAATACATGCAGCCCCGCCGCCAACGCCTCTCGAGTCAGATCGGCGGCATAGGCGCCCGGAACCGAGATCGACGCGAAGCGCGCTTCCGGGAAGGTGCGCAGGGCCGTTTCCAGGCTGCGCGGCCGGTAGTGGCCCGCTTCCCGCGAGCTGCGCCGGCGCCTCAACTCGTCGATCTGGGAGAGTGCGCTGCGGGCCACAGTCTCGGTTTCGGCCTGGACGACGATCACCAGGTCGTCGGCACGAGCCTTTGCGGCCTCGGCAGTCCACAATCCGGCCTGCTGGAGGAGCTCCAGATTGGCAGGTGTACCCATCAGAACAGCAGCGTCCCGGACGCCCGGCAGTTCCTGCAAACTTCTCTGCAACTGCATCAGTATCGCGGAGTCCGCATAGGCCCCGCGTCGAAGCTCTGCCAGAACCACCGGCATCCACACCCGCCCTTCCGATTTCGGTGCGGATGATTCCATAACCCGAGGGCGAGGGCAAGGGCAGAAGGGCTCCGGGGGCCGGCCCGGCTATTTGCCCCGGGGCAGCCGGCCGAAGTATTTTAGGAGAGAGAGGTTGGCAGCCTTTCGTTCGGATTTGAAAAGCCCTGCTGGGGCGCTTCCAGTGAAAGAAATGGAGCCGGGTCAATGGCAAAAAGTTTGGATAGTTTTGGAGTTCGCTCGAGCCTGAACGTGGAAGGGCGGACGGTCACCTATTACAGCCTTCCCAAACTCGAGCAGCAAGGGTTGGGGAGCCTGGACAGGCTGCCCTTTTCGCTGAAGATTCTGCTGGAGAACCTGCTGCGAACCGAGGATGGACAGGCCGTGACGGCCGACGATGTTCGTGCCCTGCTGAGCTGGGATCGCGAAGCGGAACCCAGCCGGGAAATCGCCTTCACCCCCAGTCGAGTAATTCTGCAGGACTTCACCGGTGGTCCCGCTGTGGTCGATTTGGCCGCGATGCGTGAAGCCATGCGCGACTTGGGTGGGGACTCGGCCAAGATCAATCCCCTGGTCCCCTCCGAGCTGGTCATCGACCATTCCGTTCAGGTCGATTCGTTCGCGACCCTGACGGCGTTGAGTATCAACGTCCAGCGCGAGTTCGAGCGCAATCGCGAGCGCTACGAGTTTCTGCGCTGGGGACAGAGCGCCTTCGACAATTTCAAGGTGGTGCCGCCCGCCACGGGAATCGTGCACCAGGTCAACCTGGAGTACCTGGCCCGCGTGGTGTTCGACGAAAGCGCCAACGGAGAGCGTCTGGCCTATCCGGACACGCTGGTCGGGACCGACAGTCACACCACCATGATCAACGGCCTGGGTGTGCTGGGCTGGGGCGTCGGCGGCATCGAAGCCGAGGCGGCGATGCTGGGCCAGCCCATTTCACTGCTGATCCCACAGGTAGTCGGCTTCAAGCTGCATGGCCGACTGCGGGAAGGTGCCACTTCCACCGACCTGGTGTTGACCATTACCCAGATGCTCCGCCAGAGGGGAGTAGTCGCCAAGTTCGTAGAGTTCTACGGCGCTGGGGTGGGCAGCCTTTCGCTGGCCGACCGGGCCACCCTGGGCAACATGTCCCCCGAGTACGGCGCCACTTGCGCCATCTTTCCCATCGACCAGGAAACCTTGCGCTATCTGCATTTCACTGCCCGCGACGAAGCACGGGTCAAATTGGTGGAGGCGTACGCCAAAGCCCAGGGGCTGTTTCACAACGCCGATGCGCCGGAGGCCGACTACAGTGACCACCTGGAGCTGGATCTGTCCACGGTGGAGCCCAGCCTGGCGGGTCCCAAGCGTCCCCAGGACCGCATCTCTTTGCGCCTGGCCCGGCAGTCTTTCGAAAAGGCGCTCGACTCGCTGAGGCTTCCGGGCAAGGATCGCCGAGGGCCTCGGGTGGGGCACTGGGAAGGGGAGGGGGGAACCCCGGCGGCTGTCGCCGAGGTCGCACCGCCCGGTGTTGAGGTCCGGATGCAGACAGAAAGCGGCCAGCCCGTCGAGTTCGAGTTGCGCGACGGGTCGGTCGTGATTGCCGCCATCACCAGCTGCACCAACACCTCCAACCCGTCGGTCATGGTGGCAGCCGGGCTGCTGGCCAAGAAGGCCGTCGAAAAGGGACTCCGGCGCCCTCCTTGGGTCAAGACCAGTCTGGCGCCCGGCTCCAAAGTCGTGACGGAGTATCTCGAGGAGGCGGGCCTGACGGAATCTCTGAACCGGCTCGGGTTCAACCTGGTCGGCTACGGCTGCACGACCTGCATCGGCAACAGTGGCCCTCTGCCCGGCGAGATCGCCGAAGCCATCGAAGAACATGGGCTGGTCGCTTGCTCCGTGCTGTCGGGCAACCGCAACTTCGAAGGCCGGATCA
>JBFKLX010000174.1:0-11738 GCA_041630155.1 Acidobacteriota bacterium
ACCCAAGTCCCATCCGGACTGACTTGCGGATCCCGAACCCGTTGAATGGCGAAGAGATCGTCGATGGCCAGATTGCGTTTTGCCGGCTGAGCATGACCGAACCAAGTGAGCAGGCCGGTAACGAGGAAGAGAAGAACCGGCAAGCGGCACCAGCCGGGCTGGGCCTGCCGCTCGTTCCCATGGGCAAGGTGCGGAAATCGAGGAAACATGGATCACCTCCTGAGACTCGGGCCAAACACCCGGACTGCCAAAGACTACAGGAGCGCGGCCGTCCCGCCAACATGAAGGCGGCATCGGACGGGCCGCGGTCGGCCCAGCCGCACGGCTTCGAATTCCTCCAAGCGTCGAATTTTTGACACCAACCGTCAACCTCACTTCACGAACCGATTGGTGGTGGAAGCGCTGTCCCACTCCAAACCCCACGACAAGAGCGATTTTCCGGCTGAGCCGGGCGAGTCCCCCGCTCCACCTGACGCTGGCACCAAAATTGCGTCTTCAGCGGGCGCGATGGCACAACCGAAAGAACGACCTCTTTCTCGCGCACCCGAGCTGCCGTTACGGTTGGATCTGTGGTTCTTCCTGATTGGCTTGCTGTGCGGGCTGTCTTTGTGGGGACAGAGCATCCCCCAGACCCTGCAGAATCCCTCGGGGAAAGTGGCTCCTGGCTTGCGGACCGAACTGGCCTTCCTGGTCGAGCGGCCGGAATACGACTATCCGATTCCCGTGATCATTCAGGTGCAACGCGACGTGTTTCGCAGTGGCCGAGGGCACCGGGATCCCGACGCACTGGAACTCGTCAACGCCTACCGGAGCCGGCTGCGCGCTGCTCAGATCGTGCAGCTGATGCACTCCCCCTGGGTGGAATACGTCACTCTGGACGCCGTGGTGCGCGTCAGCAGCACCTCAGGCGGCTCCAGCAGCGTTTCCAGCGCCTTCCTGAGGACGATCGGAGCCGAGCAAGCACAGGCCCTGGGCTTCAGCGGCGCGGGCGTCTCGGTCGCCGTTTTCGACTCGGGTTTCAAGGGACACGTCGACCTGAGTGGCGGCCGTCTCCTGGCCCAGGTCGACTTCACCGGGGGTTTTCCGGAATTCGTGAGCGCCGCTGACGACGATTACGGCCATGGGCACCACGTCGACGGGATCATCGGGGGAACCGGACAGAAGTCCAAGGGAGCCTATGCAGGCGTTGCGCCCGGGGTGAACTATCTGAGCCTGCAGGTCGTGGGCGATGACGGGTCCGGCTACACCAGCAATTTGATCCAGGCGATCGACTGGACCATCGCCCACCGCGACGAATATCAGATTCAGGTGGCCAACCTGTCGCTGGGACATCCGCCCATCGAATCTCACCAACAGGACCCACTCTGCCAGGCCGTGGAGCGCCTCGTGGAGGCGGGCATCATCACGGTCGTCTCGGCGGGAAACCTGGGAAAGGACAGCTTGCGTCCGGAGCTCTGGGGCTCCATCACGAGCCCCGGCAACAGTCCAGCGGTCATCACCGTCGGTGCGCTCAACACCCAAGGCACCGTCACCCACAGCGACGACGTGGCGACTTCCTATTCCTCGCGAGGGCCGACGTATCTGGACGGGTTCTTCAAGCCGGACCTGGTCGCTCCCGGCAATCGAATTCCCTCCACTTCCGCGGCTGACAACCTGATCGCCGCCGACTATCCCGACCTGCTGATCGACAACTTCTACATGTATCTGAGTGGCTCCAGCATGGCCACGGCCTTCGTCAGCGGGACCGCGGCTCTCATGAAAGAGGCCAATCCGGCGCTGACGCCTCGGCTGGTCAAGGCGATGCTCCTGTTGAGCGCCATCCGACTGGAGCAGCCGCACCACCTGGAGCAGGGCCACGGACTCGTCAACGCCCTGACGGCTGTGGAGATGGCCCAGTCGTTGGACGTGGCCAGCCAGACCTTCGTCCAGCCGGTCAACCCCAGCTGGGACCTGGATGGAGAGGTCGTCTGGGCAGGGGGCGCCCTGGCCAAGGCCGACGGTATTTCTTACAGTGACCTGGTGGATCCTTCTCTCCACGGGCAGCTCTGGGGAAACGGCTTCATCTGGGCCGACGGACTGGTCTACAGCGAGGGCTCATTCTGGGTGGACGCGCTCTTCGGAGCCGGCAGTACGATCTGGGACGAGAGTGCCAGCGAGAGCTCCTTCTGGACCGACGGGTCGTTCTGGGTGGACTCCTTCATCTGGAGCGACGGCTTCATCTGGGCCGACACCGCGCTGCTGGGCACGAGCGGGACTTTCTGGACCGACGGGTCGTTCTGGTCCGACGGGTCGTTCTGGAGCGACGCCACCAGCAGCCATGACTTTCACGGCGACAACTGAACGGCGGTTCTCCTCACGCAGAAGAGCAGGCTTGCGTGTTGGGGCAGCAGAGGCGCCTTTGGAGGCAATCTCCGGGAGTAGACCGAGGCCTATTCTTCGTGACCTTCAATCGGTGGCGCCACGCCGTGCCAGCATGCCCAGCAGTCGGTCCGGATGGTTGGTGATGATCCCGTCCAGACCCCACTGCACGGCCCTGCGCAGATCCCCCTCCCGATTGACGGTCCAGGAAAAGACGCGCAGTCCGCGGAACCGGCAGGTTTCCACGAGAGAGCGCCGTAACAACCGCCACTTGATGGCCATGATCCCTGATCCCGTGGAAATGGTCTGGGCGACCGGGTCGGGGCTGTGATGCTCGATTAGCGCCGCGGTCGGAATCCCGGGGTTCGAGTCGTTCAGACTCCGCACCAGGGAGTGATCGAAGGATTGGAGGATCACGCGGCCGGAGCGCACCCAGCCTCCCACCAGGTCCAGAATCAACCCCGCAGCACCGGCCGGGTCCGAGGGTTCTGTCTTGATCTCGATCAAGAGGCCCGCCCGAGTCGGCCAGACCTCCTCGAAGACCTCCTCGAGCAGTGGAACACGCTCTCCCGCGAAACGACGGCCGAACCAGCTCCCTGCGTCCAGCTGAGACAGCTCCTGGGCGGTGCGTTGGCTGACGCGACCCCGGCCATTGGTGGTGCGCCCCAACCTGGGGTCGTGGATGACCGCGAGGCGCTGATCGGCGCTGAACCGGACGTCCAGCTCGATCCAGTCGACCCCGAGTTCCAGGGCTCGCCGGAAGGCGGCCAGCGTGTTTTCCGGCGCTTGGGCCGAAGCGCCGCGATGTGCGATCACCCAGGGCCTGTTCATCGTCCGGGGCATTTTAGCCGACACCCGGTCGTGACACCCGTTTGCCAACCCTCACTGGACTCGCAAGCCATGCCGCCGCGGAAGATCTGAAACCCCGGTGGCGGATTCGCTTCTGATAGCATGATGGGGGTTGGGTAGGATGATGACACGACTTCAGAAGACCGCATTGGTGTTGCTGGTGGTGCTGGCGGCGCACCCGCTCCTGCAGGCGGAGACAGCCAAGCAGATTGCGCTGACCTTCGAGGAACTCCCCTACATGAAGCCGCTGGGCTTCTGGCGGCCCCGTGAAATCAACACACAGATCCTGCGCGTCCTGGAAGGCGAAGGGATCACCGCCGCCGGTTTCGTGGTGCAGGAGAAGGTGGAGGACGACCCGTCCACTTACGTGGTCCTGGACGACTGGCTGGCCAAGGGACACACTCTGGGCAACCAGACCTGGGGGGACGTCGATTACAACGTGATCGGCTATGACGACTTCATGGAGCACGCCATCGACGGCCAGAAGTACCTCAAGAAACTCTCCTACAAGTACGAGTTCAATTACCGCTACCTGCGCTTCCCCCAGCTCCACGAGGGCAACGATCCACGCAAGAAGAAGCGCTTGCGAAAGGCCCTGTACAGGGCGAGCTACCAGATCGCCCATGTCAGTGTGAAAACTTCCGACTTCGCGTTCAACCCGCCCTACATCGACCATGAGGGGGATGCCCAGACGGTCGAGTTTCTGAAGAAGCTCTATCTGGATCACGTCACCCAGTCGCTCGAGTATTCGGAAGAGCAGGCACTGAAGGTCTTCGGGAAGCCGATCACCCAGATCCTGCAGCTGCACACCGGCATCGCCACGGCCATCTTCCTGCCCGATCTGATCTCGCTCTTGAAGGAGCGGGGGTATGGGTTCGTCTCATTGCCGGAAGCGCTGGCCGACCCCGCTTATCAGACCGAAGAAGACTACGTGGGCCCCCTGGGTTTGACCTTCATCGACCGGGTCGCCGCCACCCGGGGCCTCGCCTTCGATGAGTCGGTGGGAGAACTCGATCGGACCGACGTGGAGAGGCTACTGCGGGAACCGCGGGAGTGACTTTGGGGCGTGGGGCTCGGGCTCGAGCTCAGCCCCGGGCTCGAGTCGAACTCTCGACCTTCACACATCGAGCTCGTTCATGCCTGTCTTTGCCAACCGGCGGCACTCCTGATAGCGAAAACAGTCGAGGACGTGATCGTTGACCATTCCGGCGGCCTGCATGAAGGCGTAGCAGATGGTTGGACCCACGAAGCGAAAGCCCCGCCCCGAAAGGGCCTTGCTCATGGCTTCTGATTCCGGAGTCCTGGCGGGTATCTCTCCGAGGGTGCGCCAGCGGTTCTGTCGCGGCTTTCCGCCCACGAAACCCCAAAGGTAACGGCTGAAGGGGCCCAGTTCCTGCTGGAGCTCCAGCAGGGCCCTGGCGTTCTCGACGGCGGCTCTGATCTTGAGCCGGTTGCGGACGATCCCGGGATTGGACAGTAGTTGTTCGATCTTGCGATCGCCATAACGTGCCATTTTTTGCGGATCGAACCCATCGAAGGCTCGCCGGTAGTTCTCGCGCTTGCGGAGGATAGTGAGCCAGCTCAGCCCGGCCTGAGCCCCGTCCAGGACGAGGAATTCGAAGAGCTTCTGGTCGTCGTGCAAGGGCACGCCCCACTCCCGATCGTGATAGGAGACGTAAATGGGTTCTGACAGGCACCAGCCGCAGCGCTCGATCTGTTCCATGACGCCTCTCCTCATACCCTTTCGGTTCACTCGTCTCTTGGTGGGGCCGGCTACCGCCTCCAAGTTTACCTCCCCGGGGTCAGCGGAGACGGGTGGCGAGCGCCAGGCAGACCGCAAGTGCCGCGGCCAGGACCGTCCCGGCGTTCCATCCGAGGCCGTAGATCCAGAGGTAGGTCGCCGAGCCCGCCACCAGGCAATAGTAGGTCATGGGGATCAGCGTCTTGCGGATCAGCAGTCCTTCCCGCCCTGACAGACCCACAGTGGCTGAGGCAGCAACGACGTTGTGGATCGTAATCATGTTGCCGGCGGCGCCTCCCACGGCCTGAGCCGCCACGATCATCGCGGGTTCGACCTGGATCTGCTGGGCCGTGGAGAACTGAAAAAGCGAGAACATGAGGTTGGACACCGTGTTGCTTCCGGCCACGAAAGCCCCCAGGGCTCCGATCCAGGGGGCGAAGAGAGGCCACGCTTCCCCGGCCAGCCGGGAGGCCGATTCGGCCAGCGTCAGAGGCATACTGGCCAATCCCGAGAGATTGTGCTCGGGCCCGGACAGGATGAAGACCCGCACCATCGGCAACGCGAACAGCAGGGCGACTGCCGCGGAGCGCAATTGCCCGGCGGCTGTGAACCAGGCGCGGACGACCTGCTTTCGGTGCATGGCCAGCAGAGGAGCGGCCGCCAGCGAAGCCAGCAGGAACATGAAGCCCGGGAGATAAAGGATCTCGAGCTGCTGGCCGATGCCCGTCCCCAAAATGTCGGACGGTCCGATTCTGACCTTTCGCAGCGCCTCCTGAATGCCCAGCTGGGGGAGCCGGGACAGCAACAGCAGAACGGCTACCAGGGCGTAAGGTGTCCAGGACTTGATTGCCCCAAGGCGCGCCCGGAGCGAGGGCTCCGCTGAGGAGCGAAGCGAGCCCATCCACTCGGAAGGCCAGAATTCCGGGTCGTCGAAATCCCAGCTCTCACGGGGCGTCAGCCAGCCTCGGCGGGTGGCCGGAACGACGACCGCCAAGCCCACGGCACTTCCCAGAAGCGACGGGAACTCCGGTCCGAAGAGCCAGGCAAACAGCACGTACGGCAAGGTGAAAGAAAGAGCGGCGAACAGCGCATACGGCCAGATCTGGAGCCCTTCTCGAAAACTGCGGCGCCGGCCATAGAATCCCGTCAGCATCGCACAGAGGAAAGTGGGGACCAGCGTCCCGCAGAGGGCGTGAAGGGCAGCTACGCGGACGGTGATTTCTCTCAGATAGGCAGGGGGGGAGGTTGCCAGTGACTCCAGGTATTGATGGACCACGGGAGCATCCAGTCCCCCCTGGACCCCGACCAGAATGGGAGTCCCGACGGCCCCGAAGGAAACACAGGTGCTCTGGATGATCAGGCCCACCATGACGGCGGCCATGGCGGGAAAACCCAGCGCCAGCAGCAGCGGCGCCGCCACGGCAGCGGGGGTGCCGAAACCGGAGGCGCCCTCGATGAAGCTGCCGAAGAGCCAGCCGATCAAGATGGCCTGAACCCGCCGGTCGGGGCTGAGCTGGGTGAACCCGCGGCGAATCACCGCCACCGCTCCGCTCTCCGTCAGCGTGGCCAACAGCAAGAGCGCTCCGAAGACGATGTAGAGCAGCGAGGCGGCGACCAGCAATCCCTGCAGTGTCGCCGCCACCAGCGTGCGGGGCGGGACCTGCCAGAGCAGCGCCGCCAAGATCAGGGCGATCGAGTAGGCCACGGGCATGGCCCGCCGGGCGGGGACCCGCCAGATCACCAGTAGCCCGCCCGCCGAGAGGATCGGCGCCAGCGCCGCCAGGCTGAGAAACGCTCCCGTCGAATCGATGATCGACTCCTTTCTCGTTACGGACCTTTGTCTCCAATCTCGAAGCTCAGCCAAATCTACGGCTCCGAGCACCCAGGCTCGAGCACTCTCGCCTGCAGCGGGGACAGAGCAAGGCCCCAGCACCCCTGTTCATTTCTCAGAGCGCCCGGCGTGTCAAGCACAAAAGAAAAAAACACCGGCCGCACGGCCGAGGGTCCACGGCCGGAGAACTCAGTTTTTCAAAGCTCGAGGCTCGCGCGACTATCGAACTCCAAACCCTCGGCGTCTGGTACTGGCACCCGGCGCTCCGGCGCGTGAGAGGCCCAGCATCCAGGCGAAGCGTTCCTGCTGTATGACTTGGCGGGGATCGAGTGCAGGAAAATGGACCAGATGGGCCTTGATCAGGAGGGTCGTGGCCGCCGCTGCCCGAAGAAGTGACCGAGCAACAGCATGGCTGTTCCGGGAATCCAAACCCACAAGAACTCGCTCAGCAGAACCGTCAGGCCCCACTGGCTGAAGAAAGCGCGGAGGCCGATGGGGGAGACTCGCAGCGGTCGCACCGGCAAGAAATAGCGATCATTGTCCAGGGGTGCGAAGAAAGCAACACCGAGGCCTCCGTCAGTCAAAGCGTCTAGCAATCCATGCGAAGCGGCGGCCAGGATCCAGCACCCGCAGACGCGGGCCGGGAACGCGGTGAGTTCAGAGTTGCGGCGCACCCCGAGGGCCGTCACGATCGCGGCCAGAGCCGCGAACGCCAAGGAGTGCGAGAAACCGCGGTGCCCCCAGGGGGACGCGTACGGGATTCCCAGTGCAAAAGCAGCCACGTCGGCGTCGGGGAGGCAGGCCAGCAGGATGGCAGGCCCGATCACAGGGTGTTCCGTCCGGGAGGGAGCCCCAAGGCGGCACAGAACGACGGCAGTAAATGCGTGCGTGGGAAGCGAAGCCACTGGCCTTCAGCTCTCGCCGCACATGCCCCGGCGCGGAGCGCCGCAGTGGCACGGACCGCTTTCCCGCTCCAGATTACGGGTTGCCGAACCGGTCACGGCAAAGACCGAGAGTAGGCGCTCCAGTTCCCGACCCTGGCAGGACGGGCACTCGGCTGTTTCGGTGTCGCGGATCAGGATCTTCTCGAAAACGTCGCCGCATTGGCGGCAGCGATACTCGTAAATCGGCATGAGCTCCATTATAGAGGACAGCCCAGACGCATTTCCCGCGAGCCGCGATCTGAAGCCCGCTTCCGATCGAGAGCCTCAACTCTCCAAGTCGCGGCGGGCGGGACCGTCGTAGACCTGGCGGGGGCGGGCGATGCGCTGCTCCTTGTCGCCCACCAGCTCCTCCCATTGCGAGACCCAGCCGGACATACGGGCCACCGCGAAGAGGATCGGGAACATCCATGAAGGGAATCCCATGGCCTGGTAGATCAGGCCCGAGTAGAAGTCGACGTTCGGATAGAGCTTTCGCGACACGAAATAGTCGTCTTCGAGGGCGATCTTCTCCAGCTCCAGGGCGATGTCCAGCAGCGGGTTCGTCCCCGTCACCTGGAACACCTCGTCGGCCAGCCGCTTGATGATCTTCGCCCGCGGGTCGTAGTTCTTGTAGACCCGGTGCCCAAACCCCATCAGCCGGACTTCCCCCCCCTTGACTCGCCGGATGTGCGCGGCCACTCGGTCCTTGCTGCCGATTCCGTCCAGCATCCGCAGCACCGCTTCGTTGGCTCCACCGTGCAGGGGCCCAGCCAGGGCCCCAACCGCAGCACTCGCGGCCAGGTACGGGTCGGGCCGAGAACTGCCCACGCTGCGCATGGCATTGGCGCTGCAGTTCTGCTCGTGATCGGCGTGCAGCAGGAAGAGCACGTCCAGGGCTTTCTCCAAGACTGGATTGGGCTGGTAGTCGGCTTCGCTGGCGTGAAACACCATGCGCAGGAAGTTCCGGGTATAGGGAAGATCCCGGCGGGGAGTCACGAAGGGCAGGTCCTTCTTGAATCGATAGACGTAAGCAGCCAGCGCCGGCACCTGGCCGATCAGACGGAGCAACTGGCGGCGGCGCACGGCAGCGTCCGTCAGATTGAGTCCTTCCGGATAGAAGCCCGAGAGGGCCGCCACGCAGCTCATCAACATCGCCATGGGCAACGAGTCGTGGTGGAAGCCGGAAATGATGCGCTTGATCCCCTCGGGAGGCAGGCAGAGCTCGCCGATCGCCGTCTCCCAAACTTTCAGCTGCCCGGGGTCGGGGAGCTCACCCTCGAAGATCAGATGGGCAACCTCCAGGAACGAGGTGTTTTCCGCCAGCTGTTCGATCGGGTATCCGCGGTAGCGCAGGATCCCCTTGCCGCCGTCGATGAAGGTGATCTTGCTGCGGCACGAGGCGGTGTTCGAAAAGCCGGGGTCGTAGGTGATCAGGCCAAAATCGTCCGGCGACGTCTTGATCTGGCGCAGCTCCAGGGCCCGAATCGACCCATCGGTGATCTCCACCTCATACTCTTGGCCAGTGCGGTTGTCCAAAATCGACAGGCTATTCCTTGACATCCTCGGTCCCTTCTTCCAACCTTTTCCGATTTACTGGGTAGACCGTCTTCGCCCACCCGGGAGTGGGGGTTCGCCTGCCCCGAATCAGGGGTTTTTCAGCATATCGGACTATTCTTTCGAACACAATTGCATGATAGACTTTTTTCATGCGCAAGCTGACCCTCTGCCTGGCTCTCTGGCTAGCCGCGGGCATTGGGTTTTCCGGCAACACCGTGAGGCTGAACAGCCGCCACTTCACCGTTCTGCTGACAGAACCGGATGGGTGGGTGCTGGACACAAAGTCGGCTGCCCAGATCGCCCACTTCGTTTTGCACGAACGGGGAACTCCCTGGAGGCAGGCTGAAGCCGTCGTGTTCGGCCGATTCTCGCCTCGCGGCGAGTCCGAGACCGCCGAGACGCTGATCCTGGAAGACGAGGGGCGTTTCCGGCTCGAATGCCCCGCCGCCGATGTGCGCGAGAGGGATCTGGAGTTGGAAAGCCCCTATCCGTTCACCGTCAAGTCTTTCCGTTGCCCCGGGTCGCGCATCGAGCTCGTCGCCGTGGCAACTCTGCCTTCCTCCTTCACGATCTTCGTCCTCAGCTCGGGGCGCGCCGATCTGCTGGAATCACGGCTGGAGGCGTTCAAGGAAATTCTCGAGGGTTTCCGATGGCTGCCTCGCGAAGAACCTCCTCGCATCCGGCTTCCCCAGCCTCCCGAGTAGGCGAGGTCCGCAACCCCGAGGCCACAGTAAGAGCTCTCAGGAGAGAGACCGGTCAGGGGTCGGCCGTCAATTTTTTGGGGGGCGGGCGGCCCTCGAGGTGGGGCTGCAGCCTCTCCATGATCTCCCGGATGTGGAAGCAGCGGTTGAGCACGTAGAAATGAATGCCGGGCACCCCCGAATCCAGTAGCTCCAAGGCCTGGCGCGTAGAGTGTTCGATCCCTATGGCGCGAACCCGCTGCGGGTCTTCCTGAGCTTCCTCCAGGCCGGCCAGCAAGCTCTGGGGAAGCGTGGCTCCGCAGAGGCTGGTGATTTTTCGGATCTGGCCCAAGCTGAGGATGGGAAGCAGGCCGGGCACGATGGGTTTTTCGATGCCCGACTCGCGGCACGCTTCGAGGAAGCGAAAGTAGTGGCTGTTGTCGTAAAACAACTGTGTGATGACGACGTCTGCGCCCCTGTCGACTTTGTATCGGAGGTGGCGAAGGTCGGTCTCGAAGTCGGGCGCCTCCCCGTGTTTTTCGGGATATCCCGCCACGGCGATGCCAAAGTTGCCGCGGCGGCGGATGTGTTCGACCAGCTCCGAGGCGTGCCGGTAGCCGCCGGGGACCGGCTGAAACTGCTCGCTTCCCGCGGGAGGATCCCCGCGCAGAGCCACGATGTTTTCGATACCGCTGGCCTCGATCTCGTCGATCAGGCGGTCGATCGCCTGCCGATCGGATCCGACACAGGTCAGATGGTGCGCCGTGTCCCACTTCCATTCCAGGCGCAAGAGCCTCGCGATCTCCAGCGTCCTGTCGCGCGTGCTGCCCATGGCCCCATAGGTGACGGTCACGAATGCCGGGGCCATTGCCAGCAGCCGGGGGATCCGTTCTTTCAATTGCTCGAGGGCCTCCGGGTTACGCGGCGGAAAGAGCTCGAAAGACACCGCTGGAAAACCCTGCCCGTAGATCTCACCGAAGCGCATCGTCAAGCGCAAATGGTATCCGATTTCGCCGTCTTTACTCCACTCGCGCCCGCGGAGTATGCTTCAGCCGCGCATGCGAATACTCATCTTGGGCGGTGGAGAGGTAGCCTACCTGGTGGCCCGCCGTTTGATCCGGGAGCAGAACGAAGTCACCATCATCGAAACCAGCCCCGCGCGCTGCCAATACCTGGAAGAATCCCTGGACGCCAAGATCGTCAGCGGTTCGGCTTCCAGCATCAAAGCGATGGAACGGGCCGGCATCGCTGAGGCCGAAATGCTGATCGCGGCCACCAACAGTGACGAGACCAACATCCTGGGCTGCCTGATCGCCCACAACTATCCCAACGTCAGGATCAAACTGGTGCGACTGCGCACCCACGAAGTCGACCATTGGCGCACTGTCTGCGAAGAGAAACTGGGCGTCGACCTGGTGATTCACCCCGACCGCGAGGCGGCCAAGCGGATCTTGCGGGTCACCCCGCTCCCGGAGGTCTTCGACATCCGGGCCTTCGCAGACGGGCGGGTTCAGCTGTTCGGCATGAACATCACTTACGGCAGCTGGGTGGTGGGAAAGAGCATGGCCGAGCTGGAGGAGAGCGGGCCTCCCAAAAACTCCCTGATCGCCATGCTGTTTCGCGGCAGCCGGGTGATCATTCCGCGCGGCGACGACCGTCTCCGGGCGGGAGACCACGTGTACATCGTGGTTCCCACCGCCGAGTTTCAGGAATGCCTCAAGTTCATGGGGGTTCCGGAAGAGAAGCGGCTGCAGCGAGTCTTCATTCTCGGAGGCAAGCAGATTGGCATCGAGCTGGCG
>JBFKLX010000175.1:0-11705 GCA_041630155.1 Acidobacteriota bacterium
AGCTTCTTTCAAACATCGCGCAGATGCCTCCCCGTCAGGCTCACGAAGACGTCCTCCAGATTCACGTGCCGGGTGGTCAGACTCTGCAGCCGTTTGCCGTCGGCGGCCAGGAACTCCAAAAGAGCCGGTATGGCCAGGTGGGGCTGTCCCACCGTCAATAGATAGCCGTCGGATTCCTCCAGGGCCTTGCTGACCGTGTCCAGCTGGTTGAGGGATTGGAGCGGGACCAGGCCCTCCTGGAGCGAAAACTCGATCACGTGCTCCCCTCCCAGTTGGGCGATCAGCTGCCGGGGGGAGTCCTCGGCAATGACCTTGCCATGGTCGATCACCGCGACGGTTTCGCACAGCTTCTCAGCCTCGTCCATGTAGTGAGTTGTGAGCAGAATGGTGGTTCCCTGCTTCTTCAAACGGGTGACGACGTCCCAGACCTGCCGGCGGGCTTGGGGGTCCAACCCGGTGGTCGGTTCGTCCAGGAACAGCAGCTCGGGATCTCCGACCAGCGCACTGGCCAGTGCCAGCCGCTGCCTCTGCCCGCCGGAGAGCTCCCGCACCCAGGCATTGGCCTTCTCCTCGAGAGAGACCAAAGCCAAAGCCTCTTCGGGAGGACGGCCCCGCTGGTAGAAACTGCGGAAGAGCCGCAGAATCTCCAGCACGCTCAGCTTGTCCTGGAAGCGGGACTCCTGCAGCGTGAGGCCGATCGACTGGCGGAGTTGGGCATCCCGGCCGGCTCCCCACTTTTCGCCAAGGACTTCCACCTCTCCGGAAGTTGGCTCCAGGAGGCCTTCCAGGATCTCGACCGTGGTGGTCTTGCCCGCTCCGTTGGGCCCGAGCAGCCCGAAGCATTGCCCGGCCGAGATCTTCAGGTCGATCCCTCGCAGGGCTTCGACCCTCTTCTTTCCGTTCGCATAGGTCTTGAAGAGCTGTCGGCAAAAGATCGCGTGTGACATTGAAAACCGCCTCCGAAACAGCTGGCCTTGTCAGTCTAGCTCGAGATCAGCTTTGCCGCAGGGTCTCGAGGGTGATATGGCCTCCGCGGAGAGGGGCCGCCGCCAGGCTGGGCGCCCGGGAGTCGAGACGCCGTTGGAGCGAACACCGCGGTCAGGCCCCGCGGGCGTGTGGCAACACCAGGCCCCCAATGTGCCCCTTCATTCCAGGCCGGTGACTTTCCGGAAGCGCAGGTTCCAGACGCGGTTGCTGGTGATCGTAAAACCTTCGATGGCTTCCCCAAAGCGATAGAATCGGAGCCGGCGCAGCCACCAGCGGCTGCTGGTGAAGGAGTCCTCGTGAAGCGGCCGCAGCGGGACCTCGGGATGCCGGGGGTGTTCCAGGACGAGTTGGCCGTCGCGGATCGCGAGCCGCGCCTGCATCCGCAACTCCGGGCAGTAGTAGTCGCCGGTGAACGCGGCCAGTTGCTCGGGGTCGTAGCGAGCCATTGCCAGGCGGACGGCTTTCAGCTCAGCCTCGCCCCGCAGCAGGGTGAAGCCCTTCGATTCTGCCCCTGCCGGCTCCTGAAATCTGACCGTGCCCCGAATCTCCTGGATCTCGAATCGGGTTCCGCCCAGGGGCTGCAGCTGGACACGTGGCTCGCCCTCCGCGTCCATCAACAGCGATGAACCTCGAAGGGACACTTCGACGAGCTGTTCCGCGTCGGTTCGATAGGTTCCGGTCAAGGCGGTCAGGACTTCCCAGGGGACCGACGGCTTGGCTTCTTCCTGGCCCAGTCGGCCGGCACCCTCGGGCAGGAAAATGTCGAGGGTCTTTCGCGCCAGCTCCGCGGCGTTGCAGTCCTCCCGGTTGCTCAGCAGGATCACGCTCAGATCCCGCTTGGGGAGGTACAGGAAGTGGCTGCGAAAGCCGGCGTCGGCACCCCCTTGTTCCAGAATCTCCTGGCCGCGGTAGCTGCTGTGCACGAGGCCGGCGGCGTGGTCCAGCAGTCGGCCGTCGTCCAGCGCGCCGCGGGCGAACAGAACCTCGAACAGCTCCTTTCCTCCCACCTTCCCGGTTTTCAGATTGGCGGCCCAGCGCGAGAGGTCCTCAACGGAGGTGAACAGACCGGTGGCTCCCCAGGTGGCGTAACTGGAAACACGGTTCTGGAAGCCCCCTTCGGCCCCGGGTCCGTAGGAGTAGGCTCGATTGGGAATGATGTCTGCCTGGCTCCGCTGAAAGCGGCTGTCCTTCATGCCCAGGGGTTCGAAGAAATTCCGGCGGACGAATTCATCCAGGGGCTGGCCGCTGACCCGCTCGACCACCTCGGCCAGGAGTGTGTAGCCAGTGTCGCTGGAAAGGTGCTGGGAACCGGGAGCAAAGTTGAGGTCACGTTGCCGGCTGATCAGTTCGAGGATCTGCTGCTGAGTGATGACGTCGTCCGGTCTCCAGCCGGCGATCGCGAGCAAGTCCCACTGGTCGCGCAGCCCGCTGGTGTGATAGAGCAGATGGGCCGGCGTGATCGGAGTACCGAAGTCGGGCAGTTCCGGCATGCGACTCCGGATGTCCTCCTGGAGTGACAGCTTGCCCTGCTGAACCAGCGCCAGGATCGAGGCCGCGGTGAACTGCTTGGAGACGGAAGCGACCTGGAAGAGGGTGGAGGTCGTGATCGGGACGCCATACTCGAGCTGAGCGGTTCCGTATCCGTTCTGATAGAGCGCCAGCCCCTTTTCGACGACGGCCACCGCCGCCCCGGGCGTGTCGTTGCGGTCCCAGGAAGAGAAGAGCTCGTCCACCCGCGCGGCGCGAGAGTCCTTTTCCTCGGCACCGGGCAAGAGCGGCGCCGCCATTCCCACCAGCAGGAGAGCCAGTGAAACCTGCCGACCGCATGTCCAACCCGATGAGCTCGTCATTCACCGCCCCTCCTCATTATTGGGCATGTGTGTGACACCGCCCGGCCGCTGGAACGTTTCCAGTTGCCCTCGTCACCCACCCCCGTTTGCACCCCATGTTAGAATGTTCAGGGTCTCGAGCAAGATGGTCAACCGCTTTGCAATCCTGATTCTGCTGCCCCTGCTGGGATTCCCGGCCGTCCGCGCCGCGGATCCGGCGACTCAGGACTGGATTCTGCCCATCCTGGTGGGAGGCACGCCCTCGGGAAACGCCTTTTATGGTTCCAACCTCCACGTGATGAACCTCTCTTCGACCACTGCCGAGCTGCAGGTCACCGTGTTCGCCGGCGACGTGGACGATCCGCTCTCGGAACCGCAGCCGGTCGAGCAGACTCGCCCCCAGCTGCGCCTGAAGCCGGGACAAGCGGACCGGCTCCAGTTGCGACTCCAGGAGATCGGCGACGAGCGGCCGGGACTCCGCCAAGGGTGGGCTCGCTTGAAGGCGCCGCCGGGAGTTCCTTTGCACCTGGCCGTCGAACTGACCGATTTTCGCGAGGATGGGGAAGGCACGTTTCGGGCCACCAGCTCCGTGATGGTGGAGGCCATGCGTCCAGCTCGGAGCTTCGGGGTGTTCGCCGCCTGGGAAGGCTCGTTCGGCTGCTTCCCCACACGCCAGAGCGCGTACGCTTTCGTCAACCCTGCCACGGACGAGAGGGCCCGCGTCGAGATGGTTCTGAACCTGCGCCAGGCCACTGGACAGGAGCGGACGCTGCGCCGGACGCTGGAGATAGCGCCCGGTGGACGCGTCCCCATCTTCCTGTCCCAACTCTTCCCCGGCCTGTTTCCCGAGCGCGGGCGCCGCTCCGCACCCTGCATCGCCCTGTTCAACCAGCCCACCGGCGTGCTGCAGCTGAGCAGCGACATCCCGATTGCTGTGGGGGCACTGGACGTGGACCTGCGCAACGGCCAGTTCGTGAATCTTCCCGTCTCGCCCCGCTGAGAATCTGCGGGGGTACTTCTCGAGTAATCTCTCACTGCGAGAACGGCTCCGCCCCCCACACCGTTCAACGCCGCCGACCCGCACTCCTCGAATCTCTACTCCCTCTGGAATCCCAGCCCCTCGGACACCGCTGGGCCCAGTCAAATGCCACAGCCGGCGAGGGTTTTCGCCCAACGCCGGGGAGCGGAGGGGGCGATCCAGCCGGCCGATCGCGCCCCCGCTAGAGCGCGAGTGATCCGCTGCTTGAAGGTTTTGCGGAGCCGGGTGCGTGGCTCCGTCGGTCTGAAAGCCCAGCGGAGCCGGAATTGCACTAAATCCGAGCAACGCCTGACCCGACCACACTCCGCATATGGGTCATCTCCAGCCGTTGAAGACCGACCGGAAGCGAGCCAATCATGAGTTCCATGAAATTCAGAGCCTTCTGGCCCGCCCGCGCGTTGAGCCTGTTGGGCCTGCGTCCTGATCGCCCAGCCTTGTGGATTGGCCGCGCAACCGGACATGTTCCGCGCGAAATACGTGGGAGGACATCCCAACGTTGCCAAGAAATATCCAGGACAAGTTCTGTTCGACAATGAGAAACAGGAGCTGGTGTTTCTCAGGGAGGCGGACCGACAGAGGATGTTTGAGATCCCCTATCAGCAGGTCACAGCCGTCTCGGCCGACGAAAAGGCGAGAAGGCGTGTCAAGGAGACGGTCATTCTGGGCGTCACCCTCATCGGGGCCTTTGCCCTGCCGCTTCTCTTGTCGAAGAAGAAGATGCGTTTCGTGCTCGTGGAATTTCGCGATCCGGAACGCCAGCCGGCAGGCGCAGTCCTGTTCCGGGTCAAGCGGCGCCACAAGTTCGGGATGATGGTGGCCATCGCCGAGAGAGCCGATCTGGAACGGCGGGACGAGAACCTGTTCGCTCGTGAAGGAGCCCTGCTCCAGACCGAGGCAGCCGAAGGGGCGGAGCCCTCGCCCTCGGCGACCAGCAGCGAGCAAGCCCCCGAGCATCTTTGCCTGTTGTCCGTTACCAGCTGGCCCGAAACGGCCGACGTCCAGCTGGACGGAGAGTTCGTCGGCAGCACGCCCCTCACCCTGCGTCTTCCCCCGGGCAAGTACGAGATCACGGTGAAGAAGGAAGGATTTGACGACTGGACGAGGCGGGTGCAAGTCCTGGCCGACAACGACACCAACCTGGTGGCGGAGCTGTCGAGACTCGAGCCGCGCTGAGTGAGCGCCGGATGGGTGTTGTCAAGTTGAGCGAGGCCCGGCGATTCCAGGACAGAAAGGCCCTGCCTCTTGCGGAGTGTTCGAGCATATTCAGGACCGAACTTCAGACACCACAACCGGATGGAGCCTCTTAGGAGACCAAGATGCCTCGTTCAGCGAGCAGAGCCTCAACGTCCGGAAAACTGAGCGCGAACCGGTGACAGAGCCATGCTGCGTGGCTGATGATTTCGGGGCGGGAAACGATGGCCTCGAACTATCGATCTCGTCGACTGATGATCAGTGACGGCCGCTCAACTTGACAAAGCCGCAGGGATACTTGGGGTTCCACCCGGGATTCCGAGAGGCCCCCGCCGGGTCGTTGAAATGCCCGTCACGCTTGCACTAGAGGGGCTTGCGGTAGTATACAAACGCCTAGATTGCGGGATGCCGGAAGATCCCGAGTAGCAGCGTGGGGAAGAGTAAACTCCCAGCGAACGAGGCATCGTGAACGAGAAGATTGGCGGGCGGCATTATCCCTTCCATCCTCACCCCGTTTGACGACGGTGGCCAGATCGATGGATTCGCACTCCGAGGGGAAGTTGGGCATCTGGTCGAAATGGTGGCGATCCACGGTATTGCCGTGGCCGGGAACACGGGGGAAGGGCACACTCTGAGTGACGAGGAGATCTTCCGTCTCGCCAGCTGGACAGTTGCTGAAGTCGCCGGGCGGATACTGACCAAGTCGGAAGGAGGGACTTCTTGAGTTACCAGGAAATCCGTTCACGACTCACCGGGCCGATGGAGTGCGTCCCCACCATCTTTGACCGGCGCAATCAGCTGGACGGTCCTGCCATTGCTGATGTGGTCGAGTACCTGATCGAGGGAGGGATCCAAAACGGGACCGGCTGTTTGTTGATCGGTGGCGCGGTGGGACAGTTCATGACGATGACCCTCCAGGAACGCATGCGCCTCTTCGAAGTTGCCGCCGGCGCCGCTGGGGGCCGGGTTCCTACCGTGATGGGCTGTCAGAGCACGTCGACCGATCTCTCGCTGCAACTGGTGAAGCACGCCGCCTCGGTTGGCGCCGACGCGGTTCAGCTCTCCCCACCCCACTACTACTTCAGCCCTCAGCTGTCGCAAGACGACGTCTTCAGGTTTTTCGCCGATCTGGCCGACGAAGTTGATATCGCCATGGCCGGCTATCACAACTGGTGGTCATCGGTGGGGATCGATCCGGAAACGCTGCTGCGGCTCGCCGAGGAACTGGACAGCTTCGTGGCGGTCAAGTGGCGGGGCCGGACCGATTTCGAAAACTACATCGGGTACAAGCTTTGTGCTGACAAGATTTCGATGATTGAAAACTCGCTCAATCTGATGCTGACGGCTCCTCATCAGATGGGCGCGCGGGGGTTCATCAGCTACCTGGGCTTGATCTGGCCGGAGTATGATCTCGAGCTGTGGCGCTTGTTGGAGGAGCGACGTTATGCCGAGGCAGGCGAGAAGATGCTCTCCCTCATCCTGCCGATTTACGAACTCACCTGGAAGGTCTCGGGTGAGCACTCCAACATCATGGCTGAACTGACGCGCTTGGCCGGCTTGCCGACCTGGGTACCGCGACGACCCACGCGGCCGCTTTCCGAGCCTTTTCAAAAGGAGCTCAGGAAAATCCTGGAGAAGGCTGGCTGTCCCAGGTTGGCCAATCCGGCAACCCGGGATTAGGAACCCAGCTGATCAAAACTCATGGACCAGGGAAGAGAAACCCAGCGTGCCCAACTGATCCGAGTCGTCCGGACTTACTTTGAGGCCTGTAACGAGGCGAATCGGGCGAAATTCTATTCCGTGCTGGCGGATGACGTGGTGCATTACTTTCCACCGGGGGTAGGCGGCCCCTATGTGGGCAAAGCAGCCGTGGCTGATCTCTGGTTGAGGTTTGTGCGGGAGAAGGGCTCCTACTGGACCATTGATCGGATCATCAGCGACGGGCGCGAGGTGGCCATCGAATGGTCCCATTTCAAACCCGGCGACGGAGAATGCATCCGCGGGGCCGAATGGTACGAGTTCGATCAGCAGAACCGGATCACCGAGATTCGAGCCTACTACGCTTCTTCGAGAGATGCGGACGTCAAGTTGAACCAACTGGAGGGATACCCTTACTCGGAAAAGGGGTTCCCTCTCCAGCCTCCCGAATCAATCAAACGTGGGTAAGTTAACGTTTTCGGCCTCTTATCGGGCATTTGAGCGGTTTTCCGCCTCCCTGTCGGGATGGAGCTTGCGTCTGTGCCACCTGCTTCTCGTCCTGCTGGTGGGGATAATACTACTCTCGGTTTTCTATCGTTATTTGCTGGAATCGCCTCTGCAGTGGTCTGAAGAGGCCGCCCGGTACCTTCTCATCTGGCTCAGCCTGATCGGGGCCAGTGTCGCCATGCGGGAAAGAAGGGACGTCCGGCTGACCGCCCTGGTGCGCCATCTTCCCCAACCCAGGGCCCTCCTCCTGGAAGTCGTTCTGCATGGAACAGTCGTCGTTTTCATCACCCTGATCGCAGTCTACAGCTTGCGAATGATCTTCGAGCTTTCCGTCAAAACAACGGCTGCGTCGCTTCGGATCAGCATGGTGTGGGCTCACTCCGCGCTCCCGGCGGGTTTCATCCTGATACTCATTCAAGCCCTCTTCATCCTGGCTGACGACATACGGAAGCTGCGACGAGAAGGCTTCCGGCCATCTCCCAAAGACAAGAGCGAGGGAGGGATGCAATCTTACTGATTTTCGTCCTGCTGGTATTGTTCCTCCTCCTGGGAATGCCCATCGCCTTTACGATCGGCTTTCCTTCCGTCGTGTACATCCTGGTCTACAATCCCGAGTGGCTCCAGGTTGTTCCCCAGAGAATCTTCCACGGAATGAATACCTTTGTTTTCCTGGCCATCCCATTTTTCATCCTGGCTGGTGAGATCATGAGTGAATCGGGCATCACCGATCGAATCGTCCGGTTCACCGATTCTCTGGTGGGCCATGTGCGCGGCGGACTGGCCCAGGTCAATGTCGTCTCCAGCATGCTTTTTGCGGGGATCAGCGGAGCGGCCCTCTCGGACGTGGCCGCCCTCGGCTCGGTGTTTGTTCCCGCCATGAAGAAGAGCGGTTACGACGGGAAGTTCGCCGCCGCCATCACGGCGACCTCGTCGATCCAGGGCGCTATCATCCCGCCCAGTATCATTGTGGTTCTGTACGGCGCCGTGATGGGCGTGTCGGTGGGGGCCTTGTTTGCCGCCGGCATTGTCCCCGGGGTACTGATCGGATTGACCGACTGCCTCATCGTAGGCTTCAAGGCAAGAGCTCGCGGTTACCCTCGAAAAGCCGGCGGCTTTTCCGTCTCGGAACTGGGCCTCAGTTTTGTTCGGGCCTTTCCCGCGTTGCTGCTGCCGCTGATCATCCTGGGAGGCATCGTTGGAGGGATCGTGACCCCGACCGAGGCGGCGGCTGTCGCGGTCCTTTACGGGCTGATCGTGGGCATTTTCTTCTTACGGACGTTTTCTTTCGAAGCCGCGATACGTGTCTCCCGCGAAACCATCCTCAAGTCGGCGACACTCTTCATCATTATCGCGTTCGCCAACATCTTCTCCTGGGTGCTGGCCCGGGAGAACGTGCCGCAGCTGATTGGCGAGTATGTTTTCGGCTGGACCGAGAACGTGTACTTGATTCTTTTCGTCGTCAACGTAATCCTGCTATTCGTGGGCACCTGGCTGGAGACGGGAGCCGCCATTATTCTTCTCGCTCCGATCTTCGGGCCGGCCCTGGTCGAGCTGGGAATTCATCCCGTTCACCTGGGGATGGTGATGATTGTGAACCTGGTCATCGGCTTGGTTACGCCCCCCTTCGGGATCGTTCTCTATGCGACCTCAACGATCAGCGGATGCGAGATGGAGGAAATCGCTCGCGAGGCGTTACCTTACATCCTGTTCGATATCTTCGTACTCCTCCTGATCACGTATGTTCCGGCAGTGACGCTGTTTCTACCGGAAAAAATGGGACTGATTTGAAACGATGAAAGCCAACATCTCCCTGACGATTCTGTTGCTCTTGCTTCCCTTGAGCCTCTGGCTGGACGGCTGTTCCGATTCCGCGCTGGCAACCGATCAATTTGTGGTCGCTTACACTGATTCGCCACGGTTGCAAGTCGGAAACGAGCGCCTCATCCACGTGACGGTGGCGGCCGTTTATGCCTTCGAAGACGCCATGAATCTATTCGGAGGAGGTGCGCTGGAGGTCGATTTCAAGCATAGCGGCGTGCTGGGTGGGCAGCTGGAGACTTTGGACCAGGTTCTGTCCGGAAGTCTCCACGCGACGACGCCGGCCATACCGGCTCTCTCCAACTACTACCCGAACATTCAGATCCTGTCGATTCCCTACCTCTGGAGAGATCCCGTAGTTGCCTGGGAAGTTCTCGATGGAGAGTTCGGGAGGGCGTTTTTCGAAGACATGGCAGCTACCAGCGGGCTGCGCATCATTAGCATTTTCGATAACGGGGGCTACCGTTGTTTCGCGAACAACGTGAGGCAGATTCGAACCCCCGAAGATCTGCAAGGCCTCAAGATCCGTACCCTGGAAAGCCCGGCCCAGCTCAAGATCGTGGAAGCGCTTGGCGGATCTCCGACGCCCATCGCATGGCGAGAGCTTTACACCTCCCTGCAAACGGGGGTGGTTGACGGACATGAAAGCTCTCCCAGCACCATTATCAGCGGGTCGCTGCACGAGGTTCAGACTCACCTGACACTCGATCGACACACCCTCAGCCTGGCTGCCATCGTGGTCTCGGAGGAGTGGTTTCAAGAACTTTCCGAAGACCTGCGCCGCAAGGTCAGGATCGCGGCGCGGATCGGGTCCGTTGCGGGCCGCGGAACGGCCTGGACCAACGACAAGCTCGCCCTGGAGTTCCTGGGCGAGCACGGCATGCAGATTTACTCGCCCACCGAGGAGGAAGTGTCCTTGTTCCGAGCCGCCGCCCAGCCGGCGGTTCTCGACTGGATGCGGCAAGAGACCTCGATCGACAACAAATGGTTGGACCGGCTCCTGAGCGCGGTTGAGGAGGCCGAACGCACCGTCCCTTGAACGCCGACCGCGCGACCCTTCCATCCTGGCGCACTGATCCAGGACGAAGTCCGAAAAAACCTATGCAGGCGCTCGTCAAAGACCTCAAAAGGAAATTTTTCGGGTCAGACCCCAGGCCCCAAGGAGTACTCCACTATTGATCTTGCTCAGCCACTCCATAGATGAGAGTCAAATCGGTGACTACCCCCCAGTGCCCATATCTGACTCGATAGGTACGCTCTCCAGCTTGAAGCTCTGAGGAGGATTTTATGCGAACCGTCAGTTCTTGCTCGAAGGGATTGCCCACAAGAGATTTCCACTCTCTAAGAACACGCATCAGTTTTAGTTCAAAGATATTGGCTAACGAAGAGAGTGTATCTGGTTCTTCCTCTGGGATCGTAAACTCCTTTGAAAGCACGTCGATAGCTACCACCTTCCCCAATTCGAAGTGGAGTTCCAGCGTGATTACTCCTTCCAGATGCGCCCTCTCGCAGAGATTGGGAATCGCTGGTATCAAGATTGCCCTGTCTCTGATTCCAGGAAAGTCGGACGGGGCAACCCTAGGGAGCGTTTGAGAAGGGACTGCGACACCACCCAAACAGGCCATGATTGCAACCAAAATGATAGTTCTTCCTGAAATCATTGTTCCTTGAAACACTTCTCGATGATAAGTTGATGGTTTTCTTCGGATTTTCGTGTCGTTGCCGCCCAATCTATCTTTCCGTTGGCGTCGCGAACGAGATCGCTGGGTATGATGCCGAGCAGATGTGCGAACTCGTGCAGGATTGCCGACGCGATTCCATCGTTGGCATCGATCCCATAAACATCGCCCCAGAAATTGACCAGCACTTGGCCTCCGATATTGATTACCCCTGGCTGATCCAGTCCGGGGGGCTGGCCTGGATTGGGGATCAGCAGGCCAGGCGTCGGATTCAGGAAGATTTGCTCTCCGTCGTTCCAGCCAAAGATCGGTCCGTCCGTGCCAATTGGCGGGCCAAGCGTGACACCAGGGGCAGGATTGGCGTTAAACGTGATCTTCCCTTGGTCAAAGAGTTCCTGGAGCCCCATGGCAGCCGCCTCTCCCACGCCAAAAAAGTCCCAGCAGTCGGGGTCATCAGTGAGCCTTCATTCTGCCCTCTCAACCCCCTGTTTCGAGAATTGTTCCCTCGTTGCTGTCGGACTAGGTCTACTACCTGGTGCGCCCCCCTCCTGCGATCCGCCAACGCCACCACCGCCACCATAACCTCGTGTACGAGTGCAGATCGTGTAGGTAACCGTGACGATTTGTCTTTCGATACCGACGTAGCCTGTGGCTGTCTCTTGAACGCACTCGACCTCGGTTCCAGCCGGGTCGCGGAAATCCACCGGATCTCCCAGAACGTAGCCATAGCGGTTCAATCTCTGCGGATCGGCAATGTTGCCCAGTTCCGGGTCCACCGTCCCCCATCGCCCCGAGAACGAGGCGTAGAACCGAGCCCCCGCATACTCCATCCCGGTCTCCCCATCCCGCAAATGCCCCGTGAACCGATGCTGATCGCCTGAAGCACCGGACGACTCCCACTGCTCCCCAAAGGGGTACGCCGACCAGGCGCCCACCACTGAACCGGCCATATCCGTC
>JBFKLX010000176.1:0-11703 GCA_041630155.1 Acidobacteriota bacterium
CTAAGTACTCCGGTTCGTAGATGCGGTGACGGTTGCGGGCGGGGCTCTCGAGGCGAGGTCGCGAAGAGAGGAGGAGGCGATGCCATAGCATCGTCGACGACCAACGACAAAGAGATCGCCCGAGACCCCCGTGCGCCCGAAGGGTTGCGGGCGAGCCCCCAGGTGCCCGGCGCCTCGCAGCAGGGTGGCCCACTCGGTTTCCGGGGGCCGGCTACTGCTCGGAAACGCCCGCCACATACGTTGCTGTATTTATGGATCGGAGTACTAAGCCCTACCTTCTACGCCGCACTTTCCCAAAGCCGAAGGCTGCGAACGGAGGTGTGTCGGGACGCAGAGTTTGCGGCGGAGAAAACCGCATCCGCTGCAAATCTCCGGAAAGCGGGTCATCGGATAAAATTCGAGTGCCAGGCTCGACGGCAAGCCACCCAGCAGTGCCTGGCATCGTTGTCGGGCCTCTTCGTTCCAGTCGACACCGACGGCCTCGCCGCTGGAAGTATAGAACAGCGTTCCCCGGACTCGTTCCGAGGCAACGATGCGGGAGACCGCCCAGAGGTAGAGTTCCACCTGGCTGCGGTGATCGGCCGGTGCCGGCGCTCCCATCGGAGCCGGATTGGTCTTGAAGTCCACCACGACCCAGCCCTCGCCTGGTTCCCGGAACAGCTTGTCGATCTTTCCGTGCAGCACGGCGTTTTGCCACCCGGAGGTGAAGGTTCTCTCGCTGTGGATTTCCAGGGCAACGGCCATTTCCCGGGCGAGCTGGCTGGTTCGGAAGTTGCTCCAGTGGCGGTGCAGAAGCCTGGAGAACACCTGGGAGTCCGATCCGAACTGAGCCGACAGCCGTCTGGACCAGCGTTCAATCTCAGGCCCGAGCAACGGGGAATCGAGTCGCAGCGCGAAGCGGTCCAAGAGATCATGAATCGCGGTACCCACCACCTCCGGTTGCTCTCCCAGGGGATGGATCGGCAGACCGCCTGCTTCGCCTTCGGCCTGCAGATGGGCCAGTAGGAACTTCCTGGGGCAACGGTGAAAGTTGACGATTTCTGTTGGAGTCCAGGTCTCCTTGGGGGGCTCCAGCCGAAGGGCCGGTACGGCTGGAGGGCCGGCTTCGGGAGCGGGCTCATCGGAGTGGGCTGGCGGCTCTCCGAGCGGGGCCGGCTCCAGCGGGCCGGCCACGGTCTCGTGGAGCCAGCTCTCCATCTCTTCGCCCGGGACCAGGCAAGCCTCGGCCCCGCACTGCCGAAGCCACTGGGCGAAGCTGGAGCCGCCGTCAGTGCGTCCCAGCAGGAGGAGGCGATCCCGGGCACGCGTCAGGGCCACGTAGAGCAAACGCTTCTCCTCCGCCAACTGCCGGTATTCGTTCAAGCTGCGGGTCGCCTGGTAGACGGGGTGGTCCATCTCTTGGTAGCGCTGATCGGGATTGCGGATCTTCAAGCCAAAGCAGGAATGGGCGGCGTGCTGGCCCTGCAAGGTATGAGTGTAGAACTGGCCCGAGGGCGCGGCGGCGAACGGAGTGCCCAGTTCGGCCAGCAAGACAACGGGAAACTCGAGGCCCTTGGCGCCGTGAATGGTGTAGATCCGCACCCTGTCGGATTTCGGCTCAGCGCCTCCTTCCGGTTCGCTGGACGCTGCTGCTGTCAGGCTCTCCAGCAGGCCGGCGAAGCGGCGCGGCGACGCCCGCCCATGCTGTTCGAAATCCAAAGCCAAATCCAGGAACTTCTCGAGGTTGGCCGAGATGCGGCGGCCCTGCCGGCTGATCGAAACCGTCTCCCAATAGCCGCCCTCCCTGAGGCAACGGCTCAATTCCAAGGCCAGTGGCTCGACCCCGGAGCGCGTCAGCCAACGCTCGAGCAGCTGCACGCAGTCGGTCCAGTGGGGACGCTCGGGCGGGGCGTTCGCGGCCCCCTGCAGCTTCTCCCAGAAGCTGCCGCCCGACTGCCGCGAAACCTCGAAGATTTCGTCATCGGAAAGACTGAAGAAGGGACTCCTCAGCAGCCCCACGAGAGCGACGTCGTGGTCCGGATTGGAAAGGAACTGCACCAGCGCAATCAGGTCGTACACTTCCTGCCGTTGGAAAAAGCCGCTCCCTCCCACCGTCTGGAAGGGAACGTCGAGGCGCCGCAGGGCGGCTTCGTAGTCCTTGAGCCGGGTGCGGGCCCGCAGCAGGAGCGCCACCTCCCCCGGCGGGACGCCTTCGCTTGCCAAGAGATGTCGAATCCAGGCCGCTGCCAGCTCGGGCTCGGGCCGCGGCGCGCGCTCGAAGAGACAGGCCTGTACAGCTCGGGGAACTCCCTGTGTCTCTCCCCGCAACGGCTTCATTTCCTGATGGGCCGCCTCGTAGTCGAACAGCGGCTCGAAGAGTCGGCGGAAGACCTGGTTGGTGAATTGGACGAGCTGGGGCGAAGCACGGTAGTTCTCGGGCATCTCCACCACTTTTCCCCGCGAACGCATCCAGTGCTGAACTCGGCCGAAGATGCTGACGTCTGCGTCACGAAAGCGGTAGATCGACTGTTTGGCGTCCCCCACCGCAAGGAAGTTGCTGCCGGGCCCGATCAAGGACCGAAGCAGGCGCCACTGCGTCCAGTTGGTATCTTGAAACTCGTCCACCAGCAGGTAGGGGTGGCGCTCCCGCAGGATCCGCTTCACCCGGGCGGTGCGCAGCAGCCGGCAGGCTCGCTCCAGCAGGTCGTCGAAATCCAGGGCTCCGGCCTGATCCCGGCGGCGTTGATACTCCTCAGTGGCCTCCTCGTACAGCGAATGCAGCGCCCGAACCGCCCGCAGGTAGTGGCGGTCCTCCTCCGGGGAGGCTGGAGTCAGGTCCAGCGGCCGCCGCTTCCATGCACGGCGCAGCTCGTCCCAGGCCTTGCGCAGAGCGGGGTAGTGCGGCCACCGAAGCCAGTGTCGAGTCGGCTGGACCGATGCGGACAGGCTGTCCTGCAACTGCTCCATGAAGGCTTCTGGAGAGAGGCGGTCGCGCCGGCTGAAGAGGGCCTGCTGCTGCCGGCAGCGCTGCGCGCAGGTGCCGTCAAGGGCCAGCAGATAGGTGGGGATCAGGGCCAGCAGCTTGCGCAAGGACAACACCTCGGGAGAACGGCTCAGGAATCCCGCGGTCTCCCGGCGATACGCCCGGAACAGCCTCTGCTGGCTCTCGGGCCCCAGCTGGATCCTCCCCAGGCTGTATCGATGCCCGACCAGCTCCCGCAGGACTTGGCGAATGCTGAAGGCGCTCCGGTATTCCAGCAAGGTTCTGAGCGGCCGGCCGGCGCCGCGGGAGAGGCGGCTCAGGCACTGCTCCACCGAGAAGCGCAACATGGCTTCCTGCTCGCCCCCCGACAACACCCGAAAAGAGGGCTCCAGCCCAGCCTCTGAGGAGAATTCACGCAGCAGCGAGAGGCAGAAGCCGTGAATCGTCGTGATGTGCGACGCTCCGAGCCGCTGTTCGACCTGCCGCCAGGACTCGGGGGCCGCAGAGTGAGAGAGGCCGCTTGCGGCCGCTCGCCGTCGCAGCGCCGCTCGAATCTTCTGCCGCATCTGGGACGCCGCCTCTTCGGTGAAGGTGATGGCCACGATCTGCTCGGGTCGGTGGCCGCTCTTCTCCAGCAGACGGACGAAACGCTCCACCAGCAGGGTGGTCTTCCCCGACCCGGCGGCGGCCGTGACGGCCACGTGGGAGCCCAAATCCAACGCCTCCAGCTGGGAAGGATTGAACTGCCAATCTTCCAGAGGATCCTGGGTCTCCAGTGCCGGAAAGCGTATCTTTCCAGGGTCCAGCCTGGTCATGGCCCGACCTCCGGACCGATCCAGCAGCCGTGCGCGACAACCCGTTCAACGGCTGGAAAGCCTTTGGAATCGCGCAGGGCTTGGGCCCACTGCGGCTCGTAACGGCAAGCCAACCGAAAGGGGCAGCGGGAGCAGCCGGCCCACTGCGGCGGCAGCAGGGTCACCGGGAATTCTCCGCGGTGCAGATTTCGAACGGTCGCCCGCGCCTTTTCCCGATAGAAATTCAGCATCGGCTCCAGCCCGATGGGGCGGCCGTTGCGGTCACGTAGGCGGACTTCGCTCCACCGGACTTCCTGCGGCGGCTGCAAGACGTAGAACACCCCGTCCACGCGGCGGCCCGGATGAGAAGCCTCCAGAGCCGACAGGTAGAGGGGAAGCTGAAATCCCCACCCCTGATTCAACCGTGAACGGTGCCCGGGGCCCGTCTTGTAGTCGATGACCGCCAGCGACCGGGCCCTCTGGTCGAGCCGGTCGACCTTGCCCCTCACCGTCACGGGCATCACCTGTTTCTCATCGACTGGGATCGCCCCCAGGTTCAGCGCCGGAAGCGCCAGCTCCACACCGATGACCCGGCTGGCGCGGAGTTTCCACTGCTGGACCACGAATTCGGCGAGAATCCCGCCAGGCTCGCTGCCGTCCAGACCGGCCCGCAGCCAGTCCCACTGAAAGTCCTGGAAAGCGCCGCCATCGCGGCCGGCGGGTGGGACCAGACGCTCCCGTTCTTCCCGAAGCAGCCGGCTCATCCGCGACAGCTGCCGGGTGATCCAATCGCCGCGCTGAGAAGCCGCCAGATCGCCAGGAGACTGATACCCGGCCCCAAAGAAGCGGCTCAAGGTCCGGTGGAGGAGCACTCCCAGCTCCCGCGCTGGCAGTTCTTCGGCAGCTTCCGGCTCCGGTTCGAGCCCGACGACCTCTCTCAGAAAGTAGCGATAGCCGCATCGGGAATAGTGTTCCAGCTGGCTGGGAGTCACGACGAGGCCGCGCGGAAAAATGAGCTCCCGGGCCTGGCGAAGCTGCCCCGCCACTGAGAGCCGCCCCTGCCATCCGGAGAGCAGACTCCGCTCGCGAATCCGCTGGACTTCCCTGCCCCGCTCGATTCGGGCGGCGCGCTCCGGGTCGTCGGGCGAGGGCGGCCGCACCTCGGGAGCGTCCTCCGTGGGAGCCTGCCCGAGCAGACAGCTCGGCTCCACCGCGGTGTCCCGGAGCGTGGCCGGCAGACTCAGCACCAGCTGCGTTCGGGCCGCGAAACCAAGGCTCTCGAACAGATCCAGGGAGTGGTCCAACGTCTGCCGGGGATCCGGGGGCGGGGCGTCCCGGGCCGGGTCTGCCGTTCGAGATTGCCAACACGGGAATTCGCCGTCGACGAGGCCGAGCCAGAACACCCCCTCCAGATCGAGATGCCGCAACTCCTCCGGAGTCCCGAACAGCACGGCCCCGGTGGCCGGATCGGTGCAGCAACGGGCTTCTCGAAGCTGGGCCGCCATCCATTGCCGAAACCATGTGAAGGAGACGGGTCCGCTGAGGCCGGGAAGCGCGCACTCACCCAACCGCCGCACCACTTGTTGAAGCAGCCGGTTGTCGCGAAAACACTGCCGAGGAGTCGCGGCCCGAGGCGGCGCCAGACAAGGACCGAGCCGCTGGGCCACCCGGTCATACCAGTCCCACAAGGGCCGGCGGGCCTTGGGGTCCACTTTCAGCCGCAGCTGCTCGAGGGCCGCTCGAAACTCGAGCCAGGCATCCGGGCCGATGACGGGCTCCCGAGCGGCCGCCGGGCCCCCTCGAAGCCCCCACTGTCGCGTTTGCTCCACCGTCTGCGGGAAGCCATTCAGCCAGTGGTCGATCCCACCTTCGACCCGCAGGCGGCGGGCCCAGACCCGCAAAACCCTGAGCAGGTGCGGAGGCAGCCCGGGCAGGTACAAGCAGGGAGCGAGTAGCAAATCGAACAGGTCCTCTCGCGGAAAGTCTGCCTCCAGCAGCTCGAGGTACTGTTGCAGAGTCCGAGCCAGCAGACTCTCCGAGGCGGGGCGGCCCCCCGCCGCCGCCACTGGAATTCCCCAGGCCTCGAAGATTTCGTCCACCAGAGGCCGGTAGGAATCCGGGGCCGAGCTCAGCAGGGCCAGTTTGCCCGCCGCCTCCCGGCCGTGCGACTGGATCGTCCGGGCGATTTTCGCTGCCATCGCCGCCACCTCATGACGCCGACTCCGCGCGCGCAGAACCACCGGCACCGGCGTGGGTGACTCTTGGTGCCCGTACACCCGCCAGGTCTCTCCTTCCGGCAGAAACTGTCCGGCCGCTGCTCGCTCCCGAGCCGCCTTCTCGTCTCCGGCTTCGACGACCAGACAGACCTCTGAGAACTGCCGAACCGCCAGCCGCAGCACTCCCGACTCCAGCGGAGTCTGATCCTCGTTCGGCTCCAAGCACAAAGTCGTCTCACCGTTCCCGAGTTGGAACTGGCCCGTGAGGAGGGCGTCGTAGAGCAGGCCCAGCGCGCCTTCCCAATCTTCCAAGCCCAATTCGCCCAGCGCCCCCTGATAGGCCGCAAAGCGCAGGCCCCACTGCTCCCGGCGCTGCTGCGGCCGGGAAAAGCGATCCTGGTAGAGCCTCAACACCTCCACATCCCTGATGTTGCGGCTCTTGAGATGGGCCACGTAGCGGCTCAGTTCCGCAACTTCCCCCCAACCGGACAACGAGTCTGACGGCTCGACTGCCGCTTGCCTCCCCAGCTCCATCAGCAGAGATCGCTTCTGGTGCTCGCCGATCAAGCCTACGGCAGGCGCCAAGCCCTTCAGAAAGCCGAGCAGGACGTCATGAAGAGTGACGACCGGCTCACCGAAGAAATGAGGCCTCCATCGCTGCCGCAGTCGCTCCATCAACTGGCGCGCCCTAAGGCGGTGTGGGGCCAGATAGAGGTACTGCGAACCCGATTCACCTGCCAGCCGGTCCATCAGCCGGTTGCCCACGACCACTGCCGGCCGGCCGAAATGAACATGCACGCGACGGCTTTCAGACACACCCCTAGGAGTGTACCCGGAGGGGGTGAACAAGTCGGGAGACCTGCCAGGTCAGGGGAAGGGGCGCCTATTCGGTCCGCAACGCTTCGACTGGATTCAGCCGCGAGGCGTGATTGAGGGGCACGAACGTGGCCAGGCCGGCAACGATCAAAAAGAGCAGGCTCACGAAGACGTAGGTAGGCAGATCGGCCCCCGTCACACCGAAGAGAAAACTGCTGAGCAATCGAGAGAGGCCCAGAGCGCCCAGCAGCCCGATGAAGACACCCGAGACCACCAGCACCGTCGCCTGCCAGCCGACCATTCGGAAGATGTCGGCCCGTTCCGCTCCCAGCGCCAGGCGGATTCCGATCTCGTGGGTGCGGTGTCCCATCAGGTAAGAGATCAGACCATACAGGCCAACCAAGGCCAAAACTACCGCCAGCACTGCCATCAAGCCAATCAGGATCGAGGGAGAACGCAGGCCTGAGTGGGCGTCGGAGACGAACGACTCGAGAGGCCGAATCTCCAGCGCCAGGTCGCGGTCGCGCAGCTCGATTCGCCGCCGCAGCTCTCCCGTGTCGGCGGGGCCCGGCTCCAATTCGAACACCAAAGCCATCTGGCGGTGGGGAGTCTGGGCCAGCGGCACGTACATCAAGCCCTGATTCCCGGTGCGATAGCTCTTGTGACGGATCTCACGGACCACACCCACGATGGTCCGCCAGTTCTCTTCCTGCAGGATCTTGATCCGGCTCCCCTCCCATCCGCCGCCGGGCCAGAACTGCTCGGCCAACCCTTCATCGATCAACGCCACCGGGACCGAGTCGGCTCGATCCGTGGGGAGGAAATCCCTGCCGGCCATCACCTCGATCCCTAAACTCTGGAGATAGTCTCCAGTGATGATGCGGAAGTCGGCGACCTGCCGAGGGTCCGTCCTCTGGGTGCCCGTCTGGCTGCTCTCGATCTCGAAGTTTCCGCCGAAGATGCCCTGACTGAACGGCAGGATGTTGACGGCCCCGAGCTTCTTGACTCCCGGCGCGCTTCGCAACTCCTCCAGGACTTGCTCGTAAAAGTTGACCACCTGCGTGTTGGCCTCATACTTTCCGGGCGGGAGCCAGGTTTGAATCACGAGCCGGCCCCGGGACTCGAATCCCAGGTCCACCTCCTGGGCCTTCCAGAGGCTCCTGAGCAGCAGTCCTGCTCCCACCAACAGGATCGTCGCCGCGGCCACCTCGACCACCACCAGACCCTTGCGAAGCAGGTCGCTCCGGCGGCTCCCCGTGGTCCCCCGGGCCCCTTCCTTGAGGTCTTCCGGAATCGTCGGACGGGAGACTCGCAGCGCCGGAAAGAGACCGATGGCGAGTCCCGTCAGCAGGGTGAGCCCAAAGGCAAAGCCCAAGACCCGAGGGTCGATGGATACCGGCCCCAGATTGGGAATGTACCGCGAGCTGACGTGCATCAGGGGAGGCAGTCCGAAGTGGGCCAACGAGACGCCCACAACGCCGCCCGCCAGGGCCAGCACGAACGTCTCGCACAGCAGCAGCCGGACGATCTGAGAACGTGCCGCCCCGATCGCCACCCGAACGGCGATTTCCCGCTGCCGCCGGGTGGTCAGCGCCAGCAGCAGGTTGGCTACGTTGAGACAGGCGATCAGCAGGATTGCTCCGACCGCCCCGGCCAGGAGCATGAGCGGGCCGCGGCTCAGATCGACGGCTTGCTCGTGCAGCGGCAGCAGGACGGCCCCGGGGCCCTCCAGAGAGGCGTCGGGGCGCCGCAGGAAGAGCTCCTCGGCGATCGGCTGCAATGCTGCTTCAGCAGCCGAAATCGAAATCCCGTCGTTGAGCCGGGCCACCGAGCGAATCGTCCGAACCCCGAAGAAGTCCCGCCGAAACGGGTAGGGAAAGAAGATCTCTCCGGCTCCTTCGCGGACGTTGCCTCCGAACTTCAAGGGAGGCGGAAAAAAGAAGCCGGGTGGCATGACGCCGACAATCTCGTGAGGGGTCCCGTCCAGATGGAGAGTCCGGCCCAGTGCAGCAGGATCTCCCCCGAACAGCCGCAGCCAAAAACCGTGTGACAGAATCACGACCGGCGCGGCACCGGGAAGATCTTCTCCCTCCCGGAAGTCGCGACCCAGAATCGGTTCGACCTGGAGCGTCGAAAACAGCTCGTAGCTGCACATGATCCCGTTGACCCGCTGAGGAGTCCAATCACCCGTCAGTATGACCGGGCGGCCCGTGGCATGGCTGCGGATCCGGAAACCGGCCATCTCCTTGAAGACTTGCTGCTGTTCCTTCCACTCGTACAGCGCACCCTCGTTGATCGGCACGTAGTCGATGCCCACGTTCGCGAACTTTTCCCAAAACATGACCAGGCGGTCAGGCTCTGGATAGGGCAAGGGGCGGAACAGGACGGCGCTGATCACACTGAAGATGGCCGTGTTGGCACCGATTCCCAGAGCCAGAGTCACGACTACGACCAGGCTGAAGCCAGGCGCCTTCAGAAGCCTTCGAATGGCGAATCTTGTTTCCCGAGCCAGCGCTGACAAAATGAGTCGAATCCTCCCACCACCAGACTATAGCACCCGGCCCACCCACCTGATGATAGTCGGATCACTTCATCGGGAACAATGCTCACTCGGTGTCCGAACGAGGCAGACGTGTGGCCGCCCCAGCCCGGCGAGAACCGCTTCAGCAGGCGCAGGCTCGCCGCGAGACTACGGGCGGACCCCCTCCGGCACGAAATCGATGGGCAGGATCGCGAGGCTTCCATCTTCTTCCAAATCGACGGTCTTGTCCCGGATGTCCTCGCGGATCGCCCCGCCCACCACGATGCAACCGTCCACGGTGACCCCGCGGCGCACTTCGTGCCGGTCCACGACTCGCCTCTCCTGGGCGGGAATCTCGTTGCCCTCATCATCGAAGAAGGAATAGCGTTCCCACAGGACCGAGTGGCGGATGTGGGCCTCGCTTTCCACTACCCAGCCGTCTCCAATCACCGCATAAGGGCCCAGTACGGCTCCCCGTTCGACCACGCAGTCATTGCCCAGAATCACGGGAGGGCGAATGGTGACACGGCTGAAATCGATGCTCACGTTGTTGCCGAGATATCCCCACGCCAGCTTTTCGTAGGGCAGGTTGATATTCAAGTCGCCGTCCAGGAGGTACTCGTTGACCAGGAGGTAATCCCGCTTCTGTCCCACGTCGAACCACTTGCCGTCGTATTGAACCCCCCAGAGCAGAAAGTCACGGCTCAATCGCACCTGGGGCAACTCGCCCAGCATCGCCGGGAAAACGTGCTTTCCGAAATCGTAGAAGGGCTCTTTTTGATCTGGGCTGGCCTCCGTACGCAAGGGATCCAACACCTCCAACAGCTCTTTTTCGATCAGGTAGATCGAAGCGTTGTTGAGGTTGCTGGGTGACTCGGCATCCTTTTCACGAAATTGCTCGATCCGGGCGCTCTTGGAGAACATCCCCCGGTGCTCTCCGGAGCTCCCCAGCACCACGGTCCCGTAGTCCTTGCGGCGTTCCCAGGGAACCGGCACCAGCACCATCGTCAAAGCTGCTCCGGCTCGTCGATGAATGTCATACATCTCCTGAAGCAGTTCGGCTCCAAAATTGGTGACGATGTCGCCGCTCGGGACGATCACCGTGGAGCCGCCAAACTCCCTCGGCAGTTGGCCGGCGATCTCGCTCGGGAGAGCCTTGGCGCGTTCTCCCAGTACCTGCTTGCAGACCCCTCCCAATGTCCCGCTGGGATTGTGTTCGTCGACGTAGCTGATGTCGGCAGCGAATTTGGCGCCGTCGCGAAAGTGGCGCCGAATGGTCTCGGCCAGAACGCACAGGTTCATGGAGATGTCGGTGATCCCGGATTCGACCAGCCGCCGCACCCAAACCTCGGCCATGGGAATCTTGCCGCCCAACGGGAACAGCGGCTTGGGCAGATGTCGAACCGTCAGAGGATCCATCCGTCTGCCCAGCCCGGCGGCCAGGATGGCGGCCTTGATGCGGCCGTTGACGCCCTGCTGATAGGTCCAGCTTCGCTCCCAAAAGTCGGGACCGAATTCGATCGGCATGTTTCAATCCCCTTCGACCGACTGTCTCGCGCCCCTTGGCTGCACGGTCAGCGGTCCAGCAGTGACCCGCTCCGGCCGATCTTCCCGGTACTGGGCCCGCACGAACGATTCGCACAAGCGAAAACCTGCCTCAGGTTTGGCGTACGGGAAATCTCGCAAAGACAGCTCCGGCGGCCCGAGCTTCGACAGCCGCGGCAGGAGGCTCTACCCCCCGCTTCTCATAGGAACTCTACTGCAGCGCCGGGGAATTTACGTCCCGCCTCGCCCTCTCCCCTGGGCGACGACCCGCGTTTGGCCAGCAACTCCACGCTCGAGCCGTTGACCCGTGCAGACTGCTCTGAGCTCTCGCTGGGACTCCAGATTGTAGGCAAGCGCCCCGGGACTGTCAAACTCAGGGAGCATAGGGGCTAGGGCTTAGGGGATCACCGGCTGGAAGCGAGTGGCACGCCCCCCAGACCCCCAGACCCACGGACCCACGGGCCCACGAACCCCCACGCCCCTCAGCCTCTCGTCGTGATCGCAATCGTTGTCAGAATCGATTGCGAGCCTCCTCCCTCCCCCGATCCTCGATTGCGAAAGCGATTACGAATACCATTACGAGCCAAGAACTCGAGGACCCCAACCCCTCGCCTTAAGTACCCCGATCCATAAATACAGCAACGGATGTTGCGGGCGTTTCGAAGCAGCAGCCGGCCCCCGGAAACCGAGTGGGCCACCCTGCTCGGAGGCGCCGGGCACTTGGGGGCTCGCCCGCAACCCTTCGGGCGCACGGGGGTCTCGGGCGATCTCTTTGTCGTTCCTCCTCGACGATGCTCCGGCATCGCCTCCTCCTCTCTTCGCGACCTCGCCTCGAGAGCCCCGCCCGCA
>JBFKLX010000177.1:0-11685 GCA_041630155.1 Acidobacteriota bacterium
GCCAGGCGGTTTGAAAGACCAGAGAGAAAGCGGCAGCTTCTTCGAACGAGACTCCTTCCGGTATGGGTTCCAGGTTGACCTCTGGAACCTTGAAGAATTCCGCCAGCGTTCCGGGGCCATGTTCACCTACCAGGCGAAGGCCAACGCACAGACTCTCTTCACCCTGCAGACAGAACTCGCAACGGCCGCACCAGAGACAGGCATTGAGCATCACCGGCTGCCCGGGGGAGAAGCGGGTCACGCCCTCACCCACTGCTTCGACGACGCCAGCGCCGTCCGAGCCCGGAACGTGCGGCATTTCCAATTCGATGCCCGGGATCCCTCCCAGCACAAACAGGTCCAGATGATTGAGAGCGGCCGCTCGGGTTCTGACCAGCACCTCACCCGCTTGGGGCCGGGGGACGGTCTTGTCTCCGTAATAGACTTGCTCGAGGTCACCGTGGGCGCGAAACAGGAGCGCTTTCATCAGCAGCCATTGTAACAGTCAGGACTTCGCGGCTCTCAGCTCCTTGATCAGGGCCGGGACGACCTCGAAGAGGTCGCCGACGATGCCGTATCGCGCCACGTTGAAGATGGGAGCATTGGGGTCGCTGTTGATCGCGACGATGCACTGCGAACCCTTGATCCCAACGATGTGCTGGATGGCTCCCGAAATGCCGCAGGAGAGGTAGAGGCGAGGAGCGACGTTCTGGCCCGAACTGCCGATCTGACGCTCACGCTCCAGCCATTCGTTGTCGACAACCGGTCGGCTGGCCCCGATTTCAGCGCCCAGAAGCGACGCCAGCTCGCGGATCATCTCCAGGCTCTCGGCCTTCTTGATCCCCCGGCCTACACCCACGATGACTTCCGCCTTGGTCAGGTCGACGCTGCCCTTCATCCCCTCAATGGCCTCCAGCTGCCGGCGCCGCGCGGACACCTGCTCGAGCGACAGCTGGCGCTCTTCCAGGCGCGCCTGGCCCTCCTGAAGCTCGTCTGCGCTGTAGGCGCCCGACTGCATGGTCACGATCCAGGGAGTCGCTGACTGGACGGCGACATCGGCGTTGAGCTTGTTGCGGAACATCTGGCGGATGAAGAGTAACTCTTCGCCTTGCAGCTTGAAGCCGATGCAGTCCGTCACCAGCCCGGTGCCGAGTGAGGCCGCCAGCTTGGGCGCCAGGTCGATGTTCTGGTAGACGTGACCGAGCAGCAGCAATCGAGGCTGCTCCGCCTCCAGGAGCTGGCCCAGCGCCGCACAGTAGGTGTCGGGGTCATATTGGGTGAGCTTGGGGTGGTCGCAGCAGAGAACAGATTCGAGAGCCTTTGAGGCGAGCTGCTCGGCCAGCTGCCGAACCTGGTGGCCCAGCACGACCGCCGTCACAGAGGCATGGGTCTCGGCGGCCAGCAACTGCCCCATCCTCAGAGTCTCCCAGGAAGTGCTCCGAATCTGACCTTGCCCATGATCCATCAAAACGAAAACCTGCTCGCTCATACACTCTTCATCCTAGACATCGAAGTCCCATCTGGTGCTGTGTCCCGAACCTGGAGGTCGAAGAAGGATCAAAGCACGCGCGCTTCCTTCTTGAGTTTCTCCAGCAAAGTGGAGGCCACCGTGCTGGGGTCTCCCTCCAGCATTTCAGCCTTGGAAGCGATCTCGGGAAGGTAGAGGCGCCGCACTTCCACCTTGGGGAGGGAATCCCAGTCGATGGAGAGCTGCTCGAGAGGAATCTGCCGAATCTCCTTCTTCTTGGCCTGCATGATGCCTTTCAGAGAAGGGTACCGGACCTTGGCGATCCCGGCTTGGATGGTCAGCAAGGCAGGCATGGGCAGCTGGACCCACTGGAACCAGCCGCTCTCCATTTCGCGTAACGCCTTGAGCTGGGATGCCTCAGTGTCGACATCGATCTCCATCACGATGGTGGCGTGGGGCAAGCCCAACAACTCGGCCAGAATCACTCCCGTCTGGGCGTAACTGTAGTCATCCGACTGAGTTCCGGCCAGAATCAGATCGAACTCTTCGCCTTTCAGGGCGCCTGCCAGAGCCGCAGCGATGGCGTGCGGGGAGGTGGCGCGCCCCTCCGCGTCGATGACCTGAGTGCCCCGGTGTGCGCCCATGGCCAACCCTTTTCGCATCGATTTTTCCGCCCGGCTCCGACCCAAGGTCAGGACGGTTACCTCGCCTCCATGCTTCTCCTGCAGCTTGAGGGCCTCCTCCAGGGCGTATTCGTCGCATTCGTTGATCTCGTAACTGAGATCCGATTCTTCGATCCACCGGCCGCCCGGCTCGATTCGGTACCGCGTGTCGCGTCCCGCCACCTCTTTGAGACAAACCACGATCTTCATTTCTTGAAGAGCCTCTCGAACGCTTCGCGGGGATCGAGCGTAGGAGTGGAATTGGAACTCACCGATTTCTCGACCGTCGTCCGCGGTTCGAAGTACTCGCACTCGTTGCGCTTGTCCTTCGGGTAGACGCGTTCGGGAATCACCTCACTGCACTCGAAGCGGCTGCCCGGGTCGAAGAAGGTGCAATTCTTGCAGGTATGCAGGTCCTCGCTGCACTGGGGACACTCACTGGAGATCGTGATTTCGGTGAAACTGGGGGGGAGGCTGGCCCCGCAAACACCGCAGCGAAACGCCTCCTGAAAAGTCGTCATGCGGGGCGATCGAGGGCCCTCCTTGAACCCACGGGAAGCCGAACGGCGCCCGCCCTTGCGGGACTTCTCTCCTTCTTCCTGATATCCCCGTTGCCGATATTTTCTACTCATTCCACGACACTCCTTCCGTTGATTGTTGGGAGTGGGCGGGAACCTCCAGTCGTGTCCCGCTTGGGCCTGAAGCCAGGCGACTGAAAGGCGCAACCGGATGGTGAATCCGAAGCACCTCGTGATCCCCGCTCAGAAGAACTCTGGGCGCCCTCCCCGCGAAGGCATGGTAGACTCACGCCAGTTCCGGGCCCCTCGCCCAGGAAACCGCGTTTCTACCCGAGTGGCACCATGACTGAATTGTAGAGCACTGATGAACCCTATTCAAATCAATTTCTATACCCGTCGGAACTGTCACCTTTGCGAGGAAGCCTGGAAAATCCTGTCCAGACTGGCCGCCGAGTACTCCCTTCGGGTGGAAGCGATCGATGTCGACACCGACCCTCGACTGGCCCGGCTCTATGGCCAGCACATCCCGGTAGCCACCTGGGGAGAAAGAGAACTGTTCCGGCACCGAGCCCGAGAGCAGAATTTGCGCGACCTGCTGGCGTCCTGCCTCAGAGATTCGTAGCACGAGTCGGGCGCGAGGCCGCGGGGAGAAACCGGGACTGGGGGCGAACTTGGGAGGCGAACCCTCCACGGTCCTGCGCAGGACTGGCCAGTCGAGCGGTTGTGATATCGTGACGCCTTGAGTACTGCCTGATGAGCATCTACACGAGAACGGGTGACCGGGGCCAGACTTCTCTGTTCAGCGGCGAACGCGTCGACAAAGATACGCTCCGGGTGGAAGCCTACGGAACGCTGGACGAGTTGAATTCGGCCCTCGGCCTGGCGCGCAGCCATTGCCTGGACTCGCGGACTCTCGAGATTCTGGACCGGATCCAGCACCAGCTCTTCGTCGCGGGCGCCGATCTGGCCACCCGCAGCGGAGGGCGTCACGAACCGCGGCGCATTCGAGAAGACGACTGGCGCGAGCAGGAGAAACTGATCGACCAACTTCAGGAGGGGCTCCCCAAGCTCAAGCATTTCATCCTCCCCGGCGGCACGGCCGGCGCCGCTTTCCTGCAACTGGCCCGCTCCGTTTGCCGCCGTGCCGAACGCCTGATGGTGCGGTTGGAGCGTGAAGAGGGAGACCTGAACCGCCATCTGTTGATTTACGTCAATCGCCTGTCCGATCTGCTTTTCGTGCTGGCTCGCCACGAGAACGTTGCCATGGGCAGCCCTGAAATCATCTGGAAAGGGGAAGGCTGAAGTTGCTCACCGAGCGAAGTTGCCCGGCCTGCCGGGGGACCGGTTGGGTGGTCACGGCCGAGCGCCAGAGCGTTGAGCCATGTTCCCAATGCCGGGAACGGCTGCGGGTCCAGAGACTGCTCGAAAAATCCGGCCTTCCTCCGCGCTACCTCCGCCAGGGATTCGCAGAGTTCTCGCCCATCCATCGGCTCCAGGAGAAGGCCCTCCAGACAGCCGTCGAATTCGTCCATCACTTCGACGGTTCGGAGCGGGGGCTTCTGTTCTCGGGACCGTGTGGGGTAGGAAAGACCCACCTGGCTGCGGCGATTCTGAGGACCTTGGTCGAGGAAAGACAACTGCCTTGCCGCTTCGTGGACGAAACCGAACTGCTGCGGAGGCTTCAGTATTCTTACGACCGCGACGCACCCGAGACGGAGCGGGAAGTGCTCAGGCCACTGATGTTCTCACCGCTGGTCGTGTGGGACGATCTGGGAACCGGCAGGCCCACCGAGTGGGTTCGCGAAACCATTCACACCGTGATCAATCACCGCTATACGCACCGGAAGCTCACCGTCTTCACCACCAACCTGCCGCTGCGACCGCCGGCCGGGGTCTCGAGGGGAGACGGCATCGCAGGCTCCCGGATCCCGCGAGTCCCTGATTGGCTGGGAGAGCGACTCGGGCAACGGCTTTTCTCTCGGCTCATGGAAATGTGCGCCGTGGTCGAGCTGAAGGGCCCCGATCACCGGACGGAAATCCTGAAAGCCGGAAAAGACTTCCGCGGTTGAACGCCTCCCAGCTCCAGTCCTGTTCTGCAAAAGGCTCCACGAGGAGTAGCTTGGCGGCTAGCCCTGGCGCTGGATCGCATGCTCGATCAGCGCGCTGGCCTCGGCGTAGCCGTAGTGGATTTCCGGCGGGTCCGAGTCGTAATCATTTCCGTAGAGGGGTTCCACCAGCACCTCTCCGTCTCGCCCCAGAATCCAAATCGTGGGAGTGCCGTAACGGCGCGGATCATTGTGCCACTTCAGCTTTCCCTGCCAGTCGTAGATCGTGCCGAATTGCCCTCCCAGCTCACGTTCCTTCTTGTTCTGAGCCAGTCGGAACCTGGGGTCGTAGTAGACCGTGTCGAAAGGCAGCAGACCGCGGGCCTTCTCCTTTTCCGTGGCCTGGATGAACTGCTCGACGGCCTGCCGGTAGTCCTCGGAATCATCCGGGAGGCTCAGGAAAGGATCTCGCTCCCAACCGAAGGTCTCCGGCTTGTAGACGGGAGGAACTGCGACTGCAAAGAACTGAACCGGCTCTTCGTGAAAGCGGCTGACCAGCGCCCGTTGCACGGCCAGATCATCGAAGCTGTCCTCGCACCATAGCGGGCCTCTGAACTTTTCCTCGTCTGGAAAAGACTTGAGTCCGCCCCCGAAGATGATCAGAACCAGCACCCGGGCGTCGGGCTGGATGAGATCTCCCAGGCGGTGGCCGGCACCGGAACTGTCTTCGAGAATCGAGCCCAGGTCGACCTTGTCGCCGACCTGGTAACTGGACGGCTGGTCCAAGACCAGGCGGGGCTGGCAGAAGAGGCTGGCCGAAATGCAGCCAGCCAGCGAGAAGGCGATCCAGTGACTCAGCCAGAAACGCGAACCCATCGCTTTTCTCATGATCTCTCCATGATACCAAGCTCCAAGCCCCATGGCCCTCGCCCCGCCTGGGCGAATCCGCCCAGTCTCGAGCCGCCCGATGGGACGAGCCAGGCTTCAGGCCGAGTCCGGTTTTCGAATCGTCATTTTCATGAAAACCAGTCCGGTCAGCAGCTTGGGGAAGAAGTCGGTCGACTTTTGGGGCATCCTCTCACCCCGCTCTGAGATCTCCCGCACCTGCTCGAGCCGGGTGGGATTGAGCAGAAAAGCGACCTGATACCGGCCTTGGCGGAGCAATTCCAACAGTTCCCCGCGGTCGCGGAAATAGTCCACGTGTTTTTGGGAGGCCAGTTCTGCTCGACCGACCCGCAACAGCGGCTCCAGGATGCCGCTGTGGAGCAGGTTCACGTCCAGTTCGCGTGCGGGGCCCTGGATTCGGTCCATGCTGCCGGGAAGTCTGGGGCCCGGCTCCAGCAGAAAAGTCGAGAAAGGCTGTCCTGTGACCATTCCGAGGCGTTGCCGTCCCGAGCGCAGAGCCCGGGCCAATTCCTCTTCCCCGGCTACTTCCGTCACTCGAAAGTGGCCTCGCAGGCGCTCCAGGAACCTGGCCGCCTCGAACGACTCGAGGTCGCGGAGGGCCCGGTGGGTGGGCAGAATGCAGAGCCCTTCCGATTCCATGTTGAACAGCGCCATCATCCGCTTGTCAAAACTCTCGACGGCTCCGGGTTTCCAACCGTTGTCACGGCATTCCCGGGAGTATTCCAGCGCGGTCTGAAAGCGATGATGCCCGTCCGCGATGTAGAGCGTCCAGTCGCGAAAGCAGCGGCAGATCTCCTGCTGCAAATCCGGATCGGCGAGCCTCCAGAGAGTGTGTCGGGTCCCATGATCGTCCAGAAGTTCAGCCACGGGATCCCGGCCCGAGCAGAAGCTCTCGAGGATCCCGTCGACCTGCCGCCGGCGATCGGAGTAGAGGGAAAAGATCAGCCCGTCGTTGGACTCGGTCCGGCGAATCAACTGGAGGCGATCCTCCAGCGGCGCTCTGAAAATGTTCTCATGTCCCTTGACCCGCTGCCCGGCTCCCTCCAGCGATACCAGCCCGATCAGGCCCAGGCGCCGGCGCGGGCGGCCCTCCAACTCGAATTCCTGCTGGTAGGGGTACAGGCCGGGTTCGGGATCCCGGCGGAGGACACCCTGCCGGATCCAGGACGCAAACAGCTCACCAGCTTCGGTGTAATTGGGATTCTTGATCACCCGCGCCACGTTGTATGGGCTGCGGCCCAGGTACTGCTGCAGCAGGTCCGGCGTGATCTTGTCGTAAGGCTGTGTGACGACTCGACCGAGTTCGCCCACCCGGGAGAGGTCGTAACGATAGCCGCAAAACGGAAACAACTTCTCCATCGGGTGATTGTAGCAACTTGGAGCATGAGCAGGGCTGGCCCTGCCTGCTATACTTCCCAGCCATGCGCAATCGCTTCTTGAGCGGTCGCCGGATCGCCCCTGAACCCATTACCGAGAAGACGACCATGAGCCAGATCGTGGACCAGGCGTTTGAAGCCTACAACGCCGCCCGCTTGCGGGAGGCTTGCCATCTGCTGGTTCGCAAGATGCTCGAACCGGACGTGACGGTGGGGCTCAGCTTGACTGGGGCGCTCACGCCCGCGGGGCTGGGGATGTCCTGTTTGATCCCTCTGCTGGAGCGGGGATTCGTCGACTGGATCGTTTCGACCGGGGCCAATCTCTACCACGACACCCATTTCGCCATCGGCTTGGACATGCACCGGGGCAACACCGGCATCAGCGACGTAGTGCTGCGGGAAGAAGGCGTGGTTCGCATCTTCGACATTTTCTTCGACTACGACGTGCTGCTTTCGACGGACGCTTTCTACCGAGAGGTGATCGCTGCGCCGGAATTTCAAAAAGAGATGTCCACGGCGGAATTCCATTATCGGGTAGGTAAATACGTGGCGGAACGGGAACGGGTGCTGGGGCTGGAGAACAAGTCTTTCCTGGCGGCGGCACAGCGCTTGAAGGTCCCAATTTACACTTCCTCACCCGGAGACAGTTCCATCGGCATGAACGTGGCGGCCGCCCAGCTTCGAGGTGGAAAGCTCCGATTCGACGTCTCTCGGGACGTCAACGAAACGGCGGCCATCGTACTGGACGCAAAACGATCGGGCGGAAGGAGCGCGGTGTTCATCCTGGGTGGTGGATCTCCCAAGAACTTTCTGCTTCAGACCGAGCCGCAAATCCAGGAAGTTCTTGGTATCGAAGAAAAAGGCCACGATTACTTTCTCCAGATCACGGATGCCCGGCCTGACACCGGAGGCCTCTCGGGCGCGACTCCCGGTGAGGCCGTGAGCTGGGGGAAGGTCGATCCCGACCGCCTTCCCGATGCGGTCGTCTGCTATCTGGACAGCACCATCGCTTTGCCAATCCTGACGGCCTACGCCATCGCCAATCACCCTCCTCGGCCTCTTCGCCAACTCTATGACCGTCTCCCGGAACTGGCCGAGCGGCTGAAAGCCGAATTCGAGCGGGCCGGCGCGTGAGCATGCGTACAGCGGCGAGCAGGCGCCATCTCGGGCCAGGGCCCGTGGTTCGACTGCCGTTGATCCGCAGTCGGGGAATGGATAGCCTGGGGGCGGGCTTTTGGCCCGCGTCCCGAACGATATGAACAAGTTGCTCTCCACGGCATTCTTGACTCCGCAAGCCGGCGTGAAGCTTGGTCTCGTGCTCTTCCTCGGACTGTCCGTGGTTTCGACCGTCGGGTACATGGTGATCGAAGGATGGTCCTTCAGTGAGTCCTTCTTCATGTCGGTGATCACGATTTCCACCGTGGGTTTTGGCGAGGTACGCCAATTGAGCGGGGAAGGCCGGGTCTTCACCACCTTCATCATTTTCTCCGGCTTGGCCATTGTGGCTTACACCTCGGCCAAACTGGGACAGGTGATCCTGGAAGGGGAACTCTTTGGAGAACTGGGAAGGCGACGTATGCAGCGTGAAATCGACAGGCTGAACAACCATTTCATCGTTTGCGGCTACGGCCGGGTCGGCAAGCCGGTGGCCGAAGGGCTCAGGCGAGAGCAGATGGGCGTGGTGGTCATCGACGCGAATCCCGAAAACGAGGAAGAACTCGGCGTAAGCGACTACCTCTACCTGATCGGGGACGCGACCGATGAGGAAGTGCTTCGTTCCGCCGGAATCGCCCGCGCACGCGGCCTGATGGCCCTGCTTCCTTCAGATGCCGACAACCTCTACCTGACGATTACCGCGAAAGGGATCAGCCGCCGTGTCACCGTGATTGCCCGCGCCAACGATCAGAAGGCGGAACTCAAACTCAAGCGGGGAGGTGCGGACAAAGTCGTTTCACCCTACGAGATCGCCGGTTCGCGCGTCCTGCAGGCTGCTCTGAAACCCACCGTCGTGGAAGTGATGGAGCTGGCAACTCACCGCGAGCACCTGGAACTCGGCCTCGAAGAGGTGCTGGTTTCCGAGGCCTCACATCTGAACGGCCCCTCGATCGCCGAAGCCGGGATCCGCAACAAGTACGGGGTGATCATCGTCGCCATCAAACGCGGCAACGGAGACATGATCTTCAACCCGGCGGCCACCGAGGGAATTCAGGCTCTAGACACGCTGGTGACGCTGGGGCCCAAAGAGGCCTTGCTGAGACTCCTGGACGCCTGCCGCGGAAAGTCGAACTGAGTGCCGTGACACTCCATCCTGCCCTGACTCCTCAGGGAGGTGGGATGGACTTGCTTTCGATCCGGTTTGCAGTTCACACTAAGACCCCATGGAAATGAGCGCCGGGTTGCTCGTCTTTCACATCATCGCCATCATCGCCATTTTCGTCCTCGGCTACATGGTTGGCTCCAAGAGCCGACCGAGTTGAGAGTGAGCTCCCCCGCACCATGCCGCCTACGCCCCACGCCTACTTGGGGAGCCGTTGCCAACCGGCCATCCTCTGCAGATCCTCGGGCGCATTGAGGTTGAGGAACGCCCAGTCCGGATATCCGTGCTCAGCGGGGGGAACGGTGTGGATGGTGAGCCGCGGGCTGGACAGCAAGGCGAGCAGACTCAGATCCGGGCCCGAAAGCTGCGCCTCGATTTCTCCGAGGCAGCGGCGGGAATAGACCGCACACAGGGGGTGAGATTGGCCGTGGGAGTCGGCCGGGACGACAATATCGGACTTCTGCAGATGAGCCTTCAGCTTCGACATCAAGCCGACGGGCAACAAGGGAAGATCGCAGGCGACTACGTAGTTGAAACGGGCCCGGGTGTGCTTCAGGGCGGTGTAGAGGCCGCCCAGCGGACCCCTGCCCGCCACCCGGTCTCGGATGATTGGGAGGTCCAGCGAGGGGAAGTCCTGCTCGGCATTGAGGACGACCGTCACCGGGAGCGACAGGGACCGCAACAGGTCGACTGCCCGTCCCAGCAGTGTCTGCCCGCCGATCACGAGCGTCGCCTTGTCCCGGCCCATTCGTTTGCTGCGCCCGCCGGCCAGCACGAATCCGTGTTCGCTCACAGTGCCGATGATGTGGGCCGGGACTCGCCGCTGTCAATCAGGCGCCGTGACCGGCGCAGGATCACCGCAGCTCTCTCCGGCTTTCCAGAGCTGTCCTCAGCCGCGAACTTGTCCTAGAATTGGCCTAGCAATGCAGCCAATAGTTTTCGGACAAGGCTCTTCACGATTCCCGGCAAGGAGGCTCGACGCCGCGCCCCCCGGCCCGGCCCGGCGGCTCACCGGCCTCCCCATCCTCGCGATTTGGGCCGCTCTGGGCCTGGCGGGATGTGTCGAGCCGGTGACGAGCCGGCGCGGCGGCCCCAGCGCCCCAATGGAGACCGCCGCTCCGGAGCAGGAAGGCTTTTCCACTGAACGCCTGTCCCGACTCGACGGGGTGATCCAGCGCGCCATTCGAGAAGGCGCTGCACCGGGAGCCGTGGTCCTGGTCGGACGGCACGGCCGGGTGGTCTACGAGAAAGCCTTCGGTGAGCGCGCCAGAGTCCCGGAGAGCGAAGAGATGACGCTGGACACCCTGTTCGACATGGCCTCTCTGACCAAGGTAATGGCGACTGCCACCTCGACCTTGGTGCTGGTCGAGCAGGGTGAACTGTCGTTGAGCGATCCCGTAGTCCGATACCTCCCCGAATTCGAAGCTCACGGCAAAGAAGTCCTGACGCTCATGCAGTTGTTGACCCACTATTCCGGGCTCCGCCCGGATCTCGACCTGGACACGGATTGGACAGGCTACGAAACGGCCATCCACATGGCCTGTGACGAAAAGCTGGTGGCCGAACCTGGCAGCCAATTCATTTACAGCGACATCAACTATCTCGTCCTGAGCGAGATCGTTCATCGTGTTTCGGGGGTTACGATCGACCGATTCAGCGAACGAGAAGTCTTCCGGCCTCTGGGGATGCACGACACCCGGTTCAACCCGCCGGCCGAATGGGTGCCCAGGATTGCTCCCACCGAGCCGCGCGAGGGCCGCATGCTTCGGGGTGAGGTGCACGACCCGACGGCGAGCCGCATGGGAGGCATTGCGGGACACGCCGGCCTCTTTTCGACAGCCCGGGACACGGCCCGTTTCGCCCAGTTCATCCTCAATGGCGGCAGTTACGGAGAAGCGCGCGTCCTGTCGCCCCTGGGGGTGCGTCAGATGACGAGCAATCAGGCCCCTCCCGCACTGGGAGAGTGGCGGGGCCTGGGCTTCGACATGCGCTCCCGCTTCAGCAGCAATCGGGGAGATCTGTTCCCAGTTGGCTCCTTCGGCCACACCGGCTTCACCGGAACCTCGCTGTGGATCGATCCAGTGACGGAGACTTTCGTCGTCTCGATGACGAGTCGATTGCACCCCGGCGGCGAGGGCAACGTGGTTCCTTTGCGAAAACGGTTGGCTTCTGTGGTGGCCGGCGCGATCCTGGATGCGCCGGTGCGCTAGGCAGGCTTCTCATGGCCCAGCATTGTCCCGTGTGTAACACCCGTTTGTGGACCGATCCGCTGTTCACCCCCCGCCGCTTGAACTGCCCCCGCTGCGGGGCCGACGTCAGAGAGCCGTGCAGAGAGCCGAGCGGTGAGAAGCTCGCCGAGCCGCACGAGGCGCGCCAGAATCTCGCCGATCTGATTTGGCGCGAGCAGGGCAACC
>JBFKLX010000178.1:0-11681 GCA_041630155.1 Acidobacteriota bacterium
AAGGCGCTCAACAAACAAGTGCGGGAGGATCTGCGGTTGTACAGGAAACGACTCTCGAAAGAGACCTTCCAGCAACTGGAGAAGCGCTACCGCCAGCGGCAGGTTCGACAGTTGCACGGCTTGCCTGAGTTCAGCCTGTTCGAGATGGACCGGGTCGCGTGAGGGTGGGGCGGCGCCCTCAACCCAGCCGGGCCTGGCGCCAGATTTCCCGCCATTTGGGGCGGGCGCCGGTGAGCAGGAGGCCAACCCGGAAGAGCTTGGCTCCGAAACGCAAGCCCAACCAGGTCGAGACGACCAGGACTGCGAGCGAGCCCACGATTTCCCACCAGGCTACCCCCGCCGAGTCCAGTGAGAGCCGCAACAGGACCGTGACGGGAGCGGTGAAAGGAATCCAGGTCATGACCAGCGCGGCTGGGTGGTGCGGCTCCTGCAGGAAGACCCCCATGAACATCAGGGGCAGCACGGCCAGTAGAGTCCATACGGCAGAGAACTGCTGGCTTTCCCGCTGGTTGCTGCCCAGAGAGCCCACGCCCAACATGAGGCACCCCAGAAACAGATAGCCGCCCACGAAGAGAAAGAGCCCCACACACATGGCCAGCCAGGGGACTTGGACTCCCAGGGCGGCCAAAGTCGCCGCGAAGGTGAGCCCGGCGGCGATCATCATCCCGAACCAGACGGTCACCTGAAGCAAGCCCGCGCCCCCCAGCCCCAGCAGTTTTCCGAACAGGATTTCTTCGGGGTTGGCCGAAGAGAGGATCACCTCGACCACCTTGTTTTCCTTCTCCAGGGCGGTGCCCTGAACCAAGTATCCGGCGCTCATCATCAACGAGACGAAGAGCAGGATGGTGAAGGCCAGGGGCACCACCAGGCGTGCGATCAGGGCGCCGGCGCTACGGGGCAGGCGCTGGCCCTGTTCGTCCAGAGTCCAGCTCGCCACCTCGGCAATCGGATCTCGGACGCGCTCGGCAATTTCCGCAGGCACGCGTCCCTCCAGCAGCTTTTCCAGGACCAGCCGGCGGAGGCCGTCACGGGCCTTGGAACCGCCTTCCAGGCCCGGGCCGTCCCCGTAGTACTCGTCCAGCTTTCCATTGTCGAGGAAGTCAGGGGAAAGTACGAAGAAAGCCTTGATCGACCCCGCGTGCAGGGCGTCGCGGGCCGCCGATTCGTCGGCGAAGGGGCGGAAGACGGCTCGCTCTCCCAAGGCCAGCGGACCCGCCAACAACTCCTCCTGGCCGAGTCGGGCCAGCGCGTCCCGCACTTCCTCGGGTATCTCGTCCGGACCGGTCACATCCCCCTGCAGTTCCAGCGTCTTGCTGGGGTCGACGATCCCGAAGATCTTGAGCTGTGATTCGGACTGGTGGACGAAGAAGCCAACGGCCGAAATCAAGCCTCCGTACAGGAGCAGAAAGACCGGCATTCCGAAAGTAGCCACCAGGTAGCCTTTTCGCTTCAAGGTGGAGAGGAACTCGAAGACCGCGACGGTGCGCACTTTGCTGAGGCGCGTCATGGCTGAGCCCCTCCGACCACTTGCACGAAGATGTCTTCGATCGGGGCCAACACCTTCTCGAAACGGCTCACCGGGGTTTCCGATTCCAGGAGCCGAGCCAGCACCTGCTGGGAGGAATAGTCCGCACTCAGGAGCAGGCGCCAGCGTCGAGAACCCTCCTCGACGGTTCGGAGGACGCCGGGCAGCTCGGGCAGCGGTCCTCCGAGTTCGACGCGCACTTCGGGCTGCGAATATTGACGGCGAACCTCCTCGACCTCTCCGTACACGACGAGGCGGCCCCGGTGAATCAAGCCGACGCGGTCACACAGCGTCTCCACCAGATTCATCTGATGGGTCGACAGGATGGTGCTCCGCCCGGCCAGCCTCCGCTCGCGGATCAAATCCTGAATCAGCCGCAGGTTGACTGGATCGAGGCCCGCGAACGGTTCGTCCAGCACGCACAGCTCGGGCTCGATCATCAGAGTCGCCGCGATCTGGACTTTCTGGCTCATCCCTTTGCTGAGGCGTTCCACCCTCCAGTCGGCTACTTCGGGAAGCCCCACCTTCTGCAGCCATTCCAGGGCGCGACTGCGCGCCTCGGATCGGCGCAGACCGCGCAGGCTTCCGAAATAAGTCATCACTTCCAGGACCTTGCGCTTCAGATAGAGGCCTCGCTCCTCGGGCAGGTAGGCGATCCGATCCAAGTGCTCGCGGCGAAATGGCTCGCCGAAGAGGGTGATCGAACCGGTGTCGGGCCGGATGATGTCCATCAAGATTCGGATCAGTGTGGTCTTGCCGGCGCCGTTGGGTCCCAGCAGTCCGAAGACCTCGCCGGCGCCCACCGAAAGCGAGACTCCCCGCAGCGCGGGAGTCTCTCCGTAGCTCTTGTACAAGTCTCGAATCTCCAGTAAGTCGGGCATTGCGCTTTCCACGATTACCACTAGCGGCCCGCCGCACGCAACCAGGGCGCGGGGCACCAGCCTCCACGGCTCGACGCGTCTTCCCGGCGGCGCGGCACCGGTCGAATGTGCGAAAATGCTCGGGAAACCGCCGGGGCTTGCTCGCCCACGGAGTCGATCGGAGAGGGAAAGCGTCGACCAGGAGGCACCGAGTTGAGGGATTCGAAGAGGATGGGCTGGCTCGCCCTGTTGCTGGTTGCGAGTTGGGCCGGGCTCGCCGCGAGTTCGGACGACGGGGACACGGTGAGCTTTGTGGATGTCACCCAGGCGAGCGGGATCACCTTTCTCCACCAGTCGGCACCCGAGAAGAAGTACATCGTCGAGTCGATGAGCGGGGGAGTCCTGCTGCTGGATTTCGACAACGACGGCTGGATCGACATTTATTTCGTCAACTCTCAAACCGTAGAATTCGCTACTCGACCCGAGGCGTCCCCCGAGGACGGCCCGGCCAGCCACCTTTACCGAAATCGAGGGGACTGGGTCTTCGAGGAAGTGGGTCGGAAGGCGGGGGTGGCCTATCCCGGCTGGGGCATGGGCGGATGCATCGGCGACTATGACGGGGATGGTTTTCCGGACATCTACGTGACCAATCTGGGTCCCAACCGCATCTTTCGAAACCGCGGAGACGGCACCTTCGAGGAGCGCTCCGCCGAAGTAGGCGTGGGGGATGTCCGCTGGTCCGCGGGCTGCGGCTTTGCCGACTATGACAACGACGGGGACCTCGACTTGTTCGTGGCCAACTACGTGGACTTCAAACTCGACGACCTGCCGGAATTCGGAAAGGGGAATCTGTGCCAGTACAAAGGCATTCCCGTGCAGTGCGGCCCGCGAGGGCTCCCGGGGGCGGGGGACGCGCTGTTTCGAAACGACGGCGGAAAATTCACGGACGTGAGCCGGCAGGCCGGCGTCAGCGATCCTGAGGGCTACTACGGCATGGGCGTGATCTGGAGCGACATCGACCTGGACGGCCATGTCGATCTGTTCGTGGCCAATGACTCACGCCCCAACTTCATGTACCGAAACCGGGGAGACGGGACATTCGAAGAGCTGGGATTCCTGGCGGGGACGGCGGTGGGAGAAGACGGCAGCGAGCAGGGCTCGATGGGTGTCGCCGTGGGAGACTACGACCGCGATGGAGACCTGGACCTGTTCGTGACCAACTTCTCGGAGGAATACAACACGGTCTATCGGTTCGATCAGGACTTCACCTACACGGACACTTCTTTCGCCACCCGCACGGCTGAAGACAGTTTTCGCCACGTGGGCTGGGGGACCGAGTTCTTCGACTACGACAACGACGGCTGGCTCGACCTGTTCGCCGTCAACGGGCACGTTTACCCGCAGGTGGACGGAGCCGCGCTGGGCACGACCTACGCGCAGCGGAAACTCTTCTACCGCAACAACCGCGACGGCACCTTCAGCGAAATCGGCGGCGATATGGGCGGCGTCTGGCTCGAGAGACGTGTCAGCCGAGGGGGGGTCGTCGGCGACCTGGACAATGACGGGGATCTGGACGTGGTGATCAATGATCTGGACGGCGCGCCCATGGTGCTGCGCAACGACGGCGGGAATCGCCGCAACTGGCTCCGCGTCCGGCTCGTGGGAACGGGGAAGAACCGCTTGGCTCTGGGCGCGCGGGTCCGCGTCACTGCCGGGGAGGTTCGGCTGATTGGCGAGGTCCGCTCGGGCTCGAGCTACCTGTCCCAGAACGATCTCAGGCTGCACTTCGGCCTGGGTGAACTGCTTCGGGTAGACCGCGTCGAGGTGTGGTGGCCGGGTGGCGGTTCCCCGGTGGCATTGGCAGACGTGGCGGCCAACCAGGAGATCACGATTCGCCAGGAGTGAGCGCGCGATGGTGCGGCAGCTGCAAGTCAGACAGTGTCAAGGCAAGAGTGAGCTTCGCCTGGCGCAGGCCATCCGGCGAGAAGTCTTCGTTCGGGAGCAGAAGATTCCACAGGAATTGGACCGGGACGGACGGGACGCTGAAGCCCTTCACCTGCTCGTCTGGGAAGAGGAGCGGGCCGTTGCCACCGGGCGGCTGCTCCTGCTCCCGACCACGGGCCAGGCCATCGCCGCCCGCATCGCGGTGCTGGCGGATTGCCGCCGACGTGGCATCGGTACCATGCTGGTCCGGGCCTTGGAGCGGCTGGCGGCGCAGGCCGGAGTTGGGCGGGTGTTGCTCCATCCCCATGCCTTTTTGGAGCGCTTCTACCGCCAGCTGGGTTACACCAGGATTCCGGGAGGGCTGCGGGTCGGCTCTCACCGACTCATCACGATGCAGAAGGAACTCACGACTCCACGATTTGAAACTTGAGGACTTGCTCGTCGCTGACGCCGGCGATCTTGTCGGTGACCGCGATGCGCATCTGGTACTGTCCCGGCTCCAAGGGTTGCGTGTTGAGCATCGAGCCCGCGAAGAAGCGGTCGGAGTAGCGGTGCAGCAGCCGGTGCAGGTCCTGAAAAGGGAGCGAGATCTCACGGCCGTCCTTGAACAGTCTCAGGTCCAGGTTCAAGTCTGCTTCGAGCGTCTGCTGGTCTGCCGAGACGTTGTACACCTCGAAGTAGAAGCCCAGGGGCTGCCCCCGACGAAACCGGTTGTCCGGTGAGGGATAGACCTTGACCGAACCCAGGACGAACGGATCGGTGATGAATTCGCCCTGCTTGGCGGGCTGCACGCGATCGGCCAGGATGACAGGGCTGACTTCCAGTGCAGTGCTCTCCCTGGGGGTGGGGACGTGGATTCCCAGTTGCAGGGTGCCGATCTTGCCCCCGTGTGTGTCTCTCACGACAGCGATCATTTTGTAGCGTCCCGGCTTGAGAGGAATCCCTCGCTGGTAGACCGAGCCATGAGCCGCCCGGGACTCGCCCGCCCGCCGGGTCAGGATCACCTCGTCGTCGAAGGCGTAGACCTTGTGCCGGGTCATCGTCTCCACCCGCCCGTAGACGTTGAGGCTGGCGATTTCGACGTCTCCGGCAGACTGGTAGGTGAACTCCTGGCTGTTGAAAAACCAGGTCACCGGCACCAGATAATCCTCGCTGGTCACGCGGATCAAGTCGTGGCGCACTCGGAAAGGCAGATTGTTGTAATAGATCTGGACGTCGACGATGCCTTCCAGGTCCTTGAACTTGATCTCGGGGGCGGCCTGCAGCATGGTGTAGCGGCGCAAACGTTCGAAGAGTTCGTCCTTCTGCCGGAACATGCGCAAAGGGTTGCCACCACGGCGGCTGGCGAAGTTGGCCATGGTCCGCGTGCCGATTCGTTCTGCCTTCGTGGCCCCTCCGAGTCGTTCCGCTTCGGTCAGCCCCAGCCCCGGGACCCACAAGAAGGCGTCCTTGTCCATCTCGTCCCGAGCCAGAACGTAGTGGCCACTCATGGTCTTGTCGACGAACTCGATCTCCAGGCCTTCTCCGATTCCTTCCAGGCGCCGGTAATACCAGAGCTGCCAGGCATAGGTCGTAGTGACACCCCGGCCCTCGGTGCTGGGACGGTAGTACTGCTCACCCTGGTCGTGGTGCTCGATCGAGTCGGGCGGTCCGTGAATGATGTAAATGCGGCCGCGATCCGTCTTCCAGCCCGGGGCCCCTACGGAGAAATGGTCGTTGGCGTAAGCGATTCGCCGATAATGCTCTTCCCGGAAGCCGTTTTCGGCTGTCTCCGGATCGGCATCGCGCCGAAACCAGAACTGTTCGATGAAGTTGTCCTTCTCGTCTGGAGTGGTCAGGTTCAGGAAGACCTCCCGCTCCTCGTCCGTGATGATGTAGACGACGTCCTGTTCGAGCCATTTGCGGTAATAGTCCTCCGCCTCCTCTCGATCCGAACGGTTCTGCTGCCGGGCAAACACCGCCAGCAGAGCCAGCATCCCCACCATGATTCCGAAACAGGTCAGCCTGAGCCTTGCACGCATAGTGCTGATTATAGGGGATTCAAGAGGGTCTTGGGTGGCACCGCTCCGAGCGGGGCGCCTTTCCGCGGTCCGGATCCTGCCTCGGCAGCCGCCCTTCGTTGACTGAGCGCGAAGAGCTGGCCCTCCGCTGCGAGGGCGCTCACGGCCGGTCGGGCGCAGTATAGGGGAGGGAAGCCGCCCTCTCGGCGGCAGCCACGTCCTGCTGTTTGAGCTGCTGATAGCGCTGGATGGATTCCTGGGCGCGAGCGGTGTCCCCGGCTTGCCGGTAGAGCCGGCTGAGCTGGAACTGCGGGTCGGGGTTGGCCGGCAGCAACCGAGCAGCTTCTTCCAGGCAGGACTGTGCTTCCACGAGCCTGCCTTGGCGGAAGCGGAGTTTGCCCAGCGTCAGCCATACCCCACCGTGTTCGGGCTGCTGCTCGAGGACGGCCTGGAAGTGCCGTTCGGCTTCCTCGTCCTGAGTGCGGTTGTACGCAACCAGCCCCAGGAAGTAGATGGGCTCCGGGTCGCCCGGGAGCAGTTCTCGGGCTCGCCGCAGGTGCTGCTCCGCCTCGGAGAAATCTCCCAGCTCGGTCATCGAAATCCCCGCCAGCAAGTGCATCTCGCCGTCGTCGGGGCGTTCGGCCAGCCTCGACTCCAGCCACTTGCGCGCTTCGTCGTGCGCGCTGCCCGCCATGAGCGAGCGGGCCAGCAGGATCTGGTAGTCGCGGTTGCCGGGTTCCATGAACAAGAGGAGCCGTGCACAGTTGACCGCTTCAGCGGCCAAGCCGAAAGTCAAGCTGACCCTCGAAAAATCGTAGAGGACCTCCGGCGAATTGGGAGCGATTCGGCGCGCCTGGCTCATGTACTCCCAGGCCCGCTCATGCTCCTCTTGTTTGAGGGCGAAGCCCGAGAGGGCGCGCATCACGCCGATCGATTGCGGCCGGCGCTCCAGCAGGCGCTGGTAGGCCCGCTCCGCTTCGGCGTAGTTCTCCAGAGCGGCCTGAACGCGTCCCAACGCTTCCCAGTATCCATCCGGGGCTCCTGTGGACGGGATGCGAGACAGCAGGGCCAAGGACTGCAGAAACTGGCTCTGCTCGGCGGCCAGCACCGCCAGCTCATAGAGCAGAGCGGGATGTTCTCCCAAGCGGCTGCGCCCCTGGTCGAGCAGATCCCGAGCTGCGGCCGGCCGGGCTTGCGCCCGCCGCAAGCGGCTGAGTTGCACGTAGGGCTCGATCTCGCCGGGTGCCAGGTCCAGAGCACGCTCGAGAGCAGTCTCTGCCTCACCCGGGCGCTGCTGGCGCAGCCGCAGCTCGGCCGCCAGTACGAGCAACCGCCAATCGTCGCCGTTCTGCCGGAGAGCTTCCTCCAGGCGCCGTTCGGCGGCTGCCAGCTCACCCGACTGCAGCAATTGCCGGATCGATTCGGCTCCGCCAGGTTGAAGCAACAGTAAAAGCAGCAGGCCCCGCAGCATGATTCCCAACATTATAGCGAGACTGTGCGGGCTGGAGCTCGAGGAGCCGAAGCAGCCTTGCTCGATTCGACTTCGCGGAAAGGCCCCGGGAAGTCGGCTGGCAGGTATAATGGGGGGGTTCGGGAGAATGGGAAGACCCACATTGGGACGGGTCGAGTGTGGGCTACTGACTGTGGTTCGGCAAGTGCGGTGCCGCCCGCGGGTCGCAGGCGCTCCAGAGCGGGATCGGGCCGTTGGTGCTCCGTTTGCCTTCGATCCCCGCAGTCGCCACAAGAGTCATGGATCCCAGTCTGGAGGGGGAATTCGCGTGAAGAGCCGGCTGATCCTATGGGGTGTCTTGGGTGTTCTCGCGGCCGCCCGCGGGGAAGTTGCGGGTCAGAGCCAAGCTCCGGAGGCGGCGCAGGAGGAGCAAACGCCGGTCCTGCGAGGTCCTTCAGCCTTCACGGTGGTCGTCGACGCGGTCGTCACGGACCGCCGCAACCGGGTCATTTCCGATCTCGAGGCCGAGCAATTCCGGCTGTTCGAAGACGGCGTCGAGCAGATCATCGACAGCGTGAGTTTCATCGAGCCGGGGTCCTCCGGTGCAGCGCCGGGAGAACCTGCGGCCGCAGCCTCGGAGGCGGCTGTGTCACGGCATTCCGTGCGTGATTTTCGGCCCAATCTGATCATTTTCTTACTGGACTACGCGACCACCGAGTTCACCAACCAGAAGCTGGTGCGAGACGCGGCGCAGCGCTACATTCAGGAAAGCCTGCGGCCCGGGGACTACGTGGCAGTTTTTTCCCTGGCCACGGGATTCCGATTCCTTCAGGACTTCAGCGACGATCGGAATCTGCTGCTGGCGGCTCTGGGCGGCGAGGAGGTGCGCGCTCGGGCGCTTTCGGCGACTGCCGCTCCGGCTCTGCCTCCCGGAACCGCCGGGGGAGGCGAGATCCAGCCGATCGGCGTCAGCGGCGGCTCTCCAGCAGACATCAGAGCCTCCGCTCAGGCAGCAGCAGCGTCGGGAAGCGATCAGGCTCAGTTGATGCTCGCCGAGCGGATCCAGCAGCTCTACTACACGATGACTTCGTATCTGGGGAAGCGCGAGGCTTTCGCGGTGCTGGGGGCAATCCAGGCCATTTCCCAGGTGGTCGGCGAGGTTTCAGGGCGCAAGACGCTGATTCTGTTTTCGCAAGGATTCGTCGTGGGCCCGCACATGGATGCCGAACTGGAGAAGACGGTCAGCCTCGCCAATCGGGCCAACCTGGCCGTGTACGGAGTCGATTCGCAGGGCTTGGCCACTCGGGACCTCTCCGGCGATCTGGTGCCCCGCAGCGAACTGGCAGCCATCAGCTCTGCTCAGGGACGCGGCCGCATCCGGGCCAGCGGAGGCGAATCTCTCTTCGACCGCGCTCGCCAAGTCGGCTCAGACCTGAGGGACAGCGCTCTGCGCTACATCTCTTCCGCTACCGGGGGGTTTGCCATTCGCAACACCAATGACCTCTTCGACAGTCTGCAGCGCGTGGATCAGGACGTGCGGGCCTACTACCTGATCACCTACAGACCTCGAGAACTCGACTTCGATGGGAAGTTCCGCGAGATCCGCCTCGAGGTGGACCGCAAGGACGTGGAAGTGCGGTCCAGGTCCGGATACATTGCCGTGCCCCCCGGCATGGACTCTCTCAGCGGCGACGAGTTCCAGCTGCTTCGGCGAGTGAACGCGGGCGAGGTGGAGTTGGACCTTCCGGTGTTTTTGCGTCTGGACCGTTTCCGAGGGGCTCAGCAGCCGGAAGTGATCATCACCCTGGAGCTGAACGGCTCAGACATCCAGTTCGGCCCCGGTTCCGACGACCGAGGAGGGCGGACTGCGAGCCTGGAAATCATCGGCTTGATTCGCGACCTGGATGGCCAGGTCCTGAACCGCTTTGGCGCACCGGTCAACCTCAATGCGACCCCCGAGGAGGAGCAAGCCCTCGGCCAGGCCAGCGTGCGTTTCAGCAACGCGCTGCCCTTGAATCCCGGCGTCTATTCCGTTCAGACCGTGGTCCGTGATTCCATCGCCGGACGGACGGGACGCGCCGAACAGAGTCTCCGCATCGGCGAAGAGTCGGCCCGGCTCTCGCTGAGCACCATCGTGTTGGGAAAGGATGTCGAGGCGGCCCCCGGAGCGGCCGGCCGCCTCACAATGGAAGGGGTACGCTTACTCCCTTCGGCCCGGCGGGAATTCCAGCCGTCGGACCAACTGATCTACTACTTCGAGATCTATCCGCCAGCCGCCGCAGGGGCGGCCCGCTGCCGGGTCGAAGTGTCCGCCCAGCCCAGTGGTTCGTCCGACGCCGTGGCGCTGCCTGCTTACGAAGTCTCCGGCCCGGGGAGGTTGGCCAGCAGCAAATACCTGGAAATGAGCAGCCTTCCTCCGGGGAACTATTTCCTGAAGGTGCGCGTGATCAATCTCGACTCGGGGGAGGAAGCCCGAGGGCAGACGTCATTCCGGGTCATGCCCTGATCAGCATTCCGGCGGAAGCTCTCGAGGCAGGGCTCGCAGAGCCACGGAACGACCGTCATGCCACTTCCAGAGATCGAATCTCGAGTGAAGAAAGGGAAAAAGGGTTCTTCCTTCAGCTGCAGGCCGCGAGGTTGAGGCCCGAGGCCTGCCCGGGCGCTCCTCCGGAGCTGCTCGGATTCAGGCAGAATCCTGGGGAAGAGTGGTTCCCATGGGCAGTTTCTGGATCGTGGAGCGGACGAGAAACCGGCGTTTTCCCTACCGGATTTCGATCGAGCAGGATGGGATCACTCGCCTGGCCCTTCGAGTCCAGGATCGCTGGCCGGGTCCGGGGGGGCAGGTTTTCTGTCTGCGGGAACGGGAACTGGATCCAGCCGAGGCCTTCGAACCCCTCGAGCGGGTGCCGATCATCAGCCTGACACGCCGGGGCCGTAAGCTGTCCGTTGCCATCGACCGGTCCCGCCGCCGGCGTTGCGAATTTCTTTTTCTTCGAAAGAGCTACCGGCACAAGGAAGGCGAATACGAGGAGATCTTCTTCCGGACCCAGCAGGCCTTGCGACAGCACCGCGCGCGGGGCCGGCCCAGTCTTTACCCTTCCGGCAACCTCGAGATCGTCGTCGATTCCGCTGAGAGGTACGCCTGGAGATTCCCGCGATCGCAAGTCCAGCGCAGCGAGTTGCCGGTCGGCGACTACGGGTTGCTCCATCAGGGAGCCCTCGTCGCAGTGGTGGAGCGGAAGACCTTTCCCAATCTGCTCAGCGACATCGGGTCCGTGCAGATCCTGCATCAGCAGCTGGCCGAGTTGTCCGGTTACGGCCACGCGGCCGTGGTCGTCGAGGCTCAGTACGCAGATTTCCTCAACGGGCAGCGGACCCGGCCCTGGTCTTCCAGTTATTTGAGTCGCATGCTGGGGGAACTGACGGTCTGCCATCCCGGACTGCCCATTGTCTACGCGGGAAATCGCAAGCTGGCCAATCAGTGGGCCCACCAGTTCTTTCAATCGGTGGCTGCCAAACTGGACGAATCGGAAGCCAGGGTAGCCGAAAAAGTGCAGCGCTGGCACACTCCTTCGGAGGTCGACGGAGGGATCGACTTCGAGGTGCGTCGAGCCATCCTGGAGCGTTTTCCAGAGGAATTCGCTTTCTCGGTTCTGCGGTCCGCATTTCCAGAGCTCGAGGATCGGCGCTTGCGGCGGATCCTTCAAGGTCTTCGCCGGGAGGGAAGGCTGGAAGTGCGCGGCCGCGGAAGGGCCGCGCGCTGGGTGAAAGTCAGCCGGAGTTGAGCCAGCCTCGTTCTACTCCTCTGAAAGGGCGGAGAAGTAGCGCGCCTCGGGGTGGTGCAGTACCAGGGCGCTCACGGAGGCCTCCGGGTCCATCATGTATTCGTCCGTCAGCTGGAT
>JBFKLX010000179.1:0-11590 GCA_041630155.1 Acidobacteriota bacterium
ACCAACTACGTCGAGTTCGACTTCAACAGGAACTGGAAGTGTTACGCTCCCACCAGTGCCCGCGACTATTGCGGACCCTCGTCGTTCGACCCCGCCCCCGACCACCTCTTCCGCAACCAAGGTGACGGCACCTTTAAAGAAGTCACCGTCGAGGCGGGTCTGGGAGGCGAATATGGTCCTGGCCTGGGCGTGGTCGCAGCCGACTTCAACCTGGACGGCTGGCTGGACCTTTACGTGGCCAACGATGGCGCTGCCAACCAGCTCTGGATCAACCAGCAAAACGGCCGCTTCGTCAACCAGGCGCTGCTGGCCGGCGCCGCCTTCAACCGCATGGGCAAAGCCGAGGCAGGCATGGGCGTGGACGCCGCCGACTTCGACGGCGACGGGGACGAGGACCTTTTCGTGACCCACCTGAACCAGGAGACCAACACCTTGTATCTGAACGACGGGCAGGGGTTCTTCGAGGACCGCAGTGTCGAGAGCAAACTGGCCTTGCCCAGTTTCTCCTACACCGGCTTCGGAACCTCCTGGTTCGATTTCGACAACGACGGGTGGCTGGACATCCTGGCCGTCAACGGTGCCGTCCGTCTGGTGGAAGAGCCCGCCCCCGGTGACCCGTTCCCCTTCGCCCAGCCCAACCAGCTGTTCCGCCACTCGGGCGACGGGACCTATGTGGACGTGACCGCCGAGGCTGGGCCTGCCTTCGAACTGGTCGAGGTCAGCCGTGGAGCGGCCTTTGGAGACCTCGACAACGACGGGGACAAGGACGTGCTGATCACCAACGACAACGGCCCCGTGCGGCTGCTCGAGAACTGCGGGGGCAACCGCAACCGCTGGCTGGGTGTCCGGCTGCTGGCGCAGCAGGGACGGGACGCCCTGGGCGCGCGCATGCATCTGGAACTGGAGGACGGCCGCACTTTCTGGCGCCGCATCCGGACCGACGGGAGCTACTGCTCGGCCAACGATCCGCGAGTGATCTTCGGGCTGGGTCCGGGTGGTGTCCCCAAACGACTTCGTGTCTACTGGCTGTCGGGGCAGGTGGAGGAGTGGACGGGACTCGAGTGGGGGCGCTATCACGTGCTCCGTCAAGGCACGGGCAGCCCGCCATCTGCCAGCCAGGCGAAGCCGACTCCATGAGGGAGATTCAGGATGAGCAGAAGTGAGGTGTTCCTGATCGTTTGGACCTGCTTGCACCTGGGGGCTCCCGGGTTGCCGGCCCAGCAGCCGGCCGCCGCGGAGAGCCGCCCCGCCTTCCAGGTCATCCCGGATCCCAACCTCTCCAACCTGGAGGAGGCGGTTCAGGAGCAGTTGAAAGCGGCCCGCCAGATTTTGAACGAGCAGCTGGCGGATCCCGATACGCCCAGCTCCGACCTGGCGGAGTCTTTCTTTTCGCTGGGTCAGCTCTATCATGCTTACGACCTGCGGTCCTCGGCCCGAGCCTGCTATCAGAATGCTCTGATTCTGGAAGCCACCGACTACCGCCCGACCTATCTGCTGGGCAACCTGGCACAGACCGAGGGAGAATTCGGAGAGGCCATCTTCTTTTACCAGCGCGCTCGCCAGCTTCGTCCCGAAGAGGTCCCCCCGGCGGTTCACCTGGCTGAAGTACTCGCCCAGCAAGGCCAGACCGAGGAGGCCGCCCGCCTCTACCGAGAAGCGCTGGAGTTGGACAGCAGTTGCGCGGCCGCCCATTTCGGGCTGGGACAGCTGGCCCTTTCCGAGCGACGCTTCGAGGAGGCAGTCGAGCAATTCCAGAAGGCTCTCCAACTGGTGCCGGCGGCCACCCAGATCCACTACCCGCTGGCCCTGGCCTACCGCGGTCTGGGACGCGTCGAGGAAGCACAGCGACACCTGCAGCTGCGCGGTGAAGCGGGCGTGCGGGTCGCCGACCCTCTGATCGAAGGTCTGGCCGGCATGAAGACCGGTGAGGTCGTCCATCTGCTGATGGGACGCCGCGCTTATCAGGCGGGGGACTACCAGAGCGCGGCTCAGTTTTTCGAGCGTGCGGTGCAGGCTGCACCGCAGAGCTTCCGAGCCCTAACCAATCTGGGAACGACCCTGGCGGCCCTGGGCGATCGCGAAGGCGCCATTGAGAATTTCAGGGCCGCCGTGGCAGCCGGGTCCGAGAGCCCTTCGGTCCATTACAACCTGGCGGTGCTTCTCAACCAGCGGGGCGACCATCGAGAGGCCGTCGAGCATCTGGAGTTTCTGCTGGAGCGCTATCCCGACGACCAGCCGGCCCATGTGGAGCTGGCTCTGGCCTCGAAAGCCCTGGGACAGCCCGAGAAGGCTCTGGAGGAGATCCAGAAAGCCATCAAGTTGCGTCCCGGGGACGCCAACGTTCGACTCGAGGAAGCCGTTGTTCTGGTGGATCTCGAGCGCTTCGAGGAGGCCATCGAAAAACTGACGGAGGCCAACCGGCTCTTCCCGGAAGACGGTCCCATAGCGCACGGCCTGGCACGGCTGCTGGCCGCGGCCCCCGACCCATCGCTGCGAAACGGCGAGAAGGCGCTGCGATTGGCTCTGTCGGTCTTCCAGGCGCGACAGCTGCCCCTGTTCGGCGAAACGGTGGCGTTGGCCTACGCCGAGGCAGGCTACTGCGACCAGGCAGCCGAATTTTTGCGCCAGTTGGTGGAACAGGCCCAAGAGGCCAACTCCGAGCAGTGGACGCAAAGATTCCAACAGAGGCTGCAGAAGGTGGAGTCGGGGGAGGGATGTCGACCCTGAGCCCTACGCCCTACACCCTGCGCGGCCCTCGGGGCCGCCGCGGGAAGCACTAAGCTCCAAGCACCAAGCTCCACCGGAACGGAATTCCCGAGACCAAACGAGGCCAAACCACGAATCCATAGACAGACGCCCCCTACGCCCTGAGCCTTAAGCCCATCATTCCGGCGGCAGCTCGGCCAGGCGCGCCGACCACTGGGGGTCGCGGGCCTTCAGTTTGCGGAACTCGCCCCAGAATATGAGTGAGGCGACCCCGATCACGATCAGGTAGAGCCAGGTCGAGTGAAAGTACCAGGCCGGCTCTGCCGTTGCCAGGTCTTTGGCGGTGTGAACCCACAGAAAAGCCGAGAGCATCGACACCCCAACCAGACCAATCACCCATTGCCAGCCTCGCCGCCGGGCGAACTGGATCTGTCCGGCCAGTTTGGGGTTTCGGTAGGGAAGCCAGAGCAAGGCTGAACCCATGACGATGAAATTCACCAGCATCGCGGTGATCAGGATGTCCACTCCCAGAAAGAAGTCGCCCGCGAAATGGCAGCCCAGAATCGACAGGGACGCCATCGAGGTGCTCAGGAAGATGGCCCGGTGGGGCGTGTGACGCCCGGGATGAACCGCCGCCACCCAGCCAGGAAAGATGCCGTCGTCGGCCCAGGCGAACATCAATCGGGACACCCCCAGGATCATCGCCGGCAGGTCGTTGATCAAGGCGATGGCGGCTCCCGCCACGATGAACACCGTCCAGCCGGGTGAGAGAAGGTAACCCAGCAAGCCCGGAGCGGTCAGATCGGTCTGCTGAGCGCGCTCGGCGATGAACTGCCAGGGGACGGCGTGGTAGACGGCTGCCGTGAACAGCAGGTAATAGGCCCCCACGACCCCAATCGATATCCCGATGGACAAGGGGAGATTCCGGCCGGGATTGCGGGCTTCTCCGCCGGCCTGAGCGATCGAATCGAAGCCGATGAAGGTCGAAAAGAGAATGGCCGATGCAGCCAGGAGTCCGGACCAGTCCAGCCGCGCTTCCGGGGCCGCAGCGAGACCGACACCCTCGCGCTGCGCCAAGGCCGCGGCAAAATCCGCGTGATCGAATAGAAACCCCCAGGGAATGACCACTGCTCCCCCCACGAACATCAGCAGCATCAGGGGAATCAGAGTCTTCTCGTAAAGCGGCAGCCCGGCCACGTTCACCGCGGCGAACGCCCACAGGAAGGCCAAGGCCAGGGCGACGCGCAAGGGGCCCCAGTCCAAAGCCCCGGCCAGGGCATCCCACCCAGCCGCTCCCGCGATGTCCCTGAGAAAAGGGATCAGCAGATACGACACCACGCCAATGGCGATGGACAGCCCAAACCATTGGGAGAAGCTGGCTACGAACCCGAGATAGGGGCTCAAGGCCCGGCTGGCGTATACGTAGCTTCCCCCGGCGCGGGGCATGGCCGAACCCAAGATGGCGTAGGCCAGAGCCGCCAGTACCGCCGGCACTGCCGCCAGCAGGTAGGCCGGCAGAACGTAGGGGCCGATCTCGGGGACACTGCGCTGGATCATGAAGGGAATCACGTTGATGGCCGCGCCCACCATCGAACAGATCCCCGTTGCCGCCAGTCCCCAGAGCCCCAGGCGGCGTACCAGGCCGGGATGGCTGGTCGAGTCTGCTGATCCTGATGGCTGCACCTGGAGACTGATACCCGATTCCACCCAGCAGAGCAAGCTTTGAGGGCTGAGTACTCCGGTTCGTAAATACGGTGACGGCTGCGGGCGAGCCCCCAGGTGCCCGGCACCTCGGAGCAGGGGGGCCCACTCGGTTTCCGGGGGCCGGCTGCTGCTTGGAAACGCCCGCCACATACGTCGCTGTATTTATGGATCGGGGTACTTAGGGCTTAGGGTCTCCGGTCGATGGGTCGTTCGAACTTCGAATTTCGAGCTTCGAACTTCCCCTGCGCGGTCCCGAGGACCGTGCAGGGAGGTTCCGGATAGGTACACCACAGAGACACGGAGATCACAGAGGGTTCAGGGGAGAGTCCTCTGGACAGCAAAGAAATCCAAGCTGATGGGCGAAGGCGGGAGCCGCTTTCAGGGCCTTCGCCTGCTTCGTCTGGAAGAGACGTCTTCCCGTTTTCTTTCTCAGTGCCTCTGTGTCTCTGTGGTGGATTCATTCCGTCCTCGGGTGGCGGAATGGGAATCGGTCTTGGGTCTGGGGTCGGGGGTGTGGCTTGGTGAATCCCTGGACTCCGTTGGGGCGTAGGGCGTAGGGCTTGGGGCGGTGGGGCGGGCGAAGGAGTCTTCAGTGCACCATCTGGCTGCCGGACCCAGTGGGGGCGGTGTCGACGACCACGACTTCGAACTGATAGGCTCCCACCTCCTGGTCATCCAAGAAGAGGCGCAGCCAGTGATTGCCGGCCTGTCGCAAGGGGAGCCCCAGGAGCTGGATGTAGCCTTCGACCTTTCCACGGGGCCCCACCGTTACCTGGGTGGGCGCCAGTTGTTCGGTGTGCCCGCCGGGGCCCGAAACGTTGAGCCTCAGTTCCTGCTTGGACTCTGGAGCGGCACCTTCGACATACAGCCTGAAGTAAAGGAACGCGCGGGTGTGCTTGGCGGGCAGGTGAGGAGTGAAGATCCGATCGAACACGCCCTGCAGCTGAAACTTGCGGTCCGGGGCGACGACGATCAGGTCACAAAGGATAAGGGCCTCGAGTCGGGTCATCGACGCTTTCCATGGTATGCCAGAAGGCGCCGAGCTTGCGAGCAGGGAGCCGGGACGGATGGGGCTGGTGTCGCCGGCCCGCAGCAGGGGCCCCTGCCCCCCCGAGGGTAAGGAATTCCCGACCTGACCGAACCTTTTGCGTCGCAATTCGTAGCAAGTCAGTAAACCTGGTGCGAGGAGGAGTGTGATGATCGACTGGTGGAAGGACTTTCATTTTGGGGCCCGCCTGCTGCTGCGGCGCCCGGGCTTCACCCTTCTGGCCCTGCTGGCACTGGCCGTGGGTGTGGGGGCGACCAGCGCCATGTTCAGCCTGACCGACCAGGTCCTCTTCCAACCTCTGCCGTACCAGGGCCCCGACCGGCTGGTGATGCTGTGGGAGACGAATCTGCCCCAGGGCCTGGAGCATGAACAGCTCTCCCCAGTGAATTTTCTGGACTACCGCAGGCTGGAACAGGTGTTCGAGGACGCCGCCGGCTGGTGGCGTCCCCAGATCAACCTCACTGACGCGGACAAGGAACCGGTACGAGTGTCGACCATCGAGGTGACGTCCAACTTCTTCGATGTACTGGGCGTGTATCCGGTGCTGGGCAGCGACTTCGAATCCTCTTCGGACCTGTACGGCGATGAGCGGCACGTCATGATCAGCCACCGGCTGTGGCAGAACCGTTACGGAGCCGATCCCGATATCGTCGGGAAGGTGCTGCAATTGAACAGCCGGCCCAATCTGGTGGTTGGCGTGATGCCCTCGGGCTTCCAGTTCCCGGGTGACACGGACATGTGGCAGCGGATGGCCTGGGACCCGGCGGGGCACAGCCGTTATGCCCACTTCATGGAGTCGGTGGCGCGACTCCAGCCCAACGTCTCTCTGGAGCAGGCCAATCGGGAATTAGCGGCTTTGAGCTCCCGGTTGCAGGCCGAGTATCCGGAAAGCAACACGGGTTGGGGCGCACGAGCCGTGGGCCTTCATCGGGAAATCGTGGGAATCTTCCACGAAGGTCTCTTGATCCTGTTCGGCGCGGTGGGCCTGTTGTTGCTGCTGGCATGCTCCAATGTGGCCAACATGCTGCTGGCTCGGGGAAGTGCGCGGCAACGCGAGCTGGCCGTCCGCTCGGCGATCGGAGCGAGCCGTGGGCGCGTCGTCCGGCAGCTCTTGACGGAGAGCCTGACGCTGGGACTGGGGGGAGGGCTGCTCGGTCTGCTGCTGGCCTGGAGCTTGCTGAAGCTCTTGCTCGCCTCGCAGCTGATCGAAATTCCGCGGGTGGAGACGGTTTCGCTGGACATGCGGGTCCTCGGGTTCACCTTCGGCGCGGCCGTGCTGACCTCACTGCTGTTCGGCCTGGCTCCCGCCCTGCAGCTTTCCCACGTGGACTTGAACGGAATCCTCAAAGAAGAAGGCCGCGGGCCGCAGCAGGGCTCGGCAGGGGGGCGGCTGCGAGGCTTCCTGGTAGTCTTCGAAGTGGCCCTCTCAGTCATCCTGCTGGTGGGCTCCGGACTGCTGGTACGCAGCTTCTGGGAGCTTTCGCGCGAGGATCCCGGCTTCGACCCGGCCGGCATCTTCACCGTCAACATCGAAGTCCCCAGCCCTCGGGAGCAGGCTCAGTGGGCCCGAATCCCACAGTTCTTCGACCAGCTCGTGCAGAACCTCGAGTCGCACCCGGCCATCTCGCAGGTCTCGGCGGTCAACTTCCTGCCTCTCGACCCGGCCTGGCGCATCCCCTTCTGGGTCAAGAATCGACCCGCAGTGCGGAGTGAAGAAGAGCCGGAGGCTCAGTACGTGACGGTGGTCCCGGGCTACTTCCGATTGATGGGAATCCCGTTTCTCGCCGGCCGCGACTTCGATTCCCGGGACCACGGCGAAGCTCCGGGTGCGGCCATCGTCAACCGGGAGCTGGCCCGGCGGATCTGGCCTCAGGAGGAAGCGGTCGGAGAGACGCTCCTGAGCCGCACGAGCCGCATCGGTCCGCTGGGCCGGGTGATCAAGACCGGAGATCTCGAGTTCCAGGTGGTCGGGGTCGTCGATGACGTCAAGAACAACACGCTGCAAAGGCAGGCCGAGCCGGCGATCTACTTCCCCAACACGCAGTTCGCCTACAAGAATTTGAACCTGGTCGTGCGGGGAGAAGGCAGCACGGCGCTTCTCAACCGGGTGATCCGGGAAGAAGTCCAGCGGCTGGACGCCAATCTGCCCGTACCGGACGGCCTGCAGCTGGGAGCAGTCATCGCCGAGGCCAGCGCCCGCCCGCGTTTCGTGATGCTCCTGATGTGCGGCTTTGCGACACTGGCGCTGATTCTGGCGGCGCTGGGGATCTACGGGGTGCTCTCCTACGCGGTGAGCCAGCGCACCCGGGAAATCGGCATCAGAATGGCACTGGGGGCGGGGCCTTCCCGCGTCCGGCGGCTGGTCGTGGGGCAGGGTTTCACGCTGGTGCTGCTGGGTGCCGTTCTGGGCCTGGCGTCGGCCTGGGCGCTGGGCCGCGTCGTCACTTTTTCGGGGCTCCTCTACAAGGTGCCCCCCTCCGACCTGGCGGCCTTCACGGCTGCGCTGCTGATTCTACTGGTGATCGCCTGGACCGCCTGCTATGCCCCTGCTCGACGCGCCTCACGCGTCGACCCCATTCGAGCCTTGAGAGCGGAGGGATGAGGGGAGAGTTTCAGGTCCGAGACTCTCCTTCAGCCCACTACCAGCAATCCGGTCGTGTACATCACGGACAGCCCCAAAAGGAATCCAGCGAGATTGTAGCCGCTGGCGAGTCCGAAGCCGGAGTCGCGGCGCGCGAAGAGCTGCAGCAGCTCGAAGATGACCTGCAGGATGGCCCCGGCTCCCAGGGACAGGAAGAAGGTGGCCCACAGCGGGGAGTAGGAGAACCCGCCGATCCAGGTACCGGCTACTGTGGGCAGCCCGGCCAGTGCGCCCAGCGTGACCAACCGGCCTATGGATGGTCGGTCCTGAGCAATGGGGGCGACGATCCCCAGGCCTTCCGTGAGGTTGTGCAACGTGAAGCCCACGACCAGGAAGGCGCCCAATGAGATTTCCCCCAGCGAATAGGCCGAACCAATGGCGAGTCCTTCCCCCAGGTTGTGCAGCCCGATCCCCAGCGCGATCATCCGGGCCGTCCAGAAGCGCCCTTCCGGTACGCTCTTGTCGGCGCGGGCGGGCTTGTTGCGGGAGAGAAAGATCAAGAAGAGCAGGATCGATAGGATCGAGGCGAAGACGAGAGCGACGCCTTGAAAAGCCTCGGCCACCATCTTGGCGGTCTTGAGGGCCTCGTCGATGGTGTCGACGGCCAGGAAGGCGAGCAGCCCGACGGTCAGGCTGAGGAAGAAACGAAGCCATCGCTGATCCAGGTCGCGCAGGAAGGGGTAGAAGAGCAGTCCCAGAAAGACCGGGATCACTCCCACGTAGACTCCCAGCAGGGAGAAGGTCGTGAAATACGTCCAATCCGCCCGCGGGGATTCGGTTGCCACCACGATTTCGTGCGAGAAGGTCAATCCGGTCGAGGTCAACAAGGTGATGTGGTGCGCTTCCCCCTCGACCCAGGGATAAGGAATGGTGATGCGCAGTCGCCCCAGCCGCGGAATGGTTCGGTTCTCGGGGTCGGTGCCGAACTGCCAAAGGGCGTCGTCGACCATGACCTGGGCGAGGGTGACGGGGCTGGGCCCTCCGTTGACGACGTGGAGGACGATCTGGTTGGGTCCGGGGAGCACTGCTCGTTCAATGGTCAACGCCTCCACGGGAGGAAACGCCTTCCGAAAGACACCCAAGGGGCCGTGGGCGAAGAAGACTGCCAGGAGCACACCCAGCAAGACCAGCGGCAAGAGGCCCCACATCCACTTCTTCATGACTCTTCCTTGACCTCGAAGAGGCCCATCCAGCCCAGTTCCGCGAATTCGCTCTGGTGGGCGTGAAACATGAACCGCCCGGGATGGCGAAAACGCAGTTCCAGCAGGTGGCGCTCGCCCTGGCACATCATGAGGGTGTCGGTGAACTCGTCCGGCTCGAGGCGAGTGCCCGTCCGGTAGACATCGAAGAAATTGCCGTGAATGTGCAGCGAGTTGACCAGGTCGAACTCCAGGAGATTCACCAGATAGATCCGCACCAACTCCCCGGCCGTGACCTCGATGGGGTGGTTCTGGTAGTGGAATGCCACGGTGTTGACGGCGTAGATCTCGTTCTCGCTGTCGAAGTTGGTGTCGAAGCCGTTCATCACCATCACCATTTCCCGAGCCGGGGGCCGGGGCTCCCGGGGATCGATGATGAAGGCGCCGTAGAGGCCCTTGTGGATATGGCGCTTCAGCGGGACCACATGGCAGTGATAGAGGTGCAGCCCCATGGGCTCGGCCTCGAATTCGTAGAGGAACTCCTCCCCAGGCGCGACGACCTCGAACACCCCGTCCATGTTGGCCGGGTGGAAGCCGTGAAAGTGGATCGTGTGGGGGTGGCTTCCGGCGTTCCGAAAATGCACGCGAAGCCGGTCGCCCTCGGTGCACCGGAGCGTAGGCCCCGGCACCTGCCCGTTGTACGTCCAAGCCGGGAAAAAGACTCCCGGCGCGATCTCGATCTCCTGATCCACCGCCACGATTTCCCATTCCCGAAGGGTCCCCCCGTCGGGCAGCCGGCTGGTCCGACCGTAATCGAATTCGTAGAGGAAGTCCGAGGGATTGAAGCGGCTCAGGTCCACTTCACCGACGGCACTCGAAAGATGGGGGTGGTTGGCATGCGCACCGGCCCGGTCGGGTGAGCCGGTCAGCTCGGCCAGCGCCGCCTGGCTTCCCGCCGCAGCGGCCAGGGCCGCCGACCCCCCCAGCAAAGTTCGCCTGCTGATTCGCTTCTTCATCAAAACAGCCCTCGATTTTTAGCCTAGACTAAATTTTCCGCTAGAAGGAGCGGGTGAGTCAAGCTGCATCCCCCAAGGGAGAAATCTCAAAGCTCGACGAGTCACCGGCAGATGCGGGTATCACTCTCCCCGAGCACCAAGCCCCAAAGCTACTGAAACCACTGTGTCAGTGCCCGCCAGGCGCCGCGGAAGGGCCCGAACCAGTCCTCGAACAGCCCGAAGTACCAGGCGATGCCCAGGTAGGCAGCCGCACCCAGGATCAGTCCCGTCAGGCACCCCCACTCCTGCTCCGAGACGCAATAGTACGTCCCTGCTGCGATCAGCAGAGCAAAGCCCGCCCACTCCCCGTAAAACTCGAGCGCTTCGCCCAGGTCGTTGAGGGTTGCGGCTGCGGTGGCCAGAGGCCCAAAGAACCCGGCAAACGCGGTCCCCAAGGCGGCGTCGGACAGATAGGCGAAACAATAGAGGGCCAGCAGGGAACAGGCAGCCACGGCGGCAAGCTGTGAGAAGCGCCGAACAGCAGGGCTGGAGCCCGCGAAGGCGGAGCGGAAGGTTGCTTCCCCCAGATCCTCCTCGACCGCCTTCACCGGGGCTCGCGCGAACACGTAGGCAAAAATGGTCAATGCAAGGCCGGCCAGCGCCGCCAGAGCCGGCAGTTCCCAGGCGTTTAGGCCCAGTGCCGAGGTTAGCGGTCCCTCCGGGGCGCCGGGGGAGAGCGCCCAATCCCACAAGCGAAGCAGGGCACCCAGTGAAAACAGCAGGATCAGGGCGAGAAGAACCCACAGGCCCACGCGTGCTGCAAGCGTCCGGCCCGGGCTTCGGAGCAGCAGCAGCGGCACACTCGCGAAGGCCAGTACGAACCCCGGAAGAATGAGAGCCTCCAGCAGCCGCTGCAAGCCCGGCACCGCGACGCCGAAGAGCTGGCTGGCACAACCGATGACAATGCCCAGGGACAACAGGAGGAAGCCGAGAAAGAAGGGACTCCAGGAAGACTTTTTGGTCAACCCGTCGATGAACAGGTACGCAAGCAGCGGCAGGGAAATTCCAAACACGAAGAGCATGAAGAGGAGGGCCGGCAGGCTCCACTCTCGAAAGAAGAATTCCGCTTCCATCGCTGACGCCCCAGATGATCGAGGTTCTGTCGTCCATGATGACAGGTGCTGGCCAAATACTCATCATCCCAGCGGGAAATCTCAAAGCTCCCAGCAAACTCCAGGTTCCACCTCCTAGGTACTGCCATCCGTAAATACGCCCGCGTTCGGCCGCCTCCCGATACATCACCGTATTGATCGACTGCAGCCCTACACCCTGCGCGGCCCTGGGGGGCCGCTCTGCG
>JBFKLX010000180.1:0-11570 GCA_041630155.1 Acidobacteriota bacterium
CACCAGTTCGGGAGAGCTCACCAGCCCGGCCCCGGCGGCCTCCATCTCCGCGTAGGCCTTGGCTTCGTCGCCCTCTTCCAGGTTGACGGCGCGGCAGGCGTCCCGAACCACCCGAGTGGTGAATCCCAGTCGGCAGGCATCCAGGGCCGTGAACTTGACGCAGTAGTCGGTGGCCAGGCCCCCGATGAAGACTTCTTGGATCCGGCGTTTCCGGAGAAAGTCCTCCAAGCCGGTGGATCGGCGGAGGCCGTTGTCGAAAAAACCGCTGTAACTATCGATTTCCCGGTCGATGCCCTTCCGGAACACCCGGGCGACCGCCCGGGTTTGCAGCTGGGAACAGAACTCGGCGCCCCAGCTGTTCTGAACGCAGTGGACCGGCCAGAGCACCTGTTGCAGACCGTCCAGGTCGATGATCTCCCCGGGCTTACGGCCGGGGTGGTTGGCGGCGAAACTCAGGTGGTCGGGCGGGTGCCAATCCTGGGTGGCGACGACCAACGAGAAGGCTTTCTGAAGCCGGTTGGCCACCGGCACGACCCGGTCTCCCTGCTCGACGGGCAGGGCGCCCCCCGGGCAGAAGTCGTTCTGAATGTCCACCAGGATCAAGGCCTGTTTTCTCACCGCTGATGTTCCCCGAGTCAGCGGACCGGCTCACCTTTCGCTCGGGAGTGCTGAGCCAGCCGCTGGACGTAGTCGTGAAGCTGGGCCAGTTCCCGTTCGAAGCCCCCCGAGAGAATGGGAAAGCGGCACCAGGTCTTGGGATCCAGGTTCTCGTCGTCGACGTGGAACGAGGGGGCGTAGCGCTCCCGTTTCCACTGGTTTCGGCACCAGAGCCGATAGAACCGCTCCACCCACTCCGACAGCTGGGCTTGGGAGTAGTCGGGGAAACGGAGCCTCATCACCTTGAACACCTCCAGCGGTGTCCGTTTGTCTCGGATGGCGGCGCGCTCGATGGCATCCAGCAGTTGATACGGCATCAAGTCGGCTTCGTCGGTCTGTTGGCTGTCGCGGGGACGCAGCTCGGCGGTAGGCGTCTGGCCGGTCACGGCTTCCAGGGCCGCAATGGGGCCGACTCCCTGGGGACCCCCAGTCTGCAGCCAGTGCAGCCAGTCGAGCAGGAAAGCCTTGTCGATCCCGGCAATCGGGCTGAGTCCGCCACAGGTGTCGCCATCCATGGTGGCATAGCCGACGGCCGCCTCCGAACGGTTGCTGGTAGCCAGCAGCAGGGCGCCCTTCAGATTGGCCAGGAGCCAGACACCAGGCGCCCGCACCCGCGCCTGGATGTTCTGCAGGGCGAGATCGTCCCGCTCCCAGTCCAGTTCTCTCCCGATGCCTCCCGAGACCATCTCGACGTAGCTTTCGACCAAGTGGTCCACGTCCAGGGACAGGAAGCGTGCACCAATGGCTTCGGCCACTGCCCGGGCCGCCTGGAGAGTTGCGGACGAGCTGTTTCGTGTGGACTGGTAGACGCAGGTCAGGAGGACGCCCACCAAGCCGTCCGGCGGGGCGGACGCCAGTTGCTTCCAGTTTCCCAGTTTCGAACGGAAACCGTCGACCCCCAGCTCTCGCACCGCCAGCTTCACCATCAGTGCCGCCAGACAAGCCACCGCGGAAGAGTCGGCGCCCCCGCTGAGGGACACCACGAAGCCGTGGGAGTGACTCTTGCGCAAATAGTCGAACAGCCCCAGTGCCACGGCGCGAGTGAACTCTTCCTCCTTGAGCTGGGGAGACTGCTCCCAGGCTTCGTGCGAACGGACGGTTTCGGCGGGTTCCGCTTCCGGACAGCTGAACTCGACCGGGATGCAGTCGGAGTGGTCCTCGTCCAGTTGCGAGCTGGCGCCGGCGCTTCGAGCTTGGCTCATGCGCGTCAGGTCCAGGTCGACCAGCGCACTGGTCAGCTGCCAATCCCGGTAGGAAAAGCGTTTTCCCGAGGCCAGGAGTTTCCCGAGCGAGGCGACCATGGCTCCGCCGTCGTAAATGGCGCGCCCAGCCTCGTTCCCCAGCAGGTTGGAGTACAGGTAACTGACACCGAACGCCCGCGACCCTTCCAGAACGAAGCGCTGGCGGATCTCGTACTTTCCGAAAGCGAAATGGCTGGCGCTGGGATTCATGATGATGTCGACGCCCTTCAGGAACATGTTGCCCCCGGGACGGTCGGCGACCCAGGCGTCTTCGCAGATCTCGAATCCGACCTTGATCCCCCCGCAGTCGAAGTAGATGTCACCGATCGGATAGGAGCGACCCTGAGCCTGCAAGCGGGCCTGGCGGCCGACCGGCCAGGCCTTGAACCAGCGCGGTTCGTAGTGAATTCCATCGCTGGCGAGAAAACGCTTGGCCACGAAACCGGACACCTGCCCGTCGACCACCAGCGCCGCGACGTTGAACACCACATTGTTGAACTGCAGGGGCAAGCCCACAGAGACGATCATCCCCCGGGTGGCCGGGGCGATCTCGTGGAGCACTTCCCAGGAGGTGGCCAGAACGCCGGGCGAATGAAACGCGTCCTCACAACCGTAGCCGCTGATACACAACTCGGGGAAGCAGACGATCGACACGCCCTCTTGGCGGGCAGCTTCGAGGGCGTCCAAGACATGCGCCTTGTTGCTTTCCCAGGCCAGCGGGGTCTGATTGAGTACCGCCGCTCCGATTCGGATGAGCCTCATCGCGCAAACCTCTTCTCAGTTTACCTCATGCAGCTATCCCAGCTGAGAGCCCCGGGCCTGGAGGATCAGGCGGGTCTTCAACTGGTGGAGACGCTTCTCGAGGCCTACCGGATACTGGGCCGGGTTCAGAAAGCGTTTCACGCCAGGGTCGAGCTGCTCGAGCTGTTCCTTGGCAAAACGTCGAGACTCGAGGAGGGAAGGGGTCTGGCACACCAATCGGCCCTCCCGGAAAATCGGAACCAGCAAATCGTGATGCTCGGCGTCTGCCGGAACCATCTTTTGTTTGGTGGAGTCGAGGGGGTCGACCAGCGTGGGCGGTTCCCCGATACCCAGCTCCCGCTCGAAGATGAGATCGGCCACGAATCGTCCCTGGCGCCGGTAGCGGCGAACCTGGTGAATCCCCGGATTGTTCACCTTGATGGCCTGCTCGGAGAGCTTGAGCTTGTGCTGCCAACGGCCTTTCCGGTCCCGGATGGCAGAAAGTTTGTAGACTCCCCCCAGCGCGGGCTGCTGGTAGGAGGTGGCCAGTCGAGTGCCTACGCCCCAGACGTCGACGGCCGCGCCCTGATCCTCGAGGCTGCTGATGATGTACTCGTCCAGATTGTTGCTGGCCACGATCTTTGCATTCTCGAAGCCCTGCTCGTCCAGAATCCGCCGCGCTTCAATGCTCAGCTTTGCCAGGTCCCCCGAGTCCAGTCGGATCCCGACCATCTCATGGCCTTGGCTGCGCAGCCATTTCCCCACCTCCACCGCCCGCCGGACTCCTTCGAGGGTTTCATAGGTGTCCACCAGGAAGACGCAATTGTTGGGCATCGACTCAGCGTAGGCAAAGAAGGCTTCGCGCTCGGTGGGAAATGCCATCACCCAGCTGTGGGCGTGTGTCCCTTTGACCGGGATGCCGAAAAGCTTGGCCGCCAGCACGTTGGAAGTGGCAGCGCAACCGCCCAGGTAAGCAGCTCGACTGGCTGCCAGTCCCCCATCGATTCCCTGGGCCCGCCTCAGCCCGAACTCCAGAATCGATTCTCCCCGGGCGGCTTGGCAAATCCGGGCGGCCTTCGTCGCGATCAGCGTCTGGAAATTGATCAGGTTCAGCAGAGGTGTTTCCAGCAATTGGCACTGGAGCAGGGGCCCGCGAATGCACAGCAGCGGCTCGGGTGAAAAGACCACCGTGCCTTCCGGGATGGCATCCAGGTCGCAAGTGAACTTCAGGTCCTCGAGGGCCCGCAGGAACTCGTCCGGGAAGAGGCGCCGGTCATCGTTGCCGAGCAAGCCGGCCAGATACTCCAGGTCGCCATCGGTGAAGCGGAACGACTGGAGATAGTCGACCACGAATTCGAGGCCGCCTGCCAGGCTGTAGCCGCCGTCGAATGGGTTTCTCCGAAAGAAGAGCGAGAAAACGGCCTCTCGCTGGTCCATTCCCGTCTTCCAATAGCCATGCGCCATCGTAAGCTGATAGAGATCGGTCAGCAGCGCCAGCGAGGACCTGTAGAGGCTTTGGAGCCGGTTGGGGACAACCGTGTCGGGCATGTGAGTCATGATGATTCCAAGGGTTGCCGTTTTCGGGGAGCCCGCCCCTAGCATATGGTAAGGTGAGGCGGAGGTGAAAGCGAGTTTCGAGGGAGATTTTCAGGCACCAGTGCCCTGAGGCTCTCCCATCTTTCGTCCCATGAACCCCAATCTGTTTCAGCAAGTCTATACGTTCGTGCAGAAGATTCCCCGCGGCAGGGTCTGCAGCTACGGGCAGGTCGCCCGCGGCCTGGGGCTGGCTCAGGGGGGGCGCCAGGTGGGCTGGGCGTTGCGGGCCCTGACGGAAGGGAGCCGAGTTCCCTGGTACCGGGTCATCAACAGTCGAGGGGAAGTCAGTTTGCCGGGGCGGGCCGGCGATTTGCAGCGCGCGCTGCTGCGGGCCGAAGGAGTCTTCTTCGACTCCCAGGGACGGATCGATCTGGCCGCCTTTGGCTGGAAGCCGGAGGAGGGTGATCCTTGAATTTCAAAGGCGTTTTTCCTTGGGGCCTGGCGATGGCGCTGGCGGCATCGGGGGCACTGGCCCAGGAAACGTTCGTCAACTTCGAGTCCGGCCCGGTTCGTCCCCTGGCGCTCTCCCCCGACGGGACCTATCTCTACGCGGCCAACACACCGGACAACCGGTTGGAGATTTTCCGGGTGGAGCAAGGGAACCTGGTCAGTTCGGGCGAGGTTCTGGTGGGCCTCGAGCCAGTAGCGGTCGCCGCCGGACCCGACCAGCGGGTCTACGTCGTCAATCACCTGTCGGACAGCGTGTCCGTCGTGGACGTCAGCCGGCCCGAGCGACCCTTCGTTGCCGCTACGCTCTGGGTGGGAGACGAGCCTCGGGACATCGCCCTGGCCGGTACAGGCTTGGAGAAGATCCTGGTGACCTGCGCCCGCCGGGGACAGAATCGTCCCGGAGACCCTCAATTCACTACCCCGGGGGTCGGGCGGGCCGATGTCTGGGTGTTCGATCGGCTCGATCCGGGTCAGCCTGCTCGCATCGTCACCCTGTTCGGGGACACACCCCGGGGGTTGGCCGTGGCTCCCGACGGCCGAACCGCCTACGTCGGTATTTTCCACTCGGGCAACCAGACCACAGTCCTGAGCGAACTGGCCGTGTCCAGCGGTCCCGCGGTTAACTTGCTGATCGGAGACGGCTTCACGGGAATGGGGCTGCCCGAGCCCAGGCTCAACGTGCAGGGGGTTCCCGCTCCAGAAACCGGCTTGATCGTCCAATACGACGGGTCGCGCTGGCGCGACTCGGAGGGGCGCGACTGGACAACCCGGGTTCGCTTCAACCTTCCCGATCAGGACATCTTCGTGCTGGACGTGGAGCAAGACCCTCCCCAGGTGCTGGGCACGCTCCAGGGAGTCGGCACGATTCTCTTCAATCTGGCGGTCCATCCCAGTGATGGGCGGCTGGCCGTCAGCAACCTGGAGTCTGACAATCATGTGCGCTTCGAACCAGAATTGAGGGGGCGAAGCGTCCAGAATCGGGTCACCTTCCTGGACGGCGAGTCGGTCCGGCCCGTCCACCTCAACGCCCACATCGACTTCCAGAGTCCCTTCGCCACACCCGAACAGCGAGCTCAGTCGCTGGCTTTGCCGCTGCAGCTCGAATTCTCCCAGGACGGCCGGCGGCTCTATCTGGTCGCCTTTGGCTCCCGCCGACTGGCGGTCCTGGATGCGTCCGGACAGGTCCTCGAGCGCATCGAGGTGGGAGGTGGCCCCGCCGGCTTGGCCCTGGACGAAACCCGCCGCCAGGCGTTCGTGCTGAACCGCTTCGACCTCACCATCTCCCTGGTCGACCTGGACCTCGGCAGGGAAGTGCGGCGGTTCCCCCTGCGCTTCAATCCCGAGCCTGCGCTGGTGCGCGAAGGGCGTCCCGTGCTGTACGACGCCTCCAACTCGGCGTACGGGGATCAAGCCTGCGCCAGCTGCCACCTCTTCGCCGACCTGGACAGCCTGGCATGGGACTTGGGCGACCCCGACGGACTGGTCGATGAAAACCCCTTGGAGCAGGTCCCCAGCCAGGACTCGGGGCTGAGGGATTTCCATCCCATGAAAGGGCCCATGACTACTCAGAGCCTGCGAGGCATGCGGGGGGCGGGGGCGATGCACTGGCGGGGAGATCGCAATGGGGGTAGGACGGCTCCCTTCGACGATGGGGCGGCCTTTCTGCAGTTCCGTCCCGCCTTCGAAGGACTGCTCGGTATGCAGAGTCCGCTTCCTCCAGAAGAGATGGAGAAGTTTCGCGACTTCATCCTGACCGTGGCCTATCCCCCCAATCCGATTGGCAATCTCGACGGCAGCCTGACCCCGGAGCAGCAGGCCGGCAAAGAGATCCTGGAGTCGTCGGGGGCCCGTCTGGGCATCGGCGGAGACGGCGACCCCTGCACCTCCTGCCACACCCTCCCCCTGGGCACTGCGGGCCTCGGGTCCTTCGAAGGGCTTTCCCAGGACATGAAGGTCCCACACCTGCGCAACCTCTATCAGAAAATCGGGATGTTCGGAACGGCGGTTCCCCGCGTGGAACGAAACACTGGCCTCCTGCCCATTTTTCAGGCCACACCGACACCCCATCAGGGGAATCAGATCCGGGGCTTCGGTTTTCTGCACGACGGGTCGATCCCCAGCCTGTTCGATTTTTTCCGTTTTCTGGTGTTCACCTTTCTCGACCAGCCGGGTCGCAGCGGGAACCAAAAAGTGCGCGAACTGGAGGCATTTCTCCTCACCTTTCCGACCGGCCTGGCCCCAGCCGTCGGACAGCAAGTCACTCTGGATGGGCACTCCGGCTCCGCCGAACTGGCCCGCCTGGAACTGCTTCGCGATCGAGCCGCCAGCGGCGAAGGGGAACTGGTCTTGTCAGGCCTGTGGCGGGGCTCCATCCACGGTTTTCTCTATCTGGAGGGGAGTGGCGATCAGGCCCGCTACCAGCGGGATAACAGAGAGAGTGTGGTCACCTGGGCTGAAATCCTGCTACGGTTCAACGCCGGAGAGGCCGTCTTGACGGCCACCTTGGTGCCGCCCGGCAGCGGTGCCCGAATTGGCCTGGACCGGGACGAAGACGGGATCTACAACGCTGACGAGCGGCGCCTCAGTGCACCCGTTCGGCAGTGGCGGGTCCGCAACTAGGGGAGGGTCGAGATCACGGGTCCCCAATCCCGCGCTGGAGGCCCTCTCTGAAAGCGCGCGCGGGAAAGCACGGCCTCCTCCAGGACCGCGGGCTGCCGAGTCGGGCCTCAGATCGATTCCATGCTGATCATCACCAACGGAGACAGCGCTGCGGCCACCCTGCGAGGAGCAGGGCTCGAGCATCCGATCCTGCCCTGGCGAGACCTGCTGCACGAAGGGCCGGTGCCCGTCCGGCCCAGCCTGGAGGCTCTCTCGCAACTCAGAGCCCGCTTCCTGGCCGAGCAGGGTTGGGGTCGGTTCGACGAGATTCTCGCCGATTTTCAGCAGCGTGATGCCACTCTGCGAGCCGTCGGGGCGGAAGATGAAGTCTTGCTCTGGTTCGAACACGACCTCTACGACCAACTGCAATTGATCCAGCTGTTGCACTATTTTCAGGAGCTCGAGACGATTCGCCGGCCTCGGCTCCACCTCATCTGCGAAGCAGAGTTCATAGCCCTCTCTCGACCGGGACGGCTGCGAGACCTTTTCGCTCGTAGAAAAAAAGTTAGCGACCAACACCTAGAATTGAGTCGAAGTGTCTGGAGCGCCTTCGTACAAGAGTCTCCGCAGGCCTTGATCGGGCTGCTGGAAGGCGCCCTCGGAGGGCTGCCCTTCCTGCAGCAGGCCCTGCAGCGGCTGCTGCAGGAGTATCCCGCGGCCGCCCATGGCCTCTCCCGCACGCAGCAGCAGATTCTCGAGGCGGTGGAGGGGCGGGCCCCAACGCCCGTGCAGATCTTCCAGCGTTCCCAGGACTGCGAGGAGGCCCGATACCTGGGCGACACGACCTTCTGGTCCTACCTGCAGCAGTTGAGCTCGGGCCCCCATCCGCTCATCGCCACGCTGCAGGGAGGACGATTCGAGGCCCCCGTGCCGGGGGACAGTCCCTCCGCCTCACCCTTGACCCTCACCCCGGACGGGCGCCGGGTCTGGGAGGGCGAAGCTGACTGGGTGGAACTGAACGGAATCGACCGCTGGCTGGGCGGCGTTCACCTTCGGCCCGGGCGGCTTTGGAGGCGCCGTCCTTCCGGGTGTGGCTTGTTTCGGGCTGATCGTTGAGAATGGGACAGGCCCAGGCTTGATTGCTGCTTTGCAGCTGTGAACGTCGAGAGAACGGCATGCACGAAGGACAGTATCGATGGGGCCTCCTGATCGTGTTGTTGCTGAATCTTTCGATCTCGGCGCTGCTGCGCTGGAGGGCGCGCCAAGAGTCGGAAACGATCGCGCGCTCGAGGGAGAGGACGGGTCTGAAGCTCCTTCGACTGGGCCTGGTCCTGCCTGGCCTGGTGGTGATCCTCGGATACTCGGCGTTTCCACACTGGGGTGGCTGGCCACGCCTGCCTCTGCCCGATTGGCTGCGCCAGGCCGGGTTGCTGCTCGGATTCTTCTGTGCCGCGGGAAACTGGTGGGTGCTTTCGACTCTCGGCAAGAACGTCTCGGAAACCGTATTGACCAAGCGCGATCACGAACTGGTCACCGGCGGCCCCTACCGTTGGGTACGGCATCCTCTTTACGCCAGCGGCGTCGTGCTGCTCTCCTCCTTCACCTTGATCAGCGCCAACCTCTTCTTGCTGGTCTTGACCGTCCTCGTGGCGGCGCTCTTCCGGACGATCGTGATCCCCCGGGAGGAGGCCCACCTCGAGGATCGATTCGGGAAAAGGTATCGCGAGTACCGGAACCGGACGGGGGCGCTGCTGCCGCGCCTGCTCCCACGCGGCCAAGGGACGAGCAGTTGAAGGATGTGGCCGGCCGCCAGATGACCGCCCCCGAGCGTTCTCGACCACCGGAGGGCTGGCCCCCTCGCGGGAAGGGGCGTTTCGAACCACCGGGACACACCGCTCCCTGTCTCAAACTTTCCTACCATCCGCAGGATCGCCCCTGGTTCTGCTCGTCCAGCCATTGTTTCAAGGGTGCGAAGTAGTCGAGAATCGCGGTGGCGTCCATTTCACGCTGGCCCGTGACCGCCTCCAGGGCGTCCGGCCAGGGTCGGCTGACTCCCAGCTCGAGCATCTGGTTCAGGCGTTGCCCCGCCTCCCGGCTGGCATAGATCGAACAACGGTTGAGCGGCCCCTGCTCACCGGCGATTTCGCAGAGAGCGCGGTGAAACTGAAACTGGAGGATGTGGGCCAGAAAGTAGCGCGAATACGGGGTGTTGGCCGGCACGTGATACTTGGCCCCGGGATCGAACTCCCGTTCGCTGCGCTGGATGGGCGCGCGGATGCCCTGGTACTTCTCCCGCAACTCCCACCAGGCTTGGTTGTACCTCTCAGGCGCCACGTCGCCGGAGAAGACCTTCCAGCGCCACTGGTCGACCAGCAGGCCGAAGGGCAGAAAGGCGATCTTGTCGAGAGCCATCCGCATCAGGAACGGCAGGTCTCCGGACTCGCCCGGCAGCTCGTCCAGCAAGCCGATCTTCTGCAGATACTCGGGGGTGATCGAGAGGGCGACGGTGTCGCCGATCCCTTCGTGGAACCCGTCATTGGCGCTGTCCCGGAACAGAATCGGTTGCCTGGAGTAGGCACGCTGGTAGTAGTTGTGTCCCAGTTCGTGATGAATGGTCGAAAAGTCCTCGGCCGTGATCTGGATGCACATCTTGATGCGGATGTCCGACTCCAGGTCGATGTCCCAGGCGCTGGCATGGCAGACCACGTCCCGATCGGCCGGTTTGGTGAACTGGGAGCGTTCCCAGAAGGTGTCGGGCAGCGGTTCGAAGCCCAGCGACGAGAAAAAACGCTCGCCGTAGCGCACCATCTCCTCAGGCGTGACCCCGCGTTGCCTGAGGATCCGGGTCAGGTCCGGACCCTCCCCTCCGTGCGGCGGGGCGACCAGCTCATAGATGTTGCCCCACTGCTGGCTCCACATGTTGCCCAACAAGTGGGCCGGGATGGGCCCATCGGTGGGCACCAGCTCGGACCCGTAGCGTTCGGCGAGCTTGGCTCGGACGTGGCAATGCAGCGCCTCGTACAAGGGTCGCACCTGTTCCCACAACCGGTCCAGCTCCTGGGCGAAGGCCGCCGGCTCCATGTCGTATCCGGACCGCCACAGCGCCCCCAGGTCTGAGAACCCCAGTTCGCGGGCCCCTTCGTTGGCCAGCTCGACGAAGCGCTGATACATCGGCTTCATGGGAGGAGAGACCGTCCGCCATCCCTGCCAGATCTCGAGCAACTGTTGAGGGTCGCGGCTCTCGGCCAGCACAGTGCTCATCTGGCCCAGATCCATACATGGTTTGCCCTGGGGACAGTATTGCCCCTTCCCGTAGAGGCTCTCCATTGCCGTCGTGATCCCGGTCAATTCTTTCTGCTTGGCCGGGTCGGCTGGTGCGGCCAGGGGCAGTGAGACTTTCAGCAGCTTCAGCTTGCGGGCCACGTCCTCGGGAAGATCGAGGCCGTCGTAGCGAGTGGCCTGCTTGCCCAGCTCTCCGGTGGCGGCGACCAGATTCCGCAAAGCCTCGGCCGCCAGCGCCTCCGTGTCCACGTTGATGTAGGTGCTCTGAACCCACCCCGTGCGTTCCGTGGCGACTGCCAGAGGCAGCAGACGCGACTCCGCCTCCTGAACGAACCGGGAGGCGGATTCCGGACTCGGACCGCTTTGACAAGAAACGATCCAGAGAGCCGACAGGAGGGCCAGGACCGATGCAGACGCGACGATTCTTCGTTTGGCCATACTCGATATCATAATTTTCGAGCCGGGAATTGGAAAGACAGCGGCGACCCAAGAGCGAGGACCAGGAGCTCTCGAGGGAAATGCGAACTAGGAGAACCACAACTTGATTGCGAACACCACCACGGTTCCCGTCACCACCCGCTTGATCCAGGCGTGGCCTTTCAGAATGGTGAGATGGACTCCCACCTGCGCCCCAGCGGCACTTCCGGCCGCAAGACAGAGGCCCGGCAGCCACTGAATTTTCCCTTGCCAGGCGAAAATCCCCACGGCGAGCAGGGTGAAGAGCAGAATGCTGAGGACTTTGACGGCGTTGCCTCGAACCAGGTCCAGCCCGGCCAGCGAGGTCATCGCCAGTACCAGGAACCCAACACCGGCCTGCACGAAGCCACCGTAGACACCCACCAGGAAGAAGCCCCCCGCGAGCAGCCAGGCGCTGGGGGGGACGGGCAGGCCACCCACCGGCCCACGGGAGCGCCGGGAGGCCGGGTCCCAGAGCGTCCACAGCGTGATCGCCACCATCAGAAAGGCCAGAATCCTCTCGAAGCTGCGATCTCCCACCAGCAACGC
>JBFKLX010000181.1:0-11555 GCA_041630155.1 Acidobacteriota bacterium
CTGGGAGCGGCCCAGATTTCTGCCCCGGAGTTGCTCCAGGGTTCCGGACATCGCCGGGTCGCGATGGGACCGGAACTCGAGCTGTTTCTGCACTGCACCGGCTCGAGTTCCCGCGTCACGGTTGTGTTCGAAGCGGGGGCCGGAGGGAATGCCGACACCTGGATTCCCGTGAAGTAGGGGACCAGCCATCACCTTCAGCGCGACGAGCCCGCCGTGGTCGTGGAAGCGATCCGGGAAGTGGTGGAAGCGATCCGGGAAATGGTGGAATCGGTCGGGCGTTAGTGATCTGACGCACTTCGGGCGCCGCAGCGCCTTCAGGAGTTGCCAGCCTCAGAACTGGCGCTGCGTGGCACTGGCTTCCCAGGCTTCGATTCGCTTCTCGAGCGCCCGGACTCGCTGCGGGTACTCAGCGGCCAGGTCGCGGCTCTCACCCGGGTCGGACTCCAGGTCGTACAGCTCCGGGGCGATGGGCCGGCTCCGGTCCCACCAGCCGTGACGCGCCACGTGCAACTTCCAAGCTCCCACGCGGACGGCTTGCACGGTCTCGTCACGATAATAGAAGAGCGCCCGCTCCCGGACGCCAGGCGCCTCGCTCGACCCTTGACGCAGCCATGGCAGCAGGTCGATGCCGTCGATGGGCCGGTCGCCGGGCGGCTCTCGTTGGGCCAGTGCCAGCAGAGTTGGAAACAGGTCGAAACCCATCACCGGGTCGGTCATTACGCGCCCCGCCGGGAACAGGCCGGGAAAGCAGGCCAGCAGCGGTACTCGCATCCCTCCTTCCCAGGTACTCCCTTTCTTGCCGCGCAGCCCACTGTTGCTCCTGCGCCGCCAGGACCCATTGTCACTCGTGAAGAAGACGGCCGTGCGGCCCTCCAGCCCGGTCTCTTCCAGAGCTCGAACGACCTCGCCGACGCTCCAGTCCAGTTCCTGAACGACATCGCCATAGACACCGTCCCGGGAGCTTCCCTTCCAGCTCGCCGTGGCGTCGATGGGATAGTGCGGCATGGAGTGACTCAAAAAGAGGAAGAACGGCCGATCGGCGTGCTGGCGAATGAAGTCCACTGCCCGCTCGGTGTAGCGCCGGGTCAACAGGGGATCGGCTGGGATGTCACCCTTGCGAACACGGTTCCCCTCCATGAAGAGCAGGGGCTTCATATCGTTGCTGTACGGCATGCCGAAGAACTCATCGAAGCCGTGCTGCAGCGGGAGATAGGGATGACGATCTCCGAGGTGCCATTTGCCCACGATTGCGGTCGCATAGCCCGCTTGCCGCAGCAGCTCGGCCAGCGTGAGCTCCTGGCTGCCGATCCCCGTGAGCGAATGGGGTTTCAGCACCCGCGTAATGCCGGTCCTGATGGGATAGCGCCCCGTCAGCAGGGCCGCTCGCGAGGGACTGCAGACTGGCGCCGCCGAGTAGGCCTGGGTGAATCGAACGCCCCGCGTGGCCAGGGCGTCCAGGTTCGGGGTCCGGATCCAGCGGGCGCCCTGCGTGCCGAGGTCGCCCCAGCCGAGGTCGTCGGCCACGATCAAGACCAGGTTGGGCAATGGAACCATCACCCGGGGTTCCTCCCCGGACTGATGGCTAGCGGCGGCGCCCACACCTGCGAAGGCCGCGACCATCCAGATCAGAGCCGGGACCAGCCGGTCTTGTCCACCCCAGTGCCACATGACCCTAGTATGCCTCACCGGGCAAGCCTCGACCGAGCACCCGTGCGTCTGAGGTTCCGGGCCCCGGCCTGCCGTTCTTTCCCTTCCGCCAAACGCGGGAATGGTCTATCCTCAGGCGAGACGACGCATGAACGCCAGCAGCGCCACGACCGACACCTTCAGCGAAACCGAGAAAGTGCGCCGCATTCGAAGCGCGATCCGCTCGGCCGAGGCGGCACTGCTCGAGCGCTGGCCGTTGCTGAACCGCCGCGACCTGCTGGGAAGCTTGCTCCTGACGGTGTCGGCCGCCGGCATGATCCTGAGTGGCTGGCTCTACTGGCAGGGAGCCCTCCCCTGGTGGGCCTGCCTGCTGCTCAACGCGTTCCTGGCCTCGATCCTGCACGAGATCGAACACGATCTGATTCATTTCCTCTATTTCCGGCATCGCCCCCTGCTTCACAATTCCATGCTGCTGATCGTCTGGGCGCTGCGCGCCAACATCGTGCACGGCTGGTTCCGGCGCCGGATTCACTTCCTGCACCATCGCACCTCCGGCAGCCTGCACGATCTGGAGGAGCGCCTGGTGGGACTCGGCCTGCCCTGGAATTGGAAGCGCCTGCTGGTCACGCTGGACGGGACGGCCTCCTACTACCTGAACGCACCCCAGCTGGAGCGGGAAATTCCCGGGTTCAAGCGATCACAGCTCTATTACGCCTCGCTGCCCTTCTACCCGCTGTTCGTCGCGTCGCTGGCCGGCTTCATCCTGCTGCACGGGCTCTCCTGGACGCTCCACGGGCTGGGGGTGGGACCCTTGCCTCTGCTCACGCTGCTGCTCTCGGTGTTCGATCTGCTCTGCGTCGCCTGGGTGTTCCCCAACATGCTGCGCCAGGCCTCGCTGCAGCTCGTATCTTCGAACGTCCATTATTACGGGGACGTCGAGAACCTCAACCAGCAGACGCAGGTCCTGTCGCCGCTCTGGATGCTCCCCCTGCAGCTGTTCTGCTTCAACTTCGGCGCCACCCACATTCTGCACCACTATGTCGTGCAGCAGCCGTTTTACCTGCGCCAGCTGGTGGCGCCGCGGGTGTACCCCACACTGCGCCAATGCGGCATTCGCTTCGATGACGCGGGGACGTTCTGGAGGGCCAACCGATACGAGATGGCCTCGACCGGCCACTCGGACCTGACTGCCTCCGAATGACCCGATCACGCAGCGATGGATCGCTCCCCTCTCCAGGCTGCCGCCTTTCCGGGGAAAACACGGACAGCCCAAGGATCTCCCTGCGGGCCGGATGATAGAATCGTCTCAGGCCTCGGCCCAAGTAGACCATGTCACGAAATCTCATCCAGATTCTACGAGCCCTGGAATTCGCAGCCCGAAAACACCGTGACCAGCGCCGCAAGGGGGTCGCCGCCGAGCCCTACGTCAACCACCTGGCCGAGGTGACCCGCCTGCTGGCCGAAGCCACCGGCGGGCAGGATCCCGTCCTGTTGATGGCAGGCCTCCTGCACGACACGATCGAAGACACCGCGACCACCCACGAGGAGCTGGCCCGGGAGTTCGGCTCAGAGGTGGCCGACCTGGTGGCGGAAGTCACCGACGACAAGAGCCTTCCCCAGAAGGAGCGAAAGCGGCGCCAGATCGATCGCGCCTCGCAGGCCTCACCGAGGGCCCGGCTGCTCAAACTGGCCGACAAGACCAGCAACGTCCGATCCATCATTCAGAGCCCTCCGAGAAGGTGGAATCGGCGCCGCAAGCTTCAGTACCTGAACTGGGCCCAGCAGGTCGTCCAGCACTGCCGGGGGAGCAGCCCCGACCTGGAGAAGCGTTTCAATGCCGCTGTCGATGCCGCTCGGTCTGCGATCGAGGCGGAAACCAGCCCGGGACGGCCTCACCCCGATCGTTCTTGAGACTTCTGGTGGCCTTCAGTTCTTGCCATTCATGGTGGGCTGATTGCGCAGCCTCACCGGAACGGGGCTCCGGCGCAGCCTCATGTTGACCATCTCCACCCCGAAGGAAAAGGCCATCGCGAAGTAGACGTAGTTCTTGAGGTGATAACCATGCACCGCTTCGGGATCCCAACCCTCTACGACCAGGAGCGATCCGATCAGAATCAGAAACGACAAGGCCAGCACTTTCATCGTCGGATGCCGTTCGACGAAGTGGGAGACCGCAGAGGCAAACAGAATCATGACGCCGGCAGCCACCACGATCGCAGGGATCATGACGCTGAGCTTGCCCGAAATCCCCACCGCCGTGATCACCGAGTCCAGCGAGAAGACCAGGTCGACGATCACAATCTGGAGCACTACTGCCACCAGGCTGGCCTTTACCTTGGCGCCGATCTCCTGGCTGTGCTCCAGCGATTCCAGCTTCTCGTGAATCTCGAACGTGCTCTTGCCAATCAGAAACAACCCGCCGCCCAGCAGGATCAGGTCGCGCCCCGACAAGCCGTGTCCGAAGAGGCTGAAGAGCGGCCGAGTCAAGCCGATGATCCAGTTGATCATCAGCAACAGCAGGATTCGGGTCAACACCGCCACCCCTATTCCCAAACGCCGGGCCAGATCCTGCTGCGAACGGGGCAGCTTGGAGGCCAGGATCGAGATGAAGATGACGTTGTCGATCCCCAGCACGATCTCCAGGACGGTCAGTGTGAGCAGGGCAGCCAGGTTCTGCGCCGTAAAGATCTCCATGAGCATCTCTCCCCCAAATCCAAGTAATGCGTCGCTCCGATCCCCGTGCGACGCGTGTCGCCGCTCAGGGCGACGCGACACGAGCTTAGTCGAGGGCCCATGCCGGGGCAAGCCGGCGCCGCCATGACCAGAATCTCATGTGAAAAGCAACGAAGACTCGCCCCATTTCCGGGCGGGGGATGGGATGTCTTGGGGCTCGATTCAGAGGCTGCGCCGGCCGCTCAAGGCCCGGGAGAGGGTGACTTCGTCGGCGTACTCCAGCTCGCTGCCGAACGGGATGCCGAAGGCGATGCGCGACACCTGGACCTCCAGGGGTTTGATCAGCTTGGACAGGTACAGTGCCGTAGCCTCGCCCTCGTGGGTCGGATTGGTGGCGACGATGACCTCCTCGACCTGGTCTTCGCGAATCCGATCGAACAAGTTGGCCAGTTTCAGATCTTCCGGCCCAATCCCGTTGATGGGAGAAATGGCCCCGTGGAGCACGTGGTAGGTCCCACGAAACTCGCCTGTCTTCTCGATGGAGAGGACGTTGAAGGGCTCCTCGACGACGCAGATCTGCCGTTTGCTGCGACCGGGATCCCTGCAGATCCTGCATGGGTCGCCCCCTCCGATGTTGTTGCATCGGGAACACAGCACCAGGTGCTCTTTCACGTCCACGATCGCCGCTGCCAACTCCCGGCACTCCTCGGCAGGACTGCGAATCAAGTGAAAAGCGATGCGCTGGGCCGACTTTCGCCCGATCCCCGGAAGCCGCTTCAGCTCCTCGATGACGCGTTCGACCGGATCCACCTCTTCGCTCATCTTCGATCCTCTTTCAGCCCAGCAACCCGCTGGTCAAGCCTCCCAGCCTCGTGCTCATGGCTTCGTCGACCTGGCGGGAAGCGTCATTGAAGGCGGCCACCAGCATTTCCTGCAGGATCTCCACGTCCTCGGGATCGACTGCGGCGGGATCGATCCATACTTCCAGCACTTTCTTGGACCCATCCATGGCCAGCTTGACCACGCCACCCCCGCTGGAGGCCTCGAAACGCATGGTCTGCATCTCCGCCTCCATCCGAGCCTGCATCTCCTGGGCCTGTTTCATCATGCTCTGGAGCTTTTTCATTTTCACGGATCAGTCCTCCCGATCGAGGGTATACTTGCTGGGAAATTCCTTCAGAAAGACTTGGACCTTCTCGTCCTGCAGCGGATCTTCGACGCCGGGCGTGGCGGCGGCAGCCTCCAGCCGCACCTGCAGCTTGTCGGGTTCGAGACCCAAACCGGTCACCGCCTGCCGCAGGAGATCCTGGTTTTCGCCTCGCGACACGATCGAAAACGCAAAACCCTCGCTGGCCGGAAAAACAATTTCCAGGCCCTTGTCGCGAACCTCGATCCGGGAAGCAGTCTGCAACAGAGGATACAGGGACATCCGCTCCCGCTGAATCGTTTCCAGGAAGCGTGAAGCCACGTCATCACCCGCCGTGCCGGCCGGGGGCTCGAGTTGGCCGGTCTCCGCGACCGGACCGGGGGCCGGCACGGGCCGAGGGGCGGGAGGTGCCGGCTTTGAGCGCTGCTGCCGGGGAGGTGCTTCGGTTTCCTCAGAAGGACCGGGAAGGGTGGCCCCCTGACGGAGCTGCCCCAGCACCGACTCCAGGCTGGGCAGTCCGGCCAGTTCGACCAGTTTCATCAGGGCCATCTCCACGTGCAGCAGCGGGTCGGCCTGAGCCTTCAGCTCGGTTGCCACCCTGGCCAGCAGGTCGTAGAAGCGGATGAGATCCAGTTCGCTGAAGCGCCCTCCCAGCTCTTCCAGAACCGGCCGCTCCGAATCGGGAAGCTCCAGCAGCCGGGGATTCCACCCGGCCACGCGAAATACCATCAGGTTGCGGAGAAACTGCAGAAACCGGGCGCAGAAGTTGGCGGCGTCCGCACCCGTCTCCTGCAGGCTGCGCATCTGCTCCACCAGACGGGCTCGATCCTGGTCCGCCACGGCCCGGACGAGTTCGGCCAGAACCGTCTCGTCCATTACGCCCAGCACGGCGCGGACTTCCTCATCGTCGATCTGGTTGCCGCACAAGGCCAGAATCCGATCCAGCGCCGACTGCGCGTCGCGCATGCTGCCCCTGGCGACGCCGGCGATCACGCTGATGCCGTAGTCGGAAATCTCGACACCCTCTTCACGGCAGAGGTGCTCCAGCCGTTCGCGAATCACTGCCAACGGGAGCGGCCGGAACTCGTACTGTTGGCAACGCGATGTGATGGTGACCGGGATCTTGTGCAGCTCGGTGGTTGCCAGGATGAATTTCACATGCGCCGGAGGCTCCTCCAGCGTCTTGAGCAGGGCGTTGAAAGCGGCGCGGGAAAGCATGTGGACTTCATCGATGATGAAAATCTTGAAGCGGTCGCGAGCCGTACCGTACTGGACACTCGCGCGAATCTCACGGACATCGTCGACGCTGGTGTTGGAAGCCGCGTCGATCTCCTGCACGTCCAAACTGGCGGACTGGGCAATCTCCAGGCAGGACACGCACTCGTCACAGGGTTCCGGGTTGATTCCCTGGTGGCAGTTGAGCGCCTTGGCCAGAATGCGCGCCGTGGTGGTCTTGCCCACACCCCGAACTCCCGTGAAGAGGAAGGCGTGCGCAATGCGTCCGCTGCGCAGGGCATTTTCCAGCGTTCGGGTCACGGCCTGCTGGCCGGCTACCGCCCCAAACTGCGCTGGACGCCACTTGCGGGCCAGAACCTGATAGGACATCGACTTCGAAACAATCCGCCGGCGCCCGGCGCCAGCCCTTGGACAGGTTTCGGGTTGCCTGCGGCACTCGCGCCGATCCCCTTAATGCTGCTTCCTTCCGGACCTGACATGGTTCGGGGGGCGCGTCGCACAGGACCCGAAACCTGCTATTTTCGGAAACGAAAGTAACTCCTCCGTTAGCCGAAGGCCTTACTATATCATTCTCACCCGACCACGGCGCCCTCGGCAGCAGCGACATTCTCGTTGCGCAGAGTTCGAGTTTTCAAACCTGATGCCCGGGGTTCGGGCCGACTCGCGTTTCCCAACGCTTTTTCGAAACAAGTGGATCCAGAGACGCATCTAAGTTGGGCGAAGGTGGGTCCCGACGAGAACCGGCTGCCGTCTCTACGCCGAGATGGGCCGGCGTCAACCATTCGATGCTCAGGGCACTACCTTCCCTGGAGGCATACGTGAACGCTTTGAGAAACGTGATTTTGGGAACGCTCGTGCTGGCTTTCAGCGGCATGATTTGGGGTCAGGCATCATTACAGACTCGCGAAGCCGAACTGGCCGTTCCGTTTGGAAGCGCCAAAGGACGCGTCCTGATCGTGGCCGACTACTTCGTGTTCGTGGATGCGGACCGCCCGGAAAACTCTTTCGCGATTCCCCGGTTGCAGATCCGCAGCCTGGAGTGGCAGGAATCTCTGCTGAAGGTCGCCACCAACTCCCCGGTCGAAGACCGGACGGGCCAACGCAGCGAACTGGTGTTCAAGTTCAAGGAACCCCTGGATCTGACCGATTGGTGGCAGCAGCGCGCCGAGTCCGCGCCAATGCCACCCGCCCAGCGAGCCGCCGAGGAGGTCAAGACTTACTCGGTCCGGCACAATCATCGCTTCGGAGGCTGCCAGGGCCGCCTGCTGATCAGCGAAAAAGGCCTGGCCTTCGAGTCGATCAGTGATCTCGACCATTCCCGGAAATGGGACTACTCCGGCATCAAGACGGTGAAGTTGGAAAATCCCTACAGCCTGAAGCTGGAACCCTTCCAAGGGAACGGCTACAACCTCCAGATTCAGGGACAAGGCATGGAGAGCGCCGCATACGACACACTCGTGGACCGGATCACGGCCGCTCGGAATGCGCCCTGAACCCGATTCCGGATCAGGGTCGGCGCGGGCTTCGCCCTGCGCCGGCCCGAGGAAACCCCCATGGCCGAGAATTCCGTCCCGCCAGCCACGAGTGAAAAGGCCCGAAAGCTGTCGACCCTTCGCCTGGTCGTCGGAGGTCTTGCTCTGCTGCTGCTGGTCGTAGCCATCGTCCAGAACACCCAGGTGATCGTACTCCGCTTCCTCATCTGGGAATTCGAAGTCTCACAGATCGTGGTCATCGCTCTGGCCGGCCTGATCGGCCTGCTGATCGGGCGACTGAGGCGGAGTCGATGAGTGTCGACGTCTCGGGCGGCCTGGCCGCCGGTGTGTGAGGCAAAGCGGAAACCCCAAAGGCCTGGAGACTGCAAACTGTCTTTCGGGTCGGCCATCCAGAGGGGGGCCTTCGCCTTCCCGGGGCCGATCCCAATTTGACCTATTAGCGGAAAATTGGCTAAGTTTGAGAACATGCTCCACATGCGCTCTCTTCTCGGGCGGGTCCTTCTTTGCCTGAGCGCCTGCTTCGGCGCTGGACTGCAGGCTCAGGACGCGGTCGTCATCTACCCCCAATTCGCAATCGGAGGAGGTTTCGAGGTCGTACTCGTCCTGTCCAACGCCTCCAGCCAACCTTGGAACGGCCATCTGCTGCTCCCCGAGTTCGGCGCCGGTTCGGGGCGCCGCTGGCTGGTCAACGGTGAGGAGCGCACGGGCAGCGGCCGGCTGGACATTTCCCTTCCCCCCCGCGGGACCCGGCGTTTTCGCTTTGCGGCCCCTGAGGGGGTGGAAGCAGTGTCCGGCTCCCTGCAACTGGGCGCGGACACCGGCTCTTCGGTGAACCACCTGGCGGCCACCTTCTTCTACGACTACTTCGCCGGCGGGGAGCTGGTGGACTCGATCGGCGTGGCCGGTACGGGAGCGGCCTTTCACCTGATCGTCCCCGTCGAGCGCAGGCCGGCCGAGAGGGTGAACACGGGGATCGCCGTGAGGCAGCGGGTCGATTCGGAGCCCGCCCCCGCGGGTGCCGGCACCGAGCCGGTCTACAGACTCTCGCTACTCGATCAGGAAGGCGCGCTTTTGGCCGAGGAGTTCACCTCGGAGTTGGGCGCCCGCTTCTTCGACCAGATCTTCCCGGGGGTGCTGCCTCCCGACTCCCCCTTCACCGGCTCGCTGGCCCTGGAGTCGTCGAGTCCCTTGTACCTGGTAGCGTTGCGCCAGCGCCTGCTGGACGGGAATCGATTCCAGCTGACCGGCGTTCCCGCCTGGAGTCCAGCCGAGGATGCTCCCGCTGCTGACTTTTCGGCTCGTTACCGCGTTAGCTTCCAGTCGACCTGGAGCGCCCAGACCCACCCCGACCGCTTCCCCCCGGGTCCCCATTTTTCTCCCCTGGTCGGCGCCACCCACAGCCCCCAAGCCAGCTTTTGGGCTCCCGGAGAGCTGGCCAGCGTGGGCATCGAGCGGATGGCCGAGCTGGGCAGCACGTTCCCCCTCTCGGACGAAATTCAATTCGCGATCAGTCTTGGCTCGGCCGGGTCTCTGATGCGGGGCGGCGGTATCTTCCGGTCTCCGGGAGAGGTCGCGCTGGAATTCGAAATCGACCAGCGCTTTCCCCTCCTGACCCTGGTTTCGATGATCGCACCGAGTCCGGACTGGTTCGTGGGAGTTCGCGGTCTGTCCCTGTTCCAGGATGGCGATTGGGTAGACACCCTGACGGTCGAATTGCAGCCCTACGACGCCGGGACGGACAACGGCGAGAGCTATACCTCTCCCGATCAGGACACCCAGCCACCCCAGCCCATCCGGCAAATCAACGGCCCACCCTTCCTCAACGCAGGAGCGGTCGCGCCGCTGGGGACCTTCACGTTCGAACGAATCGGGTAGTCCTTCGAGAGTCCGGCTTGCGGCCCGCGGGTCGGCTCCGTAAGCTCTTCTCAACCATGAAGCTGGCTCTCTTCGATCTGGACAACACTCTGCTGGCGGGCGACAGCGACGTCCTCTGGACCGAGTTTCTCATCGAGCAGGGCGTGCTGGCCGAGAGCGACCGGGAACGCTCCGATCAGTTCTACCGGGACTACGAGCAGGGAGAGCTCGACATCCAGGGCTTCCTCGATTTCCAGCTGCGCCCGCTCCGGATGCACGACCCGGAAAGACTGGAAGCCTGGAGAAGCCACTACTTTCGGGAGAAAATCCTGCCCGTGATCACGGACGGCGCGCGCGCGCTGGTCGCGGCACATCGCCGGCAAGGGCACCGCACCGTGATCATCACCGCCACCAACCGCTTCACTACTACCCCGATTGCCGCCGAGCTGGCCGTCGACGCCCTCCTGGCCACCGAGGTGGAGCGGGTCGACGGCCGCTACACGGGCCGCCTGCTCGGCGTCCCCTGCTTCCGGGAGGGCAAGATCCAACACCTCGAGCACTGGCTCGAGACGCAGGCCGCCCGCCCCGACGAGACCTGGTGCTACAGTGACAGCGCCAATGACATCCCGCTGCTGGAGTGGTCCGACCACGCCGTCGCCGTGGATCCCGACCCCCGCCTCGAGGAACACGCCAGAAGCCGGGGATGGCCGGTGATCAGCCTGCGGGACTGAGGCCCGAGCGGGACATCGGCTCCACCCGCGCCCCGATCGTTCCCGTCGGTTCGCGGCCCTCGCCTTTGGACCCATCCGGATGCCGGGTTTTCTTTCACCAGTGTCGTCTCTCCCTGGCATTGCCGCCCCCCTCCGTGGAAGCCGCCAGCGCCGTAGAGCCTTGATCTGTCGGTCGTTACAGCCCCTCCCGGCTGTCTTGGCACCACCCTTGCCTCAGGCAACCAGGGAAAAGGGGACGTGCAAAGGAGGAAGATCCGATGATGAAATCTGCGCGCATTTTCTTGATCCCGCTTCTGGTGGCCGCATTGGCGCCGGCGTCCGCCTGGTCCGAGGACCTCGGCCAGCCGCGCCGCAAACCGGGCAGAACCTGGCGGGTCGTGGGCGCCGTTGCCGGTGGTGTGGGAGGACTGGTGGTGGCCGGAGCGATTCTGGACGAAGACCTCCACTCGGGTTCGACCTTGGCCGCCGGGATATTCGGGCTGCCCGCAGCGGGAGCAATCGGCGGCTATCTGATCGGCCGATCGGTGGACCGCAGGAAGGCCTGGAGGCAGCCCCAGCCGATGGACCCCCAGGAGAAGGAGACCGTGCGCGACCGCCTGGTCCGCGAGGAATCCGCCCGGCTCCTTCGCTCACTACAGACGGCAAAGGATTCCCGGGCAGACGACCACACCCCTTGAACCGCCTCTGCCACCCGGTCAGCCGGCCACCCTTCGGTAGCGTTCGGGGGCACCTCGGCGGCCCCTCGAGTGGGCTTCGAGCAAGGGCTCCCTCAAG
>JBFKLX010000182.1:0-11347 GCA_041630155.1 Acidobacteriota bacterium
GGATCAGGGCTGGGGGAAGGGGAAGCGACCCGCCATCACCATGACTCACTATGCCGCCACCAAGTATTGCCAGTGGCTGAGTGAAGTCACCGGCCGGCACTACCGGCTTCCCACCGAGGCGGAGTGGGAGTACGCCTGCCGCGCCGGCAATGCCGGAGCCTATTTCTTCTCGCCGGAGGAGGGCTGGTGGGCGCGCTGGTTCGGAGGGGGTGTCTCGGAAGAGGAACTAGCCCGGTATGCCTGGAATCGAGCCAACAGCCGGGATCGGACTCATCCGGTCGGCAGTCTTCAGCCCAATCCCTGGGGGCTCTATGACCTACTGGGAAACGTCAAGGAATTCTGCCTCGACTTCTATGATGCCGAGGGTCTTTCCCATGATGCCGCCGGGGTGATTCGCGATCCGCGAGGACCGGAGACCGGAGAGGAGCACGTCGTGCGTGGCGGGTCGTTTCGCAGTCGCCCCGCGGCGTTGCGCTCGGCGGCTCGCGACCACACACGCCACTGGGCCTGGCTGGAGACCGACCCCCAGACGCCCAAAAGCGTGTGGTGGTATTCCGACAGCAATGAAGTGGGCTTCCGGGTGGTTCGGCCCTACCGGTCAACCGCCAGTGAAGCCGATCAGGAGGGACAGTGATGCGAGAGGATGAAGATCGAGACGATGTGAATGAGAGCAGTCAGCAGTGGGACCGGAGAGCGTTCCTGGGGACCGCTGCACTGGCGGGGGCTGCCTTGGCGGCCTGCGCCGGAAGCGGGGGAAGTGAGGGAGACGTCCAGTCCCGGGCTGTCAAACTGACGCCAGGCCCCAAGCAGGCCCCCGAAGGCGGCCTGCTCAAGGCCGGACTGGTGGGTTGCGGAGGACGAGGCACGGGAGCGGCCATCGACTTTCTCCGCGCGGGCCCCAGCCTCGAGTTGACGGCCCTGGCTGATGTCTTTCCGGACCGGATCACCGATTGCCGGCAGCAGGTGCTGGAGCGGACGGGTGTCGAATTGCCCGATGAAAAAGTGTTCGTTGGCTTCGACGCGTATCGGCAGGTGATCGACGCGGGCGTGGACATCGTGTTGCTGGCCACCCCGCCGCATTTCCGCCCCGAGCACTTTCGGGCGGCCATCGAGGCGGGGAAGCACGTCTTCATGGAAAAGCCGCTGGCAGTCGACCCCATGGGGATCCGATCCATCCTGGAGACCGGCCGATTGGCCGACGAGATGGGGCTCAACGTGGTGACCGGGACGCAGCGGCGCCATCAACGCTCCTATATCGAGACCTACAACCGGATCGCGGACGGCGCCATCGGTGACATCGTGGCGGCCCGCTGCTACTGGAATCAGGGGCAGCTCTGGTACCGCGAACGTGAACCCCGATGGTCGGACATGGAGTTCATGATCCGTGACTGGGTGAACTGGCAGTGGCTGTCGGGCGATCATATCGTCGAGCAGCACGTGCACAACCTCGACGTGATCAACTGGTTCACCCAGTCCCATCCCGTCAAGGCCGTCGGCTGCGGCGGCCGAGCCCGCCGCGTCACCGGAGACCAGTACGACTACTTCGCAGTGGACTACGAATTGGAGAACGGGCTGCACGTGCAGAGCATGTGCCGCCAGGTCGATGGTTGCGTCAACAACGTCTCCGAATTCGTGGTCGGCACCCGCGGCTCGAGCAACTGTGCGAATACCATCTACGACTCCTCGGGCCAGGTCGCCTGGCGCTACGGCGAGGAGAAAGAGGGAGCTCCGGCGCCGGACGACAACTCGCCCTACGTGCAGGAACACGTCGACCTGGTGACGGTGATTCGTGGGGGCCAGCGCATCAACGAAACCGTCAACACCGCGACCTCCACTCTGGTCGCCATCATGGGACGCAACTCCGCCTATTCAGGGCGGGAGGTGCATTGGGACGAGCTGATGGAGTCCGAGATGCGCTTGGGACCCACTGAGTATGCAATGGGGCCGGTGAACGTGAAGGCGACGATCCCCCTCCCGGGAGCCTAGCCGGGGGCGGGAAGCGTGTGAAGTGCAGCAGAGGTAGTCCCGCCTGTGTCGCGCTTCGGGGAGAGCCCTGTTTGCCCCGATGTCGTTCGCAGGGTCTGGACGAAAGCTGCAGAAGGGACCGATCGAGATGTACCGTCGACGATTCCTGGCTGGCGGAATCGCTGCGGGGGCGGGAGCGCTGGGCCGTTCTCTCGCGGCTCCAGCCCGGACCGCCCCTCAGGGTTCCACTACTCGACCCTTCAGGCTCAACTACGCTCCCCATTTCGGGATGTTCCAGCATCACGCCGGTCCCGATCTGCTCGACCAGTTGAAGTTCATGGCCGATCAGGGCTTCCGGGCAATCGAGGACAACCGCATGAAGTCGCGCCCGGCACAAATGCAGGAGCAGATCGGCCGCGAACTGCAACGCTTGGGCATGCAGATGGGCGTCTTCGTGGCCGCGGCCGACTTTCAGAACGTCACTTTTGCCTCTGCCCGCCAAGACGCCCGGGAACGGCTGCTCGGAGAGGTTCGGGACTCGATCGAAGTGGCCAAGCGGGTTCGAGCGCGTTGGTGCACAGTAGTCCCGGGACGCTTCGATCCAGGACTGGAGTGGGACTATCAGACGACCCACGTCATCGAGAATCTGAAGCGCTGTTGTGAGCTCCTGGAACCCCATGGGCTGGCGATGGTGCTCGAGCCGCTCAATCCCTGGCGCGACCACCCCGGGCTCTTTCTGACCAAGATTCCGCAGGCCTACCTGCTGTGCCGGTCGGTAGGCAGCCCGTCCTGCAAGATTCTCTTCGACATCTACCACCAGCAGATCACGGAAGGGAACCTGATTCCCAACCTGGAGCGGTCCTGGAACGAAATCGCCTACTTTCAGATCGGAGACAATCCCGGCCGCAAGGAACCCACGACCGGCGAGATCAACTACCGCAACGTTTTCCGAGCCATCCACTCGCGCGGCTATCAGGGCATTCTGGGAATGGAGCACGGCAACTCCCGGCCCGGCAGGGACGGCGAGCAGGCCGTGATCGACGCCTACCGCTGGTGTGACGACTTCGAGTCCTGAGCCGGTCGTGACACCGGCTTCCCTGCCGTTGATCCCTTGACGCTTGGTGGCCCTTGGCCTACCATGTCGAACAAGAATTCGCGAACGCACCGAGGTGGGTCGCATTTCCGGCGGGAGCGCACGGTCAGGGGGACCGTCTCCGAGAGTCCGCACCTTCAATCGACTCGTTCTTTCGGTAGGCATTGTTGCTTCGCTCATCGTCGCTGGACCTCCGATTTCGACCCTTCTCCGAACCTCGACAAACGATTCTCAAGGAGGTGCAAGATGCGCAAGGCGATCAGGAAGGCTCTACCTTTGGTCTGTTGTGTGATCATGGCGAGTGGCCTGGCAGCGGGACAAGCCGAACCCAAGGGGGAAACCTTACTCCCCGCTTTTCCGCGCGCGGGAGAGGACATCTTCCCGGTGTCGATCGCTCAGATTGGAATCGACCTAACGTTGGACGGCATCGTGGAAGGGGACATCTCTGCGGAGGGCCCCTTCGTGGTCGTCCGCCAGGACCCCAGACCCGAGGGCGGCGTCAACGTGATCGACGTCGAGATCGTCCAGATGGAGCTGACGGGTTCGAGCCCACTCGGGCCAGTAACAATCCGGGAGAGCAACACCCGACGCTCCACCGGACAGATTCGGGCCCGGCAGGACTTTCCGGACTTTCCCGCCGACTCGTTTTTCGACGTTTTCGTCGAAATCGAACTGGGAGATGTGCGTCTCGAGAATCGGGACCCGATCCGCATGGAGGCAGTGATCACCGAGATTCCGCCTCGGATCTCGGTGTACCGCTCACTCCAGGACCCGATCATTTCCCTTTACCTGAGCGGGACTCAGCAACTGGTGGCCTTGCTGCTGCACGTGGCGCACGCGCCCAACCCGGATTTCCCGATCACGCTCCGGGACCTCAAGATCCTGATCGAGCGCGTCCAGCTGAAGGTGGACCTGGTCAGCGCCAAGCTCGATGCGCTGGAGCGTACACAGACGGCGGGTCTGGCCAGCTGGTTGCTGTTTCCCTTCAACGTCTCCGGGGGTGGGTTCGAAACTGGCATAGCGATCACCAACATCACCAACAATTTTTTCGGTTTCGGTAGCCAACAGGTTACCGGTGGAGTCGAATTCCTGCTCTACCCCTCCAATAATCCCGGCCAGCCCATCGCGGTCGCCAGTGCGAACCTGGTGGCCATGGGACTGGGCGCAGGCCTGGACGCGCAAGGTCGCGTGCCGCCGGGAGGAACCATGACAGTGCTGGTGGTGGAGCTATTGAGGGCGGCTGGAGTATCTGGTCCTTTTAGTGGCCAGATCCTGGCCCATACACAGTTTCCTGCCGCCCAGGGGGTCAACTTCATCTCCGATTCCAACTTCAGCCGCCAGTCTCAGGGATACCCTGCGGTCGTACTGAAATGACTCTGGAGAGATGACTGGTCGAGGTTGGTTTGCGGGGAGGAAGCTTGGCCCGAGATTCATGACGAGGAGGGTCCGTCGTGTCGCCGTGCCCGGCGGAAGTCATCCTCCAGCATGGCGTAGATCTCCAGGTCCTCGTAGCGTCCCCATTTGAGAATCGCCTGGCGCGCGGTCCCCTCCAGTACCATTCCGAGTTTCTGGAGGACGCGGGCGGAGGCGGTGTTTCGCCGGAACGTAGAGGCGAAGATCCGGTTCAGGCCGAGCTGCTCGAAGCCATAATCCAGCACTTTCCGAGCGGCCTCGGTGCAATAGCCCTGACTCCAGTAAGGCTTACCGATCCAGTAGCCCATCTCGGCTGCACGGTTGTCCGGATCGATGACCAAGCCGACAGCTCCCACCAGCTGGTGGTCGGTGGCTCGGACGACGGCGAACACCACCTGCTCGCTATGGTCGAAACTCCCGGCGAGCGAGCCGATCCACTCTCTCGCCATCTCCAGACTGTAAGGGTGCGGAATCCGCAGGGTGTTGGCGGCGATCTCGCGTTCGCCGGCCAGCCGCTGAACTTCCGAGGCGTCCTCCGAAACGAAGGGGCGCAGCACCAAGCGGCTGGTCGGCAGGTCCGGTTGGCGGATTTTCGAGGGGTCTGTCATGAGCGCCAGGTCTCAGTTTTGAGCCAGCAGGTGAGCCAATTCGAAGAGGGTGAGCGGAGCGGACCCTTCGGCTTTGTTGTTGGCGATGACGAAGGCGGGATGACCGCTCGCCAGGGTCTGGCGGCACAATTCGGCGATCCTGTTGCGGGTGGCGGGCTGGGCATCGAGCAGGCGGTCGAAGGGTGCGTAGCGTTGACGGGCTTCTTCGTATGTGAGTCCGGGGTGCAACATCCACCGGACCAGCAGCGGGCCCGTACCGGGTCTCGCCAGCTCGATCTGGCGGTCCAGGCGAAGGCTGCTCGGGTGCACGTTGAAACAGTGACCGGCCTGGCTGTCCCGGAGGAGCTGAAAGTAATCCCGGTTCAAGAGGGAGGGCGTCCGCAGCTCGACGAAGTGGTTCAGCCCCGCCGGCAGCTGCTTCAGGAATTGTCCCAGGCGAGGCAGAAAATCTTCGGCCCTCTCCTGCCCGGGGGCCAGCGGAGGAAACTGAAAGAGCAGAATCGCGGCTTTTTCCCCCAGGCCTTCCAGCATGGGAACCACGAGTCTTTCAGCGGCGTAGCCGGAGTCCAGATAGTGGGGATTGGGAGCGCCTGTTTGGCGTGAGACTGGGGTTACACATTCTCCTGCGGCCTTGACCACGAATCGAAAATGCCGTGGGACCTGCCGGGCGTACCCCTGGAAGTCTTCCTCCAACAGCGGGGCGTAGAAGGAACGATCGATGCAGACTGCCTTCAGGAGCGGGTGTCGGGCGTAGGCGCGCAGGCCTTCTTTGGCCAGAATGGCCTGAGGGTAGCGCCGGTTGTAGACGAGCCCCGACCATCCCGGGAAGGACCAGGAAGAGGTTCCCAGATAGAGACTGGAAGGAAGTCGGCGCGCCAGCCCCAGCAGATCTTCCTGGATCTCCGCCGCCATCGCTTCTCGGTCTCCCAGGTGCTGAATGTCGAACAATTCGAGCTGGCGTTTTGGCGGTGGCTGCATGCTACTCCTCGAGGATAGTCGAAGGCGCCAGAGAGTCTCAAGCGATTTCCCTCGATTGCCAACCTTTGCGCCGCGAGCCCGCTTGTCGTATTATTTTGACCAGGCACAGACATTTTTTGGGAGCACTTCACTGACGCGAGTTGGTGCGGGTGGTTCGGGGAGTGCCCGCTGGTCTGAGGGCGGGCGGAGCCGATCCGAAGGCTTGGCCGTTTTGCGGTGGGTCTGAGGCGAGGCCGCTCGAGGACGGGTGTGCACATCCATCGAGAGCCGCGGTCGGCTCGATCGACCCCGGAGTGTGGACAAATGACGGCGGGTCTCCCATTCGACGAGCAAACATCTCTTGAACTGCTGAGGTCGGCGCAAGCCGGGGACGAGAGGGCCCGCGAGGACCTTTGCCGACGCTATCTGCCCCTGTTGCTGCGCTATGCTCACGGACGGCTACCCCGCCAGGCACGAGGTCTCCTGGATACTCAAGACATCGTCCAGGAGACTCTGATCTCGGCACTGACGCGGCTGGAAGGGATCGAGTACCGGGGTGAGGGTGCTGTGAAATCCTACCTCCTGCGGGCTCTGCGCAATCGGATCATCGATGAGGTTCGACGCTGCCAGAGGACACCTGCATCTCACACGTTGGAAGAGGGGCCTTCGCGGCAGCCTTCACCCCTGGAACTGGCCATCGGAAGCGAGGCGGTCGAGCGTTTCGAGTCTGCTTTTTCCAGGCTTCGCCCCCACGACCAGGAGGCGGTGGCGGCACGGATCGAACTGGGTTTGAGCTATGCGGAAGTGGCTGAGCTGCTAGGGAAACCCTCTCCGGATGCAGCCAGGATGGCGGTGAGCCGAGCATTGATCCGCCTCGTCAAAGGGATGGCCGATGAGAGACGAAGAGGCTCGACTGCTTGAGCTGGCCTCGCGCGTTTCGGATGGCCAGAGAATCGACTGGAACGAGAAACCCGGCTCCTCCCTGGAAGAGCAACAACTGCTGGATGAGCTCAAGACGCTGGAATCTCTGGCGAGTTTTCACCGCCGGCAAGGTGCAGTCGGCCAGCCCCTCCGGTTGGATGAACCTTCTTCCTGGGCGGAGCTGGATATCCTGCAAAGAATCGGCTCCGGCAGTTTCGGGGATGTTTACCTGGCGTGGGATCCCCGCCTGCAGCGAGAGGTCGCCCTCAAGCTGATGCGGAGCGACGATGTCTCGGCGTTTCGCCGCAAAGATGCCATCTTGAGAGAAGGCCGGATTCTGGCCCGGCTCAAACATCCCAACGTGGCCACCGTCCACGGCGCAGCGGAACAGGATCGGTCCGTCGGGGTCTGGATGGAGCTGATCCGGGGGCGCACGCTGGCGGAAATCGTCGAGGACCAGGGCCCCCTGGGGGCTCGTGAAGCGGCGGGCATCGGGATCGATATCTGTCGGGCCGTGGCTGCCGTGCACCGCGAGGGGCTTCTGCACCGGGACATCAAAGCTCAGAACGTCATGCGTGAGCGGGGGGGCCGGATCGTCCTGATGGACTTCGGGTTGGGCGGTAAGCCGCCCGCCGTCGATTCCCCTCAGCGTCCGGCCCTCTCGGGAACGCCCCTGTACATGGCTCCGGAGCTGCTGCGAGGCCAAGCTGCGACGGTCCGGTCGGACATCTATGCCATCGGAGTTCTTCTTTTCTATCTCGTGAGCGGGAAGTATCCCGTTTCCGGGAGTGACCTGACCGATCTGTCGCAGCGACACGAGGTCGACGATCACCTGCTGTTGCGGGATGTTCGGCCCGACCTGCCGAGCTCTTTCGTGCAGGTGGTCGAGCGCGCCCTGGCTCCCCGCCCCCGCGGCCGGTTCCAGACGGTCGGTGAGATGGAGCAGGCATTGGACCGGTCCCTGCTGATCGCGTCGGGCACGTTTTCAGAAGGACCCTCGGAGTGGATGAAGGGGGTGAGCCGGCGTCCAACCTGGAGAGCCTTGCTCTGGCTGTTGCCCCTCTTGCTGGCAGGAGCGCTGGCCTGGCAGTGGCTGGCCCCGCACGGGGGAGAACTGGGAAAGATCCCGATTGCGGTGGTCTATTTCGAAAACTTCACCCGTGACCCGGAACTGGACTGGCTCCGCCAGGGTATCCCTGATCAACTGGTCTACAGCCTCAGCCAGTCGAACTATCTGCAGGTGCGCAGCATGGACCGGATGCTCGAACTGCTCACCGAGACCCCAGGGCCCGGGCTGAACGAGAAGGCCCGCTTGAGGGTACTGGCCGAGCGCGCCAAAGTCCGTTTCGTGATCGGCGGCAGCGTGTTCCTGGACGAGGGCCGACTGACTGTCATCTCGCAGGTGAACGACCTGGAGTCCGACAGCGTCCTGAAATCCCAAAAGGTCTCCGGGGGCGGTGCCGACGACGTGTTCGAAATCGTGGGGTCCCTTTCTCGGGAGATCCGCCGCGCCCTGGAAATCGAAAGCGAAGAGTCCCCTGAGGTCAAGGAAGGAGTGGCCCGCCTCAAGACGGATTCGAAGGATGCCTACCGGGCCTACGTCCAGTGCCGGGAAATGCTGCATGGGCGAGGCTACCAGGAAGCTCTCTCCCATTGCCGCCAGGCCGTGGAAGAGGATCCGGATTTCCTGCATGCGTGGGACCTGCTGGCCAATCTCTACGACAACCTGGGCGAACGAGGCCTGGCCTTGGCAGCCTTGGACAACGCGGTGCGGCTGCTGGGTCGGGTTCCGCGATCCGACCAGCTGACCGTACTGTTGCGTCAGGCGCAGATCCAGCAAGAATGGAACGATTACGCCGAAAATCTGGAGGAGCTTCGGCTCCTCCAGCCCGACGAACCGGCCTGGCCCTTTCGCCTCGGATGGCACTTTGCGACTCACCGGCGTGACTACGAGGCCGCCATTCGGGAATATCGTCAGGCCCTGAGCAAGGGAGCCGAACCGCGAGTGGGGGGCTACCTCTGTTTCGCGTATCTCTCGGCCGGCCGCTATCCGGAGGCCTCCCGCGCCTGCCGTCGCTTCGTCGAGCAGAGTCCCATGGACGCGTCGGCCCACGATAGCCTCGGATTCCTGCTGATGCTGCGGGGCGAGTACCAGCAGGCACGGTCGGAATTCGAGCAGGCGTTGGCGCTGCGGCCCAATTTTTCGCACAGTTTGCGGAATCTCGGGGAGCTGGACCTGTTACTGGGGCGGATCGAATCCGCTCGAGATTACTTCGACCGTTACCTGGTTCAGGCCACGGGTGAAAAACAGGAAAAGGAAGGGCGTTGGAGCATGGCCTGGTTTCACTGGGAAATGGGCCGCTTGGAGGCGGCTCGAAACGCAGTCGAAGCGGCGCTTCGACAGGACCCCCAGATGGTGAAAGGACGATGGCTGCAGGGACTCATCGAGCTGGCGGCCGGGGACAACACCGCGGCCCGGGCTGCTCTGGCCGCGCTGGATGACTGGTTCGAACACTCCTTGTCGTCCCGGTTTGCAGAATATCGCCACGACCTGGCGGCCCGTCTCCAGCTGGCTTCGAATCGGCCCGACTTGGCCGTGGCTTCCCTGCAACGCGCCCTGGAGTTGGGTCCCAGCGATCGGCCCCTGTTTCTGATTGGCCTGGGCGAGGCCCAACAGCAGGCAGGCCGGCGCGATGACGCCCTGGACAGTTACCGTGAGGCTTTGCGGATCAATCCGCGATTTCCCTCGGCACATCTGAAGCTGGCCCGGCTCCTGGAGCTCGAGGGAGACCAGGCCGCAGCCCTGCAGCACTACCAGCAGGCGCTCGAGGTTTATCGGCAGGCGGACCCGGCCTTCCCCCGGCGCGGGGAGGCGGAACGATCGATTCGCCGTCTGGGGGGTCGACCGGAGTCCGTTCGCTGAATCACTCCAGACCAGACATTCGAGCAAAGGAAGGAAGGGACAATGCTTTCGACTGGGCTCTTGATCATCGTAGTGCTGGTGGGTTTTCTCATGACGGTCCTCCAGCTGTCGAAGCTCGGCCAGAACGTGGAACGGCTGGCCACGTCGGTGAGCCGGATCGAGCAGGAGTTGACGGCCCCACCCGACGGAGGCGACCCGGATTGGCCCCACCTGGGCGCTCAATCGGCCGCCCTGCAGGGAATGCCCCCGAAACCGGAGCAGCACGGCAGCCTGGCCGCCTTGCTGCGTGGGATTTACTGCGGGCAGGTCTATGCCGTTCGGTTGCTGGACCACGGTTTTGCCAGTTCGAGCGGCGGCGGGGCCCCGCGTTCAACGGACGTAACCTAGAGAGCGCAGCCGCTCCAGTGTGTCCCGATCGAGGTCCGGCAAGACCCAGTCCGGTGACGCGGACTGGCTGCGAGCCTCCCACTTTTGCAGCAGAAAGGCGAGTCTCTCGGCCTGCACTGCCGACAGGTCCTGGGTTTCACGAGGGTCCTGTTCCAGGTTGAACAGCTGGACGCGGCCCAGTTCGGGCTCGAGGAGAAGGCGAAACGGGTACTCCAGCGTCGATCCCCGGGGTGGTCCCCAAAGAGCGCCTTCCGCCCGGAGCGACCTGGCTTCGGGCGCAGTCCCCTCTGTGAGCAAGGGCCACAGCGAAATGCCTTCGGTATCGGGGAGAGACGGCAGGGAGAGGGCCTCCAGAATGGTGGGGGCGAGGTCAACCAGGCTGACCGGCTCGGGACTGGTTCCCGCCGCGATTCCCGGCCCTCGAATCAGCAGCGGCACCTTCACGACTTCCTGGTGCAGGCTGTGACCGTGCTCGAAGCTGCCGTGTTCGAAGAACTCCTCACCGTGATCCGAAGTCAGGATCACCAGCAGCCGAGAATCCAGACCCCGCTCGTCCAAAGCGCTGAAGAGCCGGCCCAGCTGCTCGTCTACGAACACGATCTCCTCATCATAGGCGGCTTCGATGAACTGGCGTTCCCCGCTGGAAATCTCGGCGGCCCGGCTGCGAATTCCCTGCAGGTCGGCCACTGGATACCCTTCCAGAGACTCTCCAGTGAAGCGTCCTCGCACGGGGGCCGGCGGATCGTAGCCGAGGTGGGGGTCGAACAGATGAAGCATCACGAAGAAGGGGCTCTGGAATTCCTCCAGCCATTCCAGCATCAGATCGACGCTGGCGTCGGCGCGGCGGAGCTCGACGTTGTCGGCCGGCGAGTAATCGTAGCGCTGAAAACCCCGGTTCAACCCGAACCTCTCATGAAGAAAGGGATTGTTGACGATAGCGGCAGTGTGCCAGCCACCCTGTTCCAGACGCTCACTCAAAGTCGGCAGCTTCGAGTTCAGGGCGCCCGGAATCGGGATCTGGGCCGTGGGGTGCAGCTTGCCCGCACCATGCTGGTCGGGGTAGCGGCCCGTCAAGATCGA
>JBFKLX010000183.1:0-11344 GCA_041630155.1 Acidobacteriota bacterium
GCCCATCCGGACGCGGCTCTATCAGCATCTGCTGGGGCGGATTCGGGAGTGCTCCGGGAATCAGACGAAGGTCTACGCCTGCATGGAACGGCCCGAGGTGTGGACCCGGGTCTTTCGAGCCCCGATTCCGTCAGAGGAGGCGTTGGGGAGAGGGCTGGTGTCGGATCTGGTGACGCTGCAGTGAGGCCAGGCGGCTCGTCCAGCGAGGCGCTATCGGTTTGGTTTCGGTGGACCTGACGAGAGATTGGAGATTCGGGCCTCCGCGGCCGAGCTGCGAGCACCTCTTCGCGTCAGTCGCAGCAACTGCCGATCCGCCACGCGCTCTCAGACTGTCGGATCACTTCTTGCACTCGATGTACTCGAACCCTCTGCAGGGAAGACCGGGCATCGCCGATTCACAGCTGCCTCCAGTGACGATGTTCGTCCGTTCGAGCCTCCCCGACATCTCCCAGCCAACCGCCTTTCCGAAAGCTTGACGGCGACAGAACTCGGTTGCCGCTGGTTCTTCGCACGGTCTCCCCAAAATACTTGCATCCGTTCGAGAGTGGCCGCGATGGACTCGAGTCAGCAGCAGAGGCTCCGGGCAGTCCGCCCTGGGCCACCCCCCGGCTCACCTGCCCCATCCCGCCCGTTCCGCAGACCGTCATCGGTGCTCGCGGAAGTGGCCCACCAGGAGAGGACAGAGCGCTGTGAGGCTGAAGCTTTCACCATCCACGTCGGGAAGGAAACTCCCCCAGCACATGGTCGCCACTTCGTTCTCGGTGTGCCGCCCGTGAGACATGTCTTCGATGTTGCCGTGGTCGCTGGTGACGATGAGCGAAGTTTCCGGGGGCAGGCGCTCGACCAGTTCGGCCAGAAAGGTGTCGAGCGCTCGGAGCACGCGAACGGCCTCTGCGAACTTGCCGCGGTGTCCGGCCAGATCAGTCAGGAAATACTCGTACAGCACCAGATCGTGCTCCCGGGTCAACTCGACCAGGATCTGGGCAGCTTGGGCCGGCGTTCGTTCCGGCACCTGGTAGCCGCGCTCTCGCAGAAGCCGGTTGGTGAAGTCGAAGGAGAGTGTGCGCCCGGCAATCAGGTCGGGCATTCGGAAGAAGGGCGTACCGCTCGTCTCGCACATCACGGTGGTGGCCGAGACCCAACGGGGACGCTGGGTGAAGAATTCGTCCCGGTAGGCGTTGGCGAACGCCGGGCCCAGCCCGCGCTCCTTCATCCGGCGAAACAAGGATTTCTCGGCCAGCAGCTCACGCAGGCGGCGATTGGGATAGCCGGTGAGGTGGCGCCCCAGCAGCTGCGGCGCGTTGACTCCGGTGAGAAGCGCCGTGTGGTTGGTCGCGCTCTGAGGCCGCCCGGGCACTCCCAGGCCGACCTCGGTCCGGAAGGCTCGACCGTGGCGCGGAAAGGGTCCCAATCCATCCTCGAAAATCCTGAGGACACGAGGCTGAAAGGCTGCCAGGGGGTTCTGGCTCGGCTCGCGCCGGCCTATTCCCAGGCCGTCCAACAGGAGCAGTATGGCGGAGCTTCGAGTTTCCCTCTTCATGGCACAGGTGTCGAGCGGATTCTATAATAGGGAAGTTTTTCGGCCAATCCGCGGCTCGAGCCACCAGTCACGGGTGATCTACGAGGGCGTTTTCAGATGGCGAGATTCACCACCATAGTAGCCGTGATCTTCATCGTCGGCTCGATCATCGCCGTTTTTGCCCCCGGCAATCTGTTCGCTATCCTGCAGGGCGCCGGCTTCATCGGTCTGCTGATCTCATCCTTCTATTACGGGTGGCGGCTGTTGCGCTGGCTCAAGCGCAGGTTGCTCTGGAAAGTGAGCACCCGGATCTTCATCTCCTACACCTTCGTGGGGTTGATTCCGGTGTTGATCCTGGCAGCGATCGCCTGGGTATCGATGACCTTCGTCTTTCGGCAGCTCAGCGTAGTGGTGCTGCAGAACGAATTCGAACACCTGGAGCAGGAGTTGCACAGTTCGGGCGAAAAGGTGGTTCTTCGCTACTATCAGTCCGATGAACGCGGGGAGGCGCGCCTGGAGGAGCTGCTTCGCCAGGAACGGCAGGCCTTGCTCGAGCTGCGGCCTCATCTGGAGCGGACCCGTTTCCAGCTGCTTCGTCGGGTCAGCCGCCGGGACGAAGTCTCCTTCGAGACGATTTGGCAGGAGCCGGCCCCACCCGATGACGCCGTCTCGGAGCCGACCATGCCGTATTGGGTTCGAGACGGGTTTCACGGACTGGCCACCGCTTCCCGCCAGCTCTACTTCAGGAGCGTACTGCCCGTGCGAGAGCGGGGGCGTGACTACCTGGTCTACCTGAATCTGCCCATGGACGACCAGCTCCTCCAGTACTTGCTGGACCGGACCTCGATTGAACTCAGTCTCTTCGAGTTGGCCAATCGCGGCCAGAGCCTGGTCGACTCCCAGGTCCAGGAGTTCTTTCGTTCCCAGGGAGGGCTCTACGAGGTCACCTGGGCGCACGTCCTGCAGCCCGCCAACTGGGCCAACCCCATCAACGCCACGAGCGTGCCTCACGGAGCGCTGATTCGCGTCCACCTGGGCAGCTTCTTCCGAACCTTCTTCGCTCAGGGTGAAGGCTTTGGCTTTTGGATCCCCGTGGTATTGGGGGCCCTGGCCCTGGTGTTCGTGCTGGTGGAGGTGATCTCGCTGCTGATTGGAGTCGCAATCGTCCGAAACATCACACGATCGATTCAGAACATCTATGCCGGCACCCAGCAGATCCAGTCGGGCAATTTCGATTTCCGAATCCCGGCTGGAGACCGCGATCAACTGGGTTCGATGGCTTCCGCCTTCAATCGGATGTCTGAGAGCGTGGTTCAGTTGATGAGCCAGTTGTCGGACAAAGAGAGACTGGAAAGAGAGATCGAGATCGCTCGCGAAGTGCAGACCCACCTATTCCCAAGAGAGTTGCCCAGCGTAGCGCAGATGGAACTGGCCGGCAGCTGCCTGCCCGCCCGCCGGGTCAGCGGAGACTACTACGACTTCATCCCCTGGGGAAAAGATCTGATCGATGTGATCGTTGCCGATATCAGTGGCAAAGGCATCTCAGCCGCCCTGCTGATGGCCAACTTGCAGTCGACGATCCGCATTCACGTCGCTTACCAGACGGCCCGGCAAAATGGCGAGCGCCCCATGGCGGACGTCGTGGCCGCCATCAACCGGCAGCTCTATTTGCACACGGCGCCGGACCGGTTCGCAACGCTCGTGCTGGCCCGGATCGACACGACCGACATGACACTGCGTTACTGCAACGCCGGACACAATCCCCCTCTGCTGATCTCTTCCGGAAGGATCAGCAAGCTCACCAGCGGCGGGATGGTGGCCGGGCTCTTCGAAGATTCGGTCTATGAAGAAGAAACGCTGAGCTTGAGTCCCGGCGATCTGCTCGTCTTCTATACCGACGGTGTGGTGGAGGCGGAGAATCCGGAAGGGGAACAGTTCGAAGAAGAACGTCTGGAAGATCTGTTGAACAGCAACTACTTCCTGACTGCCGACGACATTCGAGACCTGGTCATCAGCGAAGTCACACGGTGGATGGACGGTCAGGAACAGCGGGACGACATCACAGTGGTGGTCATCAAGGTGGCCGACCAGGAAGTGGCAAGGGGAGGCGCCCCCTGAACACGCGCGTCCACCGCCGGGCGGCTCGCCGAGGACAGAGAGCCGTGGTCGGCAGCCGGCTGCTCGAGCTTCCGCCTCCCTCTCCGTCCCCTTCCAGCGGGAACGGCCTACCGTTTCGAGGATTGGTCCTTGAAGCGAAAACCGTGAATCGCTATCTCGGCGCTGGAGGCCTGCCACTGCGGCGGGAACTCGTCCATGTACAGCGTGAATGCGCGGCTGCTCAAGGGCGGCACTGGCGGGGTGTAGTGCGAGGTGGGCGAGATGGGGACGCGCACTTCTCGGTGTATGGGCTCGTCGAAATTGAACAACACCAGCTCCACCTCGACGACGTCCAGATCTTTCTCGCCGCCGTTTTCGATCACTCCGGTGAAGATGACCATGCGGTTGCCCGCAAAATTCTTGGCCATCTTGATGCTCTGCGATTCCAGGGTGACGTACTTGGCGTACCACTGAAAATCGGGATCACCTTGCCGGAGGACGCCGGACAACTCTGCGGGATCCTTGCCCAGCTCGGGATTGGACTGGCAGGCTGCCGCGAACAGCAGGGGAAGAAGCAGAAGGCGCCGCAATGATGCGGGGGCGTTTCGTCTTCCGGCCGCCTCCGGCGCCTGCCGCTTCCTGAGGATTGAACGGATCGGCATCTTAGCCTCTCGTCTGAGTGGAGCCAGTGGAGGTCTTCAACGTCAACCTCCGTTGGCGCCGTCCTCGAACAGCACGAAGTGGGCGCGGCGGTTCAAGGCGTGGTCGGACTCGGAATCTCCCAGGGCGAAAGGCCTTTCCTCCCCCAGAGAGAGTGTGGTGATGCGGGACGCGGCCAATCCATGAAGCAGCAGGTAGGAACGGACCGCCCGGGCGCGCCGCTCTCCCAGGGCCAGGTTGTACTCCTCAGTCCCTCGTGAATCGCAGTGGCCTTCGATGAGGATTCTCAACCTCCGGTTGTCGAAGCGTTCCAGCCAGCGAACATTGCCGTCCAAGGTGATCTGCGCCTCTTCGTTCAAGGCGGCGCTGTCGAACTCGAAGAAGACCGGTTTCACGAAGGTGGCAAACCGTTCCGGGAGCGGAAGACTCAGGTCTTCCACCACCACGCCTCCCTGCGGCACCACGAGCACCTCGACCGTTGCGTCCCGGTCGAGCCGGCCTCCCGGCCCGATGGCAGTGACTCGGTAGACGGTCGTGATTTCCGGGAATAGCTTGATCCGCCCCCTGGTTTCCACGGCTCCAATGTTGTGATCGATCAGAACACGATCGGCGTTGCGAGAATCCCAGCTCAGCAACGCCGCTTCCCCCGGGGCCACCATGGAGGGTTCGACGTGGACCTCCAGTTCCGGTCTGGGGGCGTTCGGGTCGGTTACTGCTGGCTCGGAGTCGCCGGCCGAGGGGGCGCCGCTGCCCGTGCTCGTGGAGAGAGTCGGAGTCGGGGGGGGAGGACGCCGCGGCTTGCAGGACAGGCTCAGAGCCATGCCAATTGCAATACAGAGAACTGAAATCAGGAGTTTACTCTTGCGCATGCCAGCCACGAACCGGTCCCACCATCACCTGGCAGTAATTTACTGTATCGAGGTGCACGCGGGCAACCCGCGTGACTTCCCCGATGCTGACCGCCCGGATGAACTCGGCATAGCGTTGCGGGTAGTCGGAGCCCAGCTGAAACAGCTCTGTGAAGATTAAAAAGCGCGCCAGGTCGGCGTTGGACTGAAAGTCGAATACGAAACTCCCCGTCAGGTAGTCCTGGGCCAGCGAGAGCTCCTCGGGCAGGACTCCCTCTTCGCGCACCAGCCGCAGCTCGTGCAGAAGGCCGCTCAAAGCTGCCTGACGGTTCTCCGGGCTGGTGCTGATGTAGGCGACGAAGCGTCCGGGATAGAGCCCGCAGGATCCCGTGAGGTCGCAATAGGTCGTGTAGGCCAGTCCCCGATCGTCGCGGAGCTTGCGGGGAACCCTGCTGGTGAAACCTGGACCGCTGCCCAGGATGATGTCCAGGACCTGCAGCGCATGGAAGTCGGGATGGCGCCGGGGCACACCCAGGTGTCCGATCAGGATGTGGACCTGTTCCTTCTCCATGTGACGCCGATGCCGGCTGGGAGCGCTCTGCCGAACCAGTTGGGCGATGGGAGTTCGCTGGTAATCCGAGTTTCGCCAATCACCAAAGCGCGTTTCCACCTCTTCGACCACCGCTTCGGCCTGGATGTCGCCCACGATGGCCAGCAGCGTATTCTGGGGTGCGTACTTGCGAGACTGAAAATCCCGCACGTCGCCCAGCTGGGTCCTGCGCACACCGTGCAGGGTGCCCTGGGGCGGATGCTGCAGGGGCGTGCCCCGGTAAATGGCTCGGCTCAACAGCGCGCTCGAGACGCGCTGGGGATCGTCCTGAGCCGCCCTCAACTGGTTGAGCAGCCGCTCTCGCTCCTTGAGAAACTTGTCGCGGGGAAACCGGGGACACCGAATCGACTCAGCCAGCAACTCGACTCCCAGGGTCCAGTGATCGGCAGCGAGACTGAGGCTGACTCCGGAAAACTCCCGCTGGCTGAAGGTCGAAAGGAGTCCGCCGGTGCTCTCCACCAACCGCGCCACCTGGTCCGCCGAATAGCGGGAACTTCCCTCGTCCAGGAGCCGCGCCGTCAAGGTCGCCAGGCCGGGCCGCTCCGGCGGATTCTGATCGGCGCCCGCAACGACCAGAGCGGTCATTGAGATCAGCGGCAGCCGGCGGTTCTCCGAAATCAGAAGCCGCAGACCGTTGTCCAGCTCCCGGCGCAGGAGGGGGTAGTGAGGAAGCGTCATGGTTGCAGGATTCCGATTGTGGCCCGCCCCCGGGCCAGGCAGCGGCCGGCGAAGTTGCTGACTTCGTCGGCGGTCAGTTCCTCGATCCGTTTGGAGTAATTGGCCCAGTACTCGTAGCGCAGTAAAGTCTCCATCAGGCCCAGCTGGAAGGCCTGATCCAGACTCGTTTCGAAACTCGACAGGAAGGCGAAGAGGCACTGTATTCGGGCCCGGAGCATCTCTTCCTCGCCGGGCGGCTCCTGGGCCAGTCGACGCAGCTCTTGGAACAGGAGGCGTTCCGCTTCGAGGGGATCCCTGCCGCGCTGCAGCTCGGCTGAGATCGTGAACAAGTACGGGTCGTAGGTGTCGGCAAAATCGCAGGAGAGGGACGAAGCCACCCCCTCCTCTTCGACCAGCCTGCGGTAGAGGCGGCACAGCCTCCCCTCGCCGAGAAGCTTGTCGGCGATGTGCAGGGCGTAGTGGTCTGGATCGCGCACCGAAGGAGCTCGGAATGCCACCAGCATCCTGGCCAGGCGGCTCGGGCTCTTCAACTGCAGGCGCTGGGACCTCCTTCGCGGCGGATCGGCGGGAAGCTCCAACCGGCAGGGTTCGCCGGCCGGAAAGTCTCCGAACAGCCGCTCGATCCGGTCCAGGGCGGCAGCGGTCGAGAACCGGCCTGCTAGGACCAGAGTGGCGTTGGCGGGGCAGTAGTAGCGGCGATAGTGCTGCATCAGCTGGGCCGGGGTCAGGTTCCTCAGATCTTCGTAGAGCCCCAGGACCGGGAAGCGATAAGGGTGCCGGCGAAACGAACGGCCTTCCACGGCCAGCCGCAGAGCGCCCCAGGGATCGTCCAGCTCGGTCTTCAGCTCCTCGATGACTACCCTGCGTTCGAGTTCGAACTCGGCTGGGTCGAACAGGCTATTGTGCATCCTGTCGGCTTCGATCTCGAGGGCCGGCCACCAGCGATCGGAAGCGAAGGTGAAGTAGTAGGCCGTGAAGTCGTTGGAGGTCAAGGCATTGTTGGCGCCGCCGTTCCGTGTGGTGACGGCGTCGATCTCGCCTTTGCTGAAGCGAGCCGAGCCCTTGAACGTCATGTGTTCCAGCAGGTGCGAGACTCCCGTCGAGCCGGGCGCCTCGCAGCGCGTGCCGACCCGGTACCAGATCATGCTCGTGACCAGCGGCGTGGCCGGATCCTCCGAGGTGAGCACAGTGAGGCCGTTGCTCAAACGGTGCCTTCGGACTCGGTCGATGACCTGCGCGCTCAACATCTAGGGACTCTTCGATGCGGAGACCGATGAAGCGAACGGTTGATCAGGGAGCTCGCGCAGCGGCCGCCGCGGACCCCCCATCGAGAGAATTTGCTAGAATTTTGAAGTCGTATGATTGTCAGATTCATGGTTCTTGCCATCGCCTTGGCCTGCTCGCTTCAGGCGAGCGGGGAGGTAGCGGCCCAGATTCCTCCCCCTCAGTTTAGTAAGAGTGCCTTGCTGAATGGAATGGAGATTTTCTTTCTCCCCAACACGGAGAGCCGGTCCCGCTTCGTCCTGATGATCCAAAACGGCGCTGCCTTCGACCCCATCGACAAGTGGGGAGTCACCCAGCTGACGATCCAGATGATGCTCGAGCAGACCGAACGGCGCACGGGAGAGCAATTGCGCCAAGACCTGAACCTGCTGGGCGCGCGGCTGGAGGCTCGCGTGGACTGGGACGCCATCTATTTCTCAGGGAGTGTCCCCCCGGAACGCTTGGGAGACGCCTTGAACGTCCTGGCCGAGGTGATCGTACGGCCCTCCTTCCGGGAGGAAGTATTCGAGCGCCTGCGCAGGGAACAAGTCGAAGCGGTCCAGGCCAGCTCGGACCGCCCCGCCGTCCGCACTCAGACGGTGTTTCAGAGGGAGCTCTTTCAGCTCAACCCCTACGGGCACTCCGTGGAAGGGACTACCGAGACGTTGCAGTCCTTGCTGCTGAACGACGTCAGAATTCAGTACCGCAAGCTCTTCGTTCCCAACGAGGCCCGGCTGGCCGTCACTCATTCGGGTGACCAGGTGGATCTGTTTCGAACTTTGGCCCGGGGCTGGGGCTCGTGGGTCCGGGGCGACCCTGCACCCTTCACCTTTCGCCAGGCCCAGAACCCTGCCCAGAACCGGGCCCTGGTCATGGACGCCCCCGGCGGCGAGGGTTGGCTCCGCGTGGGCGCGCTCTCGGTGGCCCGCAGCCAGCCCGAGTTCTTCGAACTGGAAGTCCTGCAGCACTACCTGACGCTGACTCTGACCGACTGGGCAAAGCAAGTCACCTCCCAGAGCCAGATCCAGGCCTCGGTACGCTTGGAGACTCGACGCTTGCCCGGGTTCCTGCAATTGAGTGTCCAGGCGCCTTCGGAGCAGCTGGCCGAGTACGCCTTCCGTTTTCGAGATCTGATCGGGCAGCTGCAGCGCGGCGAGATCGAAGCGGAGCGGTTCAAAGAGGCCAAGGAACTGGCGTTTCTGGAACTCCGGCGCCGCCTGGAAGACCCGGAGCAAATGCTGGAGCAGATCCTGAACGTACACCTTTATGGAGTCGGGGTGAGCTTCTTGACGACCTACGGCATCCGGCTGGATCGTGTCCAACCCAGTCGCTTTCAGAGTGTGCTCAAAGAGGTGCTCTCCCCCACCAGCCTGCTGCTGGTGGCGGCGGGAAATGGGAGCTCCCTGAGGGGCCGACTCCAGGACTGGGGGGAGGTGGAAGTCTTGAACTAACGGCACGAGTGACCTATACTGAAAGCCAGACTGTCGCTCGTGGAGTGGGTTCAGAGCCCACTTTTTTAGTTTATAGAGACAGAAATGGATTTGGCCACCCGAATCGAGGAGCTGATCAAGGGCGTGGTCGAGGCCGATGGTTACGAGCTGATTCACGTCGAATTCGAGCCCCGCGGGGCGCATTCGATCCTGAGAATCTACATTGACAAACCGGGTGGCGTCAATGTCGGCGATTGCCAGCGGGTGAGTCGCCAGGTGAGCGTCGTGCTGGATGTGGAAGACTTGATTCCGCATCACTACACCCTGGAGGTCTCCTCGCCGGGTCTCGAGCGGCCACTGTACAAGCCCAGCGATTACCGCCGCTTCGTCGGCGAGGAAGTTCGAGTAGTGACGCTGGAGAAGATCGACGGGCGTCGCAACTTTACCGGGAGGTTGCGGAACGCTTCTGAACGGCTGCTGGAACTCGACTGCGGCGGTGAGCGGTTTGAAATCCCGTTCGAGAAGATCAAGAAGGGGAATCTGGTCTTCCATTTCCAGTGAGGCTGGAAGAGGTCGAAGAACTCAATGGCGAACATCTTGAGCCAGACAATCGAGCAGATCAGCCGGGAGAAAGGCATCGAACCGGAGTTGATCCAGCAGGCGCTGGAAGACGCCATGGTGGCGGCCGCCCGCAAGTACTTCAAAACCGAAGAAGACCTCCAGGCCCGTTACGATCCCGAGTCCGGCACCATTGACGTGTTCGCGGTCAAGCAGGTCGTGGAAGAAGTTGAAGACCCGGAAATCGAGATGTCACTGGCCCAGGCACTGGAAATCGACGAGACGTTCGAGGTCGGCGACTACATCGAGATTCCCAAGCCCACTCTGGAACTGGGCCGGATCGCCGCTCAGACGGCCAAACAGGTCATCACCCAGAAGGTGCGGGAAGCCGAGCGAGAAATCGTCTTCGAGGAGTTTTCGGGCCAGATCGGAACCATCGTCAACGGCATCGTCCGCCGCATCGAAGGACGCGATATCATCCTGGACATCGGCCGCACCGAGGCGATTCTCCCGTTCAGTGAGCAATGCCGGAACGAGGCCTACAAGCAAGGCGACCGGGTGCGGGCAGTCGTCATCAAGGTGCATCGCCTGTCCAAGGGCCCCCAGATCGTGGTCTCGCGGGCCGACCCCAGCCTCTTGATCCGCCTGCTCGAGATGGAAATCCCGGAAGTCTACGATGGCACCGTAGTCATCAAGAACGCGGTCCGGGAAGGCGGTGAACGAGCCAAGGTCGCCGTGGCCAGTCGCGACAACTCAGTGGACCCTGTCGGCGCCTGCGTCGGCATGAAGGGAAGCCGGATCAATGCCGTGATTCGTGAATTGAGAGGGGAGAGAATCGACATCATCCCGTACCGCGACGACATCATCGACTACACGGTCAACGCGCTGAACCCGGCCCGGATCGCGAAGGTGCTGATCGGAGATTCGCATACGCGAACCCTGGAGGTCATCGTTCCCGAAGAGCAGCTGTCGGTGGCGATCGGCAAGAAAGGGCAGAACGTGCGGTTGGCTTCCCGGCTCCTTGGCTGGGAGATCGACATTAAGAGCGAGAAGGAAAAGAAGGCAGAAATCCTGAGCCAGATCGAGACCCTGACGATCGCGCCCGAGGGACACGCTCTCAGCGAGATCGCAGGGGTCGGTGAGAAAATGGTGGCCCGGCTCGAGGACGCCGGGATCGAATCGGTGGGCGAACTCGCGGAGAAGTCCATCGAGGAGCTGGTGGAGATTCCCGGAGTGGGCGAGAAAACCGCTAACAAGCTGGTTGCGGCAGCTCAGGATTTCATTCGAGAGTCACGCCCCGAAGAAGAGCCCGAAGCAGAGGAGGAGCTGGAAGCCGAACAGGCAGAGCCGCTGGCCGAACAGGAAGAGCCGGCGGCCGAAGAGGCAGAGCCGGCGGCGGCCGAACAGGAAGAGCTGCCGGCCGAAGAGGCAGAGCTGGCGGCGGAAGAGGCAGAGCCGGCGGCGGCCGAACAGGAAGAGCTCGAGGCCGGGCAGCAAGAAGAGCCCGAGGCATCCGCCCCGGAAGAGGAAGCGGACGAAGAAGGGACTGACGCGGAGTCGGAACCCAAAGAAGTGGGCGAGTTGTGACCGATCGGTCCAGCACTGCGGAGAATCTGGAAACGGTCAATACCCGGGCCCGGCTCTGAAGATTGGCCCCGTGTCCGATGACAACGGGGTACCA
>JBFKLX010000184.1:0-11269 GCA_041630155.1 Acidobacteriota bacterium
GGCTGGATTCTGCTGGAGGGGCAGATCCCCCTTGCGGCCGCACGCGACGGCCTCTTTCCACGCAGCTTCGCCAGGCTGTCACCCCGCGGGACGCCCGTGTTCGGACTCATGGTGTCCAGCCTGCTGGTGACCGTCATCGTTGCCTTGAACTACACCAAGAGCCTCGTCGAACTCTTCACCTTCGTCATTCTCCTTTCGACTATGACCTGCCTTCTCCCCTATCTGCTGGTCACATTGGCGGAGCTGATGATGTATGCGCGGCAGCCCGAGCACTACGCGCGGGAACGAACCGGTAGGAGGACGGTTTTGGCGCTGCTGGCGTTCGCGTATGCTTTGTGGGCGCTGGGTGGCTCCGGTGAGAACACCGTCTACTGGGGATTCATTCTCTTGATGGCAGGTCTTCCCATCTACGTCTGGATGCAGTGGCACCGTGCGGAGGGCGCGAACTCATGAGGGACTGGTCGGATCAGTCGGAAGTCAATCCTCTGCGCACGGTCCTTCTCCGAGACGCTGGGACGGCTTTCGGGAGCGAACGTCAGATCGGCCGGGAGTGGAGAGCGCTCCATTATTCGAGCCCTCCCGACTGGGAAATTGCCCGGGCCGAATTCGAGGCTTTCGCGAGACTTCTGGAGGGCCTCGGAGTCGAACTGGTGTTCCTGCCTGGAGACAGCCGGCTCAACCTCGACTCGATCTACGTGCGGGACTCGGCTGTCGTTTCCTCGCGAGGGATCATTCTCTGTCGAATGGGCAAGCCCGGGAGGCGGAGCGAACCGGCAACTCTCGAAGGGGCTGCGGCGGACCTGGATCTCGAGATTGCAGGCTGCATCGGCGGAGAGGGAACCGTCGAGGGGGGGGACGTCGTGTGGCTCGACGAAAAGACAATTGCGGTGGGCCTGGGTTACCGCACCAACCTGCTTGGATTGGCCCAGCTGAAGCGGCTGCTCGAAGGTTGCTACGAGGAATGGATCGAGGTCCCCCTTCCCCATTGGCGGGGGCCGGCAGACGTCTTTCACTTGATGTCGATGCTGAGTCCCGTCGACCGGGATCTGGCGCTGGTCTACTCACCGCTTTTGCCTGTCCCTTTCCGGGAGCGGCTGCTGGAGTTGGGATTCGCGCTGGTGGAAGTGCCCGATTCTGAGTTCGAGAGCTTGGCCTGCAACGTTCTGACCGTCCGCCCGCGCCAGTGCGTCATGCTGGCGGGCAACCGCGAAACGCGGCGCCGGTTGGAGAAGGCCGGCGCCGAAGTCCACGAGTATCAGGGCACACAGATCAGCATCCCTGGAGCCGGGGGGCCCACCTGCCTCACCCGCCCGCTGCGCCGGTCCCCCTCATGAGGACACGCCGGGGCGATGTCCTCAGCCATCCTCACGGCCTGCTAGGGCTCCAGGCTGCCCGAAGGGAGGCTCGAGAGCACCAGGCCCTGCCCGGTCCGCAACACCACGACGGCCAGCGCCTGGTCTGAAACGATCAGGAGTGTTCCTTCGAAGTCGGCGCTCACTCCCGGAAAGATCTGAGGGAGAAAGCCGGCCGTGTGTTCTCCGGGACCGAGCTGCAGGAACTCGTTGTTGGTGTCCACCACCCCGCCGTTTCGATCCAACAGCAGCGCCTGGGCGTTGGCCGTCTGGTCCGAAGGGTTGGCGGCGGCGATTCCGCTGTCCAGACCCACCCCCTGTTCGCGAACCACTGTCGACAGCACCTGGTGGCGTGCCCGAGTGCCCTCCACTCCAGCTTCGGAGGTCGGCCGGCCCTCGGCATTCAAGATCTGAAAGATCCCGGTCACCGACAGGGGCTGGTCACTCTCGACACAGGCGTACCCTTGCACCGGTGGGGAGCTGGTACCGCTGCTCGGGAACACGGCCACTGACCGTGCCAGAAGGTTCAGGTCGAACGCCGAGGCGGTCTCACCGCCCAGGGTCAGTTCCAGCGGGCTGCCGTCGTCGCCGAACAGCAGTAACTGGCCCGTCGCGATCGTATTCGAGAGGTTCGCAATGTAGATGTTGGTGCGCAGCCCGCCGCCCCCGGGCAGAGCTCCGTCGCCCACCTGCGCCACGTAGCTGGTGAAGACGGGCCGCTCCTGATAGGTGAGCAGTATTTGAAAGAACTGTTCCGGAAACGGGGAGACTCCGTAGTTGAGGACGACTCGCGAAAAGGCCTCGTCCTGGGTGGCTTCGAAGGCCGCCAGGGGGCCGATGCCGGGCTCGACGGGAAACTGAAAGGTGGCGATGTTGTCGCCCCTCAAGTTGTGAAACTGCATGCGAGCGTCGATGGTGCTGGTCCCCGCATGCCGCAGCAGCAATCCAAACTGGCGCACCGGGTACTGGAAATCAAAAATCAACTGCGTGTTGAGGCCCTCAGCCGGCTCGGCCTGATTGCTCACGAAGCCGGCCGCCTGACCCACCACCAGGTCTCTGCCGATAGTGGGGGTGCCTCCGCCGATGGCTTCAATACGAACCCCGTACGCGGTCAGGAGGTCTCGGGCGAGCGCCCCTTCTTGGAATTGCGTGAAGGTGAGGGAGATTCGATCCCCGTCGAACTCGCTCTCGTCCTGTAACTGGACGACTCGTTGGCCGAAGGCGGCTCCACCCATCAGCATGGCGCAGATCGTGATCACGAAAACTCGACTCGATTTCATGCACTTCTCCTTGGGTATTTTTTTGACTGGACCCTGATTGTCTTGGTGAATGATTCCAGGGAGTGCTCTCAGGCGCTTCTTATTGCTGGCGCCCCCCACCCCCGCGAAGACAGCGCTACTCCGGCAGTATTCAGCAGGCCTCAAAAATGGCCTCCGAACGCGGTCTAGTTTAGTGGCAGCCGGCACCGCGGGTCAAGCCGCGGCGTGCAACTCCACAGGCTGCGGGTGGTCCGGGTGACCGCGCTGCCCGCGCCCACCCGCCTCGTTGCAACCCCGGGAGCCTTTTGAGTATCCTAACAGACGACTATGAAAACGGCTCTTCTCTTGTGGGCAGCGCTCACCTTCCAAAGCTTGGCGGATTTGCCGATTACCACTCTCAAACCGGATGCCGAGGAACTGCAGCAATCGTTCAATCAGTCCTCTGACCGGCTGCGACTGGTCTGCGTCTGGTCCCCCACTTGACCCCATTGTCTTCGGGGGGCCTCCGAAGTCGCTGAACTGTTGCAGAAATATCCTCAGTCCAAGGTCACAGTCCTGGTGGTCTGGACCCCCTTGCTGCGCAACGACAACCGCGGAGCCGCTCAAAGGGCGGCAACCTATCTCGCCGATTCGCGGGCGCAGCACTTCTGGGACTTGTGGAGCTACGCCAATCGCACCTACGCCCAGCAACTGGACTTGCCGGTTCAGGAGGCCTGGGATCTTTTCGTTCTCTACAAGCCCCAGGTGCGCTGGAGTTCAGCGATGCCCGAGCCCACTTTCTGGATGCAGCATCGCGATCTGGAGAAAGGGGAGCCCTACACTCAGGAGAAGCTGGAAGCCGAACTCCGGAAGTGGGCGCCCTGACCCCCGCTACAGCCCGCGAGCGGGACGGGTCGCAGCAGGCGAGTTCTTGCTTCGTCGCCGCCGCCTGAGCTCCCGCTACGGGAGCTGTCTCCCTCCATGCTCCCCTGTTCCCTGCCGAACCGGCCGATACTCCTAAGCCGGTGGTTGCCGGATGCTACTTCAGCGACCGCTGGCGGGCCACGCGGATCACTCCTTCCACCGACAGCCAGATGGCCAGCGAAACGATGATTCCGCCCACCGCCAGAAGCAGGTAGGTTCCCAGGTTCCAGAAGTCGCGCAGCTTGATCAGCATGGCAGTGAAGGTCGTCAGCAGCATGAAGAGCATGGGAATCGCGGTGTACCAGAAATTTCGCCCGCGCTGCATGAGATAGAGGGTAACGGCCAGCAAGGTCAGGGCTCCCATGATTTGATTGGTGGTCCCGAAGAGCTGCCAGAGAGCCAGGCCGGCCGGCTGTCCGCCGATCCTGTAAAAGGCGAAGAAACCGATCGTGACAACCGCCAGCGTCGAGGCCAGGTAGCGATTCTGCAGAGCCGAGGACTTCAGGGTGTCACCGATTTCGGAGATGTTGAATCGGAGCAGTCGGGTAGCCGAATCCAGAGTCGTGAGAGCGAAGGAGATCGCCACCAGGGCGACGAAAGCCCGGCCGACCTGGGGCTCCAGACCCAGCCGCGCCAGGAAGGTTGCAGACCCGTCGATGAAGGCCTGCATGTTGGGTCCCAACCCCTGGGCCAGGCTCCAGGACCCGTAGTGCTGCTGCCACAGCTCCGGACTCCGGAAACCAGCCGTGCAGGCCAGCACCGCCACCAGCCCCAGCAGCGACTCGCCGATCATGCCTCCGTAGCCGATGAAGGCCGCATCCGTCTCACGATTGATCTGCTTGGCCGTGGTCCCCGAGGAAACCAGTCCGTGAAAGCCGGAGATCGCCCCGCAGGCGATCACGATGAAGACGAATGGAAAGAGGGGCGGGGCTCCCTCCGGCGAACTCTGCACTGCCGGCGCTGCGAACCGGGGTGCCAGGAGGAAGAAGCCCAAGAAGATGGCGATGAGTCCCAGATAGAGCAGCAGCGAATTGATGAAATCACGCGGTTGCAGCAGCAGCCAGACCGGCAGGACCGAGGCCGCGAAGCTGTATGCCAGCAGAATCACGCTCCATTGATCCAGTCCGAGATCGATCAGCGGAAGCTGCGTCCCTGCCCAGACGCTGAACAGAGTGATTCCGAAGGCGACGACGGCAATTGGCAGAATGGGTCGACTGCGCTTGTAGATCAGCCAGCCCATGATCACCGCCAGGATCATCAGTGTGGCGCTGGGGTAGACCGCTTCCGGGTTGTACTGGGTGCTGAGCAGGGTAGCGCAGACGTTGACGAAGACCCCCATGGCCAGGGCGATCAGAAAGAAAATCAGGATGTGGAAGAGGGTCTTGGCCCGGGGCCCGATGATGTCCTCGGCGACCTTGCCGATCGACATGCCGCGGGCCCGCATCGAGACGACCAGCGCGCTGAAGTCGTGAACGGCGCCGATCAGGAGCGTCCCCAGGACGACCCAGAGCAGGGCCGGCAGCCAGCCCCAAATCACGGCAATAGCCGGACCCAGCATGGGAGACAGCCCGGCGATCGAGGCGTAGTGGTGCCCGAACAGCACGTACTTGTTGGCAGGCACGTAGTCGATCCCATCCGTCAGCTGGTGGGCGGGAGTCGCACGGTCGGGATCCAACTCGAATACCCTCCGGGCCAGCCGCTTGGCATACAGATGGTAGCCCAGCAGGTACAGGAGGAAGCAGAGTAGCGCGGCGACAACGGGGCTCATGCGACGAGATTATAGACAGAAGTCCACCGGCTCGGGCAAGGATGAAGCCGAGTCGAGCCTGCTGGGGCTCGGGGAGTCGCAATCCTGCCCTCCCGCACTCGGCTCGAACTGCTACTCGACCTCGGGTACTCTCAGCCGCCCGAACCAGCTCGTCTCCCATCGCGTGTTCCACTTCTCCAGATATTCTCGGCGGGTCTCGTCGAGAGGATAGCCAAGCTCCGGAGGGTAGGGATAGGCCGGCATGCCGTGGTAGGGAAGCGGGCCCACGAAGTCGGGGGCGGCTGAATGGATGTCCATGTCCTTGCCGAAGCCGTCGACGAACACCAGGTAATCCCGCACCCAGCCTTCCCGAAGCGGCGGGAGTTGACCGACTGGAAAGGTCGCCTCGATCTCGTCGCCGGAGCGTGAGATCACGTATCGGTCGTCGGCTGCGTCCAGCAGCGGCAGGACGTCTCCAAACCGGGTGTACGCGCCGATGTGGACTTTCCACCCGGCCTCCGGCGAAATGCGTCGGTAGTCGTAGATGCGGGGGAGCCGCCCGTCGGGCGACACCCAGGCCGGATAGCCGCGGAAATGCAGATCGGCGCGGTCCGCCTTCAAACGATGAACCCGGTAGCCCTCCCGAGCCGGTCCGGATTCCACCAGAATCTGGTCCCAGTGGATGCGCATGTTGGTCACGATCTTCACTCGGCGCGAGTCGGAGAGGAACTTGCCCGACAGATCGACCGTCATGTGCTTGGGCAAGCCGGCGGGAAATCCCATGCGCTCGATCACCGTCACCCAGCGTCCCTGTTCGTCCTCGACTTGCAGGTAAGGGGGTGTCAGCTGCAAGCCGGCCTGTGATGCCGCCAGATTGCTGGTGCTGTCCGCGTAGTCGATCCAGGCATGCATCAGCAGAAAAGTTCTGGAGGGATCGACCTCACCCAGATCCAGCACCAGCTCCGACGTTTGGGCGTAGCCTTTGTAAGGGAGGGGCTGAACCAGGTCGGCGTACACGCGGTCGACCTGATGCAGGCTCGCGCTCAGGTCGTGCCCCTGGCCGTCCGCGGCCGCGAGCACGGGCCGGGGCCGGCTCGCAGTGATGATGCGGAAGTCCAGGTACGGTGGTCCCGGCAGCAGTTTCTCGTCGGGAAAAATCTCGTAGTCAGCCGCATGGTCCACTGCCACCAACTCCAGTTGATCGAAAAAGATGACCTCTTCCAACTGGTTGTTCAGCGTCACCGCCACCTTGCCGTCCCGCAGCCGCAGCAGGCTCCGATCCAGCTTCACGTACTCGTCGGTGTCCGGGTAGTTGTAGACTCCGGGGGCCAGGAGGGAACCGAAGGCGCTGCCACCCAGAAAATCCGTCTGAAACTGGAAGGTCTCACCGTTCCAGACGTACAGGATGGGACAACTGGTGCCCTTGCGGTCCAGTTCCTGCAGATCGATCCGCCGGTTGACGGCCGGGTCGATCTCCGACTGCAGCACCCCGCCCGGCCAGAGCAGCCGCACCACGTCGACGGAGTTCTTGGACCCCAAGCCGAAGTGGACGACCGGGGGCGACTGGCTGAGCATTCCGTGGCCGCCCGAGACCTCGGCTTTTTCCCAGTGATCCCCGGCCAGGATTTCCACCTTGGCGCCGATCCCCGGCCGGTTGCTGTTGGTGCCCTGCAGGCGGACCTGGATCCAGGGATTGCGATTGCCTCCGTTGTTTCGAAGCAGCAGAGGGGCGCCGCCGTTGACGTTGCAGGCCAGGTCCAGGTCACCGTCCTGGTCGTAATCGGCAACGCTGACCCCTCGGACGGGGAGGCTCGAGACAGCACTCAAACCGGCTTGCTCGGTGACGTCCTGAAAGCGTCCTCCTCGGTTTTCGAGGAGAGTCAGGGCGCGCCCCGAAGCCTCCGCGGCGAAGGGGGACGAGCCCAGCAGCAGCAGATCCTGATCACCGTCGTTGTCGTAGTCGAGAAAAACGCCCCCCTGGAACGGCCCGGCCGAGCCGGCCGGCAGGGTGGTCCTTTGGAAGCCCTGACCATTTTGGTTGAGCAGCAGTTCGGCACGCTCGCCCACTACCAGCAAATCCATGAAGCCGTCCCGGTTGGCGTCCCCGGTCACGGCGCTGAGGCCGCCCGTGAGGTCGGCCCCCACCGAAGCGGCCAAGTCTCTGAAACTGCCGTCCCGCAGATTGCTGAAAAGCTGGTTCGGACCCCGCTGATTGACGGCATAGAAATCGATGTCTCTCGAGTTGTCGAAATCGGTCGCCACGATCGAGGTGGTGCGAAATTTGCCTCCCGCCAGGCCGGACTTGGCGGAGAGGTTGGTGAAACTGCCCTGGCCGTCGTTCTGGTAGAGCAGGTTGGTGGCGCCCTCCAAGCCTTCGGGGAAGGCACCCGATCGCGATGTGGGAGAGCCGGCCAGATTGGCGATCAGGATGTCCAGGTCACCATCGTGGTCGTAGTCGACGAAAGCTCCGCCCAGTCCCCAGGAGGAGTCCCCCACGCCCGCCGTGTTGGTGACGTCGGCGAATTGGCCGTTGTCGTTGCGATAGAGGACGTTGGGCCCGTCATTGACCAGATAGAGGTCGAGGTCCCCGTCGCTGTCCGCGTCACCCCACAGAGCTGCCATGGTGCGGCCCGAGTACTGAATGCCGACCCGGGCGGTCACGTCCTCGAAGCGGCCCTTGCCCAGATTTCGAAAGAGCCGGCTGGCCGCCCCCTGGGTTGCGGCGTTGGCCAGCAGGAGGTCGGGCAGGCCGTCCCCATCGTAATCCCCGAAGCTCACTCCGGACCCGACGAAGGCCGCCAGCTTCGGCGAGGCGGCGTCCGCCCGGCCGTCCGCCTCCAGAGTTTTCGGCCCGCCGTGCTGAAAACGCAGACCAGCCGCTCCGGCGACGTTTTCAAAAGAGACGGGGGAGGGGGGGAGCGCCGGCCGATCCTCCGGAAGATAGCCTGCCACCCGATCGATCACCAACGCGTAGCGTCCCTGCTCCAGGTACTGATGGCCCACCGTGGTCGATCCGAACAGCCGCCCCAACCGTTCGAATTCGGCCAGTTCCTGTTGCGCCTTTTCGCGGTCCCCGCTGCGGAAGTAGGCCCGAGAGAGATTGTAGTGGGCCGAGGCATTGTATGGCTGTTTCTGGATGGCCTTCTGGAGGTACTGGATGGCCGTGTCGAACTCGCGTTGCCGGTTGTAGAGCGTACCCAGATAATAGTTGGTCGAAGGGTCGTCCGGATCCTTTCGATGGACGTTCGACAGGCTCTCGATGGCCTTCTCGACTTCGTCCTGGTTCTGATAGATCAGGCCCAGGACGTATTGCGCCCGTATTTCCTGAGGGTCCAGCTCCAAGGCCCGCTGAAGTGAGCGGAGGGCTGTCTCGTAGTCGAGCCGGTAATAGGCCGCGATCCCGAGATTCACGTGTCCCGGGAGAAACTGAGCGTCCAGCTGTAGCGCCTGTGAGAACTGGTTGGCCGCATCCTCGAACTTCAGCTGCTCCATGTAAGCCACGCCCAGATTGTTGAAGCGCAGCGCTTGCTGTTTCGCCTGGGACGACTGTCCGCGAGACGGGTTCAAGGGAATCCAGCAGACCAGGAGAAGAATGACCGCCAACAGGGAGATCCCGAATCTCTTCCACATCATGCCCCCGATTATCTCAAATTGCACGGGCCAAGTGGTCAGCCCGGGTTTCCACGGCCCCGTCCAGCTGTGTACTGTGGTCCGTCACGGTCAAGTTTGCCCTGCCCGAAAGAACCGCGATCGCAACTGAGGTGGGAGTGGAGAACACTCCATGCGGTTCCCATCGTGAGAGCCGATTTCGACAACGATTGAGAGCCGACCCCGGCGGTACGGAGGTCGCTCACTGGCGTTTGGCGGCGTTGTGCCCGCAGACGAACAAATACTCTTTGAAGCCGTTGCGCAGAAGGAAAGAGTGCGCCGCTCGATAATCGGGCATCAGACGAGCCAGCGCGGTCTCTTCGTAACGCGGGCTCTTGCGGAGGATGGTGGAGGCCCCGCCATAGCGGAGGGTTTGATCGTCGACGATGGTGTACCGGCCGGGTTGATCGGGGATCGAGTCGCGCGTGGAGATCAGAGCGAACACCAGCGCCCCCGGGGCGCAGAAACGGGCCAGGTGCCGGCTCAAGGAGAGAAATTCCCGAGGAGCCAGGTAATTGAACAGATCCCAGCCGAAAACGATGTCGAAACGCGTCCCGCGCTGATATGGCAGGAGGTAGCGGAAGACTGGGTCGAGCGAGTCCCCCTCTTGCACCGAGAGATAGTCGAACGAGCTGAGGGTCCGGTGCAGATCCTCGATGTAGATCTTGGCCGCGAACTGGGAGTAGTAATCCACGTTCACGCCGTTGGCCGGACCCAAGTCCAGGACGTGGTACCTGCGGTCGTCACGCAGCCGCTGAATCAGAGCATTGAGGGCCAGGGAAGTATGATTGAAGCTCTCAGGCTGCGCGACTTCGAGATCGGTACCGCCGGAAGATCTACGAAACCATTTCATCGCCCGCCTGAGCTGGCGGCGTCAGTGGGTATCGGAACCTTCTTGTGAGGGTCTCCTTTGCCGGCCTCCGCCGTCTGCGACTTGGGGGGAGTGGTGATTTTGGGGGTGGACTTGTCTCCTCCGGCAGTCGACGAGTCCATGTCGATGCTCCCCTTGAAGTTGGAGCCCTCTTCCAAACTGACCCGGGGGGCGACCAGGTTCCCCTTGACCCGGCCCGACTTTCGGATGATGATTTTCTCTTCGCCGAACAGGTTACCTTCCACGTCCCCTTCCACGCTGATGATCTTGGCGTAGACGTCGGCCTTCACCTGCCCCTTTTCCCCGATGGTGACATTATTGTTGCGCAGCTCGATCTTTCCCTGCACACGGCCCTGCACGGTCAGGTCCTCCTCGCCGCTCAAGTCGCCCTTGACGCGGATCGTGGAGCCTATCGTGGCCCGCTCCTTGAGCTTGTCCACCGGGTTGGCTGCAGGGTAGTGGGGTTGGGTCGCGTCAGATTCCGATTTCTTGCCAAACATAGACATGGTATGAATCCTGTTTCGTGAATCGCCCAAACAACGAGTAACGCGCGCGCGGCACGTTGCCAAAAAATTCGCTTTTATTTTCAACTCAACCCGCCCGGAAGTCAAGCCGCAGCACACCCCGAGGCGATTGGGTCTCGGGCGTGGGGCCTGGGGCTCGGGGCGGCTTGGGGGGTCGCGCCGGTGAGCTGGACCGTGGCTGGAAGGCCCAAAACACTCTAGACTGTGAAGCCATGCACGCCTGGCACGATATCTACATCGACGACGAACTGATCGAACGCCACTTCCCGGTGGTGATCGAGGTCCCCAAAGGCAGCAAGAACAAGTACGAGCTGGACAAGGACACCGGCTTCCTGCGGCTCGATCGGGTTCTCTACAGCGCCGTACACTACCCGGCCAACTACGGGTTCATCCCCCGCACCTACTGCGATGACGGAGACCCGCTGGACGCGCTCGTGCTGGGCCAGGAGCCGGTTCAGCCCCTGACTGTCATGGAGGCTCGGGCCATCGGGGTCATGCGCATGCGGGACGAGAAGGGGATGGACGACAAGATCCTGGCCGTCAACGTCCGCGATCCCGCGGTTACCGATTACTTCGACCGGGAGCAGCTGCCCCCTCACACGCTCCGTGAGATCCAGCGATTCTTCGAAGACTACAAGGTCCTGGAGAACAAGGAAGTCGTCATCGAGCAGATGCTCGGCCCCGCCGATGCCGTACGCCTCGTCCGGGAGGCTCTGGAACTCTATCGAAAGCTGCGGCGAGGGGAACTGAAGTAACTCGGGGTCGTCCTCGGATTCCCCGCCGCTTCCGCATCGGGCTCTCGATCTCGGCGCGCGCCAGGTTCCGGGGATATAGCGTGTTCGCTTGCGTTAGGGGCGGCCGTGACGAGGGCGGGTTGGAGGCGGCGGCCGGACTCGAACCGGCGAATGAAGGTTTTGCAGACCTCTCCCTTAGCCTCTTGGGTACGCCGCCTTCACCCTTCATTA
>JBFKLX010000185.1:0-11264 GCA_041630155.1 Acidobacteriota bacterium
CTCGCCTCGACCGCCTCCAGACCTTCCGTCAAGAGGCGATCGTCAGGCTCGGCAGCCCAAGCAGGGACGAACAGCAGGAGCCAAGCGGAAAGCGCCAGACATGCGTGGCGCCGGACCGTTCCCGACCGATGCAACACCGCGGTGAAAACCGCCGACGCCATACTCGAAGAGTCCAACCGAGCCACCATGCCACCGAATTATAGGGTTGGCACCCGGCGGGTTCAAAGTGGACGTGATACCGGCTTCCAGCCGGTGATTCCCCAAAGTCCCACCGGCGTCTTGCCGCTGATTCTCTGGAAAGGAAGCGAGGAACTCAGTGAGACCCTGGGCTTGGGGGCCGAGCCCGGATTCCGGACTCGGCCCATACCGTCGCGCTCCAGGGCCTGCTTTTCGTCAGAACTCGTAGCGCAATCCGAACTGCATGACTCGCGGACTGCCTTGGATCCCGGTGATGTTCATCCAGTTGGGTGGCGGAGTGCCTTCCTGCGGGTCGATCAGGACACCGTTGTTGGAAGGCGCTCCCAGCCGCTGGGTGTTGGTGGCGTTGAACACCTCCCAGCGAAACACGACCTGGTGATCCTCGTTGTAGGGCATCCGGAAGGACTTGTGCAGCCCGAAATCGATGGTGACGAAGCTCTGGCGGCCGAAGACGTTGCGGTCACCGACCTCGCCGGCGAAGTCATCCCGAAAGCTGTTGTAGCTGTACTGCGAATCGCCCCAGAAGTTTGGCGATTCCCCCCGCTTGTTGGGATCGGGCCGGGGATCTCGGATCCGATACACGTTGCTGGAGATGTTCCAGTTGGTGGCCCAGCGCGCCGACTCGAAGGGTCCCGGGATGGGGCGTCCCGAATTCCATCGGAAGACGCCGTTGAAAGACCAGCCACCGACGATTGCATCCGCCACGGCGTTCATGCCGCCGCCGAACTTGCGTCCCTGTCCCACCGGGACTGTCCAGAGCCAGTTGGCGTTGATGATGTGCCTGGTGTCGAAGTCCGACACCGACCGGCTCTGCTCCGGATCGAGGGGATTGACGATCAGCGCGGCACCGAACAAGCCGCTGGTCTGCAGGCCCGAAGCCGTATCCATCGACTTGGCCAGGGTGTAGTTGAAGTCGAAGTTCAACGAATCACCAAAGCGCTCGCGAATCGTCACGGTCAAGCCGTGATAGTCGGAATTGGCGAGCGTGCTGAAGGCCGAAAAGGCCGCGTACTGCGGATGGAAGAACATGCAGCTGCGCCCGTCTCCCAGGCCGCAGTCGATGTTGCCCCGCCGGTCCAAAATGGCCTGGAAGAAGGTCCAGTCCAGAATGTCGAAGCCCCCCGCACGCCCTCGCGCCACCAGCCCGTAGGCGTTGGCGGTAGCCGTTGGGCCGAAGCCGAAGTTGAGTCCCGGGAAGAGGTTCTCGAAATACGGGATGGTCGGGATTTGATCGGGGGGCGTGTCCGCCAGCCGGTGCGTCATCAGGATGGCCGCCGCTTCGTAGAAGCTCATCCCGGAAGCCGGGTCGACCAGATCGTTCAGATGCATGACGTCGCGGCTGGCCAGCAGGTCGCGGGCCTGGCGCCCGATGTAGCCCACCTCGAAGAAGAGCCCTCCTTTGAGCTCACGCCCAATGGAGAGATTCCAGCTGTAGTTGATGGGCGTGGTCAGCGAGCTGTCCAGCGAGGATTCGATCCGCCGCGCCCGGTCCGAGTCCGTCTCCAGTGGAAAGGTCAGGCTGGTCGGGACATTGATGCCAGGCAGCGACCGAATGTCCTGACCGAATCCGGTGAACAACGGCGCCAAGTTGTCGCTGACATTGTAGGTCTCGGCCGCGATCGTCTGGGACGAGGAAAAGCCCAGCGTGTTGTTCAGATCGAAGGAGACCGCCAGCTGGCTGCCGATGCGGTCGTAGCTGACTGCAAAACCACCACGAAACACGGACTCGCCATTACGCCCGAAGAGCGACCCCAGAAAATTGTCGCCGAAACTGGGTGACCAGGCGGCCGAGACGCGCGGCGCGAAATTGTTCCAGTCGGTTTCGTAGAAACCGTCCTTGCCATAAAACGGCCCCGAAGTGTCGACAATCACCGGATCGTTGTATGGCATCCCGGCGGCAGCTCCGGCCACGCGCCTTTCAAAGACACTGGCCAGCGATTCGGTCGGCTGCACCTGGAACCCGGACGTCTCGTAGACCGGCGTGTTCACGCCCCAGCGCAAACCCAGGTTCAGGGTCAAACTCGGGAACATCTGCCAGCTGTCTTCGAAGTAGAACTCGTACTCCTCGGTCCCAAAGTCCCTGTCGGACGCAGTTCCCGAGGGAAGCAGAGTACCGTCCGCGCCGAAGGTGAAGTTGGCCGTGTACTGGTTGAAGCGCCCCAGCACGGCGGCGATGGCGTTTTGCAGCACCCGCTCGGACGAAGGCGAAAAGTCGGGGATCGGATCGGTCAGGACCGAACCGGCTCCCTCGTAGAAACCCAGATTGGTGACCGCGTCGTCGAAGGCGCCGGAAAAACTCTGCCGGCGGTTGTTGATCAACCGGATATTGGTCCCGAACTGGAAGGTGTGGTTCCGCTTGACCCACGAGGTGTCGTTGGTGATGTTGTGGCTCGGCGTGGTCCGGTTCAGCGTCCGGGAATAGTTGAATTCCTGAAAGACACTGCGAAACCGATAGGAGTTCTCACCGGAGTCCCCCTGGGACGAGAAAGCCTGGCGGGTCAGCCCATAGCGGAACGTGTTGATGAGGGTCGGCGTCAGTGTCCAGGTGTGCCCGGTGGCGAAGCCAAAGGGATGGCTCCAGAGCCCCGGCGCAGGACCGCCCGGAAAGCGAGGCAAGAGCGGAGTGCCCGCCGAGGTGAACTGCTGGTTGTCCCACTGATAGTTGGCGCGCAAGTAGAGCGTCTGAGCGTCGCTCAGGTTGAAGTCCAGCTTGCCGCTGAAGGTGTTCTGGTCCAACGGAGTCGAGTCGTTGAAACGGAAACCGGCGGTATTGATGTTGTCACCCTCGGAGGAGTCGTTGGCCGGGAAGCGGCCCGCCGCATCGGCGAACACCGCCAGAGCAACGGGATTCACGCCCCCCGTGGCCGGAAACAGATTGGCGATGTCAGCCGGAAACAGCGAGACGATCTCCCCGGCGTTGTTCTCGTAGCGAACCTCGCCCTGACCCAGGTGGGCAAGCGGCACCACGTTGATGTCGGTCGACTGACTGCGGTCCTTTCGGCCCTCATAGTTGAAGAAGAAGAAGGCCTTGTCCCTGACGATGGGGCCGCCCACCGACCCGCCGTACAGATTGCGGAGCAGGACCGGGGTGTCCACACCGACCCGGTTGTTGAAAAAGTCATTGGCCGAGGTCACCGTGTTGCGGTGGTATTCGTACAGCGATCCATGCCATTCGTTGGTCCCCGACTTGGTGACCAGTGAGACCTGCCCTCCCGAGGACCTGCCCTGGCTGGCGTTGGGGTTGCTCACCGTCACGCGAAACTCCTGGACCGAATCCGGGGTCACCCGCAGGACCGGCGTGAAGGCCGTGCCCGTCTGCTGTTCGTTCACATCGATGCCGTCCAGGGTGAGGTTGGACTGGTCGCTGCGCGCGCCCGTCACGTACCCATCCGTGTCCACTCCCGGCTGCAGGCTCAGGAGATTGACGACATTGCGGGATTCCAGCGGCAGATCGATGATCTGAGTCTCGTTGAAGGGATTGCCGACCGAGGCGTCCACCGTGTTCAGGACCGGTCCCTGAGCACTGGTGATGGTCACAGTTTCGGTGATGTCGCCCAACTCCAGCGTCAGATCCAGTATCGCGGAAGTGTCCACCAGGAGCCGGACATCCGTGACCGAGGCGGTCTTGAAACCCTCCAACTCGGCCCGCACCTCATACGTACCGGGCGCCACTTGCAGGAAGGAATATCTCCCCGCATCGTCGCTGACGACCGTACGCTGAACTCCCGCCGGGCTGACCAGCGTCACCGTGACACCCGGCACGACGGCGCCCTGCGGGTCCTTGACCTTGCCGTTGAGCGCCGCGGTCTGAGCCAGCAGGCTCGTTGCGGCGGTGGCCAGGAAGGCAATCAAGAGGATGGCCACCATGAGGCGGCCGAACTTCAGTTTTCGTGACATCGCAAAGCCCTCCCTGAATCGGGCCCGGCTTCGTGACTCCCTCCCGAACAGTGCGAACACCGGGTCCAAGTAGAACCTCAAACCCTCAGAGTCGACGGAGATTCGAGACTGGACGGGATCCCTTCGAGAACCTCGAATCCCGCCTGCGAATGCCCATCGGCTCTCGAAGCTGATTGCGACGTTAGCACGCTAGTTGTATGGAAGCAAGACCGGAAACGACAAGGGCGATTTGCCCCAGAATCGACACGGGCGGCAGCTGAAGTTTTCGAGTTCGAGATCGGCTCTGGTGCCGAGGCTCGGCCCCCGCTTGCCTGGACAGCCCGGGCCCTTTCGAGGTACAAACGAGCAGTCACACATGAGTAGAACCACTCTCCTCCCTTTTGGGGTCCCAATCCTGTTGCTGTGCTGCTGGCAGAGCAACCTGTCGGGAGAATTGCGGGTGCCGGCCGTGCCCCGGGTCGAGGGCGGCTCCGGGCAAACCGGCCAGCAGCAGGAAGAGCAGGAGGACTATTACGCCAAGTGGCTGCGGGAGGACGTCGTCTACATCATCACCCAGGCCGAACGCGACGTCTTCGAGAAACTCTCCAACCCCGACGAGAAGGACCAGTTCATCGAACAGTTCTGGCACCGCCGCGACCCCGACCTGCGGAGCGCCCTCAACGAGTTCAAAGAAGAACACTACCGGCGCCTGGCCTACTCCAATGAACGCTTCACCAGCGGCGTTCCCGGCTGGAAGACCGACCGGGGGCGGATCTACATCATCCATGGGCCCCCGGCCGAAATCGAGAAGCATTTTTCGGGCGAGAGTTACCAGCGTCCCTCCCACGAAGGTGGCGGTTTCACCTCAGTCGTTCCCTTCGAGATCTGGCGCTATCGCCACATCGAGGGGCTGGGCCCCGACGTCGAGCTGGAGTTCGTCGACCCGACCCGCAGCGGCGAGTTTCGCCTGGCTCGTAACCCCTGGGAAAAGGACGAACTGCTGGTGATCGGGACGGGAGCCACCACCGCCGAGAGCCTGGGTTTGATGCAGCGAGGCGACCATCCCTACTTCACCTACACCAACTGGGACCGCTATCCGGGGATGTCCTCGCGGGCCAAGGACAATCCCTTCACGCGCTACGAAACATTGATCAAGGTCCATTCGCCCCAGGAGATCAAGTACCAGGATCTCAAGCAGATCGTGGACGTCGACATCCGCTACGACAACCTGCCCTTCGAGACGCGCCACGATTACTTTCGGCTCAACGACACTGCCATCCTGGCCGCGATCACCCTGCAGATCGACAACCAAAACCTGACGTTCGAGCTGGAGAACGGCGTCTGGGTGGCGCGCATCGCGCTCTACGGGATCGTCACCAGCATGACCAACCGGGTGGTCACCGAATTCGAGCAGGATCTGCAGGTGTCTTACTCGCCCCAAGACCTGGAACAGGGACGGGAGGGGCGTTCCGTCTATCAAAAGATTCTACCGGTCGAAAAGCGGATGCGCCACCGGGTGGACCTGGTCGTCAAGGACCTCAACAGCGGCAACCTCGGAGTGAAGCGCCAGGCCATCATTCCTCCCCCTTACGACGCCGCAACGCTCTCGGTCAGTTCGCTCGTTCTGTCCGATCACATCCTGGCCCTGCCACAGGTGGACCCCGAGGAAATGTTCGCGATCGGAGACATCAAGGTCCGGCCCAGCCTGGGCAACGTGTTCGCCTGCGGGAATCCCCTGGGCGCTTACCTGCACGTCTACAACGCCGGGTTGGACCAAGCCCGGCTGGCACCCGACTTGAAGGTTCGCTACCAGCTGCTGAAGGGAGACGCGCTGTTACGGGAGGGAGAGGCCGGCTCGGGGTCGATCCTGTACTTCTCGGGGGACCGCGTGGTGCTGGTGCTGCGGCTGCCCGTCGACGACCTCCCGTCGGACCGCTACCAGCTGCGGCTCGAGATCCACGATCGGGTCCTGGATCGGAGCGTATCGGTGATCCAGAGTTTCCGCCTGGAGTCCGAGTAAGGACTTCGGCTCCCAGCCGGCTACGGCTCGTCCCCTCCGGGCTTCTCGATCAGCCCCTTCTCCTCCCACTCACGCAGTTGCCGCCGCAACTGCTGCTCCATCTGGGGCGTGTGCTTGCCGATCTCGAGGTAGCGGCGAAGCTGTCGAGCGGAGGCCCCAACCTGTCCGCGGCGTGCCAGAATGTCTCCCAACATCAGGCAAGCGGCAGGAAACTGTTCGAACTGCCCGTTCCTCTCGATGACCTCGAAGGACGCCTCGGCCTGGTCGTATTGACCCAGGCTGTAATTGGCCAGACCATGGTAGTAGTGGTTCTTGGATGCCTTGGGGTCCAAGGCGATCAGCGGGGCGGTGAATTCCAGGGCCTCCTGGTAACGAAACTCCTCCAGCTCCAGACCGGCCAGCATCAGCAGGGGAGGAATGAAGTCCGGATCGGCGGCCGCTGACCGCTGGAATGCCTCACGCGCCCCCTTCGGATCGTTCAACTGAAGTCGCACTTCGCCCAGCAGGTTCCAGGCTTCGGCAAACTCGGGATAGAGGTCAACCGCCCTTTCGAGGCGCTTTTCGACCGATGGGTGGTTGGGCCGCTTCCGGTCCAAAGCCTTGCGCGCCTGCTCCAGGGCCTGGCGGGCATCCTCGGGGGCTGCCAGCGAGGTCACGCTGACCGTCGTTCCCCGAGTTTCGCTGTCTTCACTCAGAACGATCACGCCGATGTCCGGCTCGAAAATGCTCTGCACCCCCAGCAGGATCCGGTTGGATTGCCAGTTGGGGTGCGCCGGTAGCCGGATCTCGCAATTGGTCAGGTCGTAGCGCCCGTCACCGCTTTCGCGCAGCACCCCTCCCGCTGCCAGACCCCCCAGGCCCCGGCCGCCGATCTCCAGGGCGTCCGGGCCGCTGGTGCCCGCGCTCACCTCGGTGGGCCGGCGCGCCTCGCCCAGGCGGAAGTGAAAGCTCCCTTGAGTGCGCGTGGGCGCGACTTGAATCACCCGGCCATTGCAGACCAGTTCGACCTGAAGCTGATGGGGAGGCGGCGAGCCGTCTTCCAGAACGACTTTTCCCGAGAGAGTCAGAGTTTTGGGCTGATCCGAGCGCTGCAGCGCCAGAGTTCCGGTCACCAGCAGAGACCAGATTCCCGCCACAACGATCAGGATTCTGAGAGACATGGCCACACCCGCTTCGAACCCTTCCCCCGAGAAGTTCGGACCCAGGATTGGTCATCTGCATGCTATCACAGCGATTCCAGCGCCTGGGGGGGGTCCTGACCCATCTGAGGCTTGCGACCTCAGTCCTGAACTCGAAGCCGAAAAGATTGAACCTCCCCTTCTCGAAGCCTCTGAAGGGACATTCTTTCCAGCACTGCCGCCTCAGCCAGCCAAGATCCGATCCAGCCGGAAGAGGACGCCAGACCAGGCCGTGGTGAAGTACTCGTAGAGCTGGTCCCAGAGCGGACCGCGGTCGAAGCCGTAGTGCCGGACCCGCACGACGCTGTGGCCCGGCAAGCCCTCAGCCGGATCGATCGTGACGTCCACCCAGGTGGGCAGCGGCTGCGTGTTCAGCTCGGCCGCAAAGGGAGGCGCCATCCATTCGAAGGTGAGGCGCCGGCCCTTTTCGAAGTCCAGCAGATGCGCCCCTCTGGTCGAGTTGGGGATGGTCTCCGGATGAGTGCGCGGGAGGAAATAGATCTCGTAGCTCCCCCCTTTCTTCAGCTCGATCACCGACGCGGTGCCGAAGAAGCGATTGACTCCCGCTTCGCTCGTCCAGAGCTCGAAGACTTGCTGAGTCGAGCCTTTCACCAGCACCTGATGGTCGATCCAGCGGTCGGTGAACGACTTGCCCGCAGGCGGGGGGTCCTCCCCGGACACTTGAGGCTTTCGCTCGAAGGTCACGTCGATCAGCTCCACCCACTCTTCCTCCTGGCCGCCCTCCGGCGCCCACACCGTCCACCGGTCCCGGTCAGCAGCCAGGCGCTGGAGACGGCTGCGATGCCGCCCTTCGAAATACCCGAACGCCATCACCTCCAAGATCAGCGCGTTCTCTTCGAACCGGACTTCCCCCTGACCGGAACCGCCCGCCCGCTCGGCCTGCCGGAAGACGACCTTCCCCTGGATCGGATCCCAGAAAAAATACTCTTCGTATTTCTGGCTGCGCCACCCCCCGTCCCATACGAAAACGTCGGCTCTCAGAACCTGGCGGCCGAGTCCCCAGCGATAGCCGATCTCCGCCTTGAATGGCTTGCCGTCGTGCCATCGGCCTTCACCTCGCCAAAGTCCACCGACCAGATACTCCAGCCGATCCAGAGGGTTGCGATCGCCTGCGCTGGAGTTGCACGGGAGCAACAGCAGAACCAGACTCAAGACGAAAGGGTTGCTGCGATTCTTCATGGCTCACCACCTCCTGGGGCCGGCCTCCGACCCCGGTTGCCTCCCTCGAACCCACCCCCGCACGCCCCGCAACGACGCGAGACGGAGCTAAGTACTCCGGTTCGAAAATACGGTGACGGTTGCGGGCGAGCCCCCAACGTGCCCGGCGCCTCGGAGCAGGGTGGCCCAATCGGTTTCCGGGGGCCGGCTGCTGCTTCGAAACGCCCGCAACATGCGTCGCTGTATTTATGGATCGGGGTACTAAGGTTCTGGGGATTCGCTTCATTCTTGTATTGAACATTCATTACACTATTGCCCACAGAGCCGAGGTGGTCTGCCGCTCATCGACTCCCTGCAGCATCGTCGACTTGCTGAATTGCCGTCAGCAGATTGAAATAGTTGCGCAGCTGGCGCACCGAGGCGTCGAAGGGAGCGACGTCACGAGCCGCCCTTGCCTGCATCACCCCGCCCTCCATGACGGACAGCACCAGGGCAGCCAATTCTTCCCGGTCGGCCCGGGCGGGAAGGCGCTCCACGGCCTCCTCCAGGCAGCGGCGGATCATCCCCCGCCAGAGTTCGAACAGGAGCGCGGTTTTTTGTTGAACATCCGGAATCAGCGACCCCACCTCCAGCGCGATGTTGCCGACCGGGCAGCCCAATTGGAACTCGTAGTCGAGCAGATAGCGTCGATATACCGCAAGAATCTCGAAGATTTGCTCCACGGGATCCCGGGTGGCTTCGCGGGCCGGCTTCTCGAACACTTCCGGCAGGATCTGCTGATAGCGCTCGAGCACGGCCATCAGCAGGGCTTCCTTGCTTTCGAAGTAGTAGTAGAAACTCCCAGCCCCGACCTCGGCCCTCTCCAGAATCTGAGCCACCGGGGTCTTCTCGTAGCCCTGGCGCAGAAAGAGCTCTGCTGCGACCTCCACGAATCGATCCCTCGTTTTTCCGCCGCGTTCGGTTACTGGTGCCATTTTATTGAACACTCATTACAATACTTCTCGCGGAGAACGCTGTCAAGCACGAAAATTTGAGTCAGGGGAGACGGAACATTCTCGGGTGAGCGAATCTTTGACAGTTTTGGATGTTTCGGGTCTGCCGGCGGGTGCGCGCGGGTCACTCGGCGGCTGGTCGTCTGAGCGGTTTCGACGACCCGGCTGGCTGGGGTATACTCGGGTCATCTCCAGCTGGTAGCAGGGGTGATCTACTGGGATGCGGGTAATCTTGTCAGAGTGAAGGGAACGGTGAGCATGGGAACCGTGGTGGACGGAAGGCGGGGCTTTGCTCCCCCTTCGTACGGCGGTGCGGAGCGGCGCAACAGGGGCCGTTTCAGGGTGGACTTCGAGGCTCGTGTGGGAACGGGCGAGCAGACCTACCCGGCGCGGGTGGTCGAGCTCTCGGCAAAGGGCGCCTTCCTGGAATGCGAATTCGATCCCGAGCTGGGATCAGTGATTGTGCTCCAGCTGACGCCCGGGTTGCAGTTCCGCGCCGAGGTGAGGCACAAAGGCTGGTACCTGGTGAGCAGCCAAAAAGGCTTTTTTTTGGGGGTCCAGCTGCAACCCGGTGGCGAGGAGCAGATACGGAAGTTGAGTCAGCTGCTGAAAGAGCGCCGTTTGGGGCCCGCCGAGGTCAAGTTTCAACTCGGGTGAAGGGTACCTGCACCAGCCCCTGATCCTCGGGAGCGGTGGCGAGTGGGCTCCTTACCTCGCCCCCAACCCGACGAAGAATTCGCGCCAGAGCTTTTCAAATCCGATTCAGTTCCCGCAGCACGTAGTGCAGAATCCCGCCGTGGCGATAGTACTGAACCTCGTTGGCGGTATCCACTCGGGCGACTGCCGGGAACTCTCTGGCCGACCCGTCCGGAGCCTCTGCTCGAACCTGGAGTCTCAGGCCCGGTGCCAGGCCTCCCGACAAGCCCGTCACATGGTAGGTTTCGAAGCCGGTGAGACCCAGACTCGCTCGATTCTGCCCTTCCTCGAACTGGAGCGGGAGCACCCCCATGCCGATCAGATTGCTGCGGTGAATCCGCTCGTAACTCTCTGCCAGGACGGCGCGTACTCCCAGCAGGCGCGTTCCCTTGGCCGCCCAGTCGCGCGACGACCCGGAACCGTACTCCTTGCCGGCGATGATCAACAGAGGCCGGCCCTGCTCCTGGTACTGCATCGCGGCATCGTAGATGAAGACGGGGTCCCCGGCCTCCTCGAGAGTCGTGTACCCGCCCTCCACTCCCGGGACCAGCAGATTGCGCAGGCGAATGTTGCCAAAGGTGCCTCGCATCATGACCTCGTGGTTGCCGCGGCGGGAGCCGAAGGAGTTGAAGTCCCGCGGTTGGACGCCGTGCTCGATCAGGTAGCGGCCCGCCGGGCTGTCTTCGGGAATCGATCCGGCCGGCGAGATGTGGTCGGTCGTGACGGAGTCCCCCAATAGGGCCAGCACTCGCATCCCTTTCAGGTCTTCGAGCGCTTCGGGCTCCGGCCCCATCCGCTCGAAGAACGGGGGTTTGCGGATGTAGGTGGACTCATTCTGCCAGTCGTATCGGTCTCCCTCGGGGATGGGCAGATTCTTCCAAGTTTCGTCTCCAGTGAACACATCGGCATATTTCCGCTCGAACATTTCGCGCTTGACACAAGCGCGGACGGTCTCGGTGATCTCGCTTTGGGAAGGCCAAAGGTCCTTCAGAAACACGTCGTGGCCCTGCTGGTCCCGCCCCAGCGGCTCGTGGTACAGGTCGATGTCCATCCGTCCGGCCAGTGCGTAGGCCACGACCAGTGGCGGCGACGCCAGGTAGTTGGCGCGCACGTGGGGGTTGATCC
>JBFKLX010000186.1:0-11076 GCA_041630155.1 Acidobacteriota bacterium
AGCGGACTCGGGCGCTCGACAGCCAAGGGTATCCCAAAAGCCCGCTCGCAGGCATCTCCTTCGAGCCGGAAGGCTGGTGAGGTGGGTCTCCCGGCACGCTCACCTCTTGTCGCTGATGCTCCTCCGGAGATTCGTCTTGGCCACTCTTCCGGCATATTTGGATCGCGAGTCCGATTCCACTAAACTCGGCAGCTGAAAGCTCAGACTTCGGAGAAAGTGCGCTGTGAACGAGGGGGTGTACAGATGACCTTCTGGTTGATTCTGGTGGTGGTATTCGTGTCTGGCGGGATCGGCGGAATCGCAAACGCGCTCATGAGCGACAACGGCTTCATCCTACCCAAGAAGATCCACACACAGGGTGGCGGCGGGGTCTGGAGACCGGGTTTCCTGGGCAACGTTCTGATTGGGGGCATTGCTGCCGTGATCTCCTGGGGCCTGTACGGCCCCTTTGCAGCCTACCCATTGCTGGGAGGGGCCGCCCCAGCCGGCGCGGGGCCGGTCAGCCTCACCCTTTCGGCTCTGGTCGGAGCCGTCCTGGTGGGTGTGGGAGGAGCCCGCTGGCTCAGCAACGAGGTGGACAAGACCCTGCTGCGCGTTGCTGCCAGTCAGGCGGCCGCAGCCGGCCCGGATTCGGACAAGGCCAACCGGATCCTCACAGCGACTCCTGCCGGCGCCGTCGAGCTGACGAGCTGAAAGGGCGAAGGGCGCAAGGGAATCCTGGAGCTCATTCTTCGCCGAACAGGCTTAGTTGGGCCTCTCTGAGCTCCTTGATCCGGTCGCGGAACTGGGCGGCCTGCTCGAACTCGAATTTCTTGGCGGCCTCTTTCATCTTCGTGTCGAGTTCTTTGATTCGCGAATCGACCTCCTCGGTCGTTCGGTATTCTTCCAGCTTCTCCGCCACCAAAGGTACTTCGTAGTAGTCCAGCCGCGTCATCTCGAGCAACGTGGTGTCGACCGGCTTGAGGATCGACTGGGGCGTGATGCCGTGCGTCTGGTTGTATTGGAGCTGCAGTTCGCGGCGCCGATTCGTCTCGTCCATGGCGCGCCGCATGGAATCGGTCACGGTGTCGGCGTACAGGATCGCTTTGCCGTTCAGATTGCGGGCGGCCCGTCCCACGGTCTGAATCAGCGAGGTCTCGCTGCGCAGAAAACCCTCCTTGTCTGCGTCCAGGATGGCCACCAGCGAAACTTCGGGGAGGTCGAGGCCTTCTCTGAGAAGGTTGACGCCGACCAGGACATCGAAGCGGCCCAGCCGCAGGTCGCGCAGGATCTTGACCCGTTCCAGCGTGTCGATTTCGGAATGGAGGTAACGGACCGACACGCCGACCTCGGTGTAATATTCGGTCAGCTCTTCGGCCATCCGTTTGGTCAGGGTCGTGACCAGCACGCGCTCTTTGCGCTCGGCCCGCTGCCGGATTCCCTCCAGCAGGTCGTCGATCTGGCCCTTGACGGGCCGGATTTCGATCTGGGGGTCCATCAGGCCGGTGGGCCGGATCACCTGCTCGACCAGCACGCCCTCGCTTCGGTCCAGCTCGTAGGGGCCCGGCGTGGCAGAGACGTAGACGGTCTGCGGCACGCGCTTCTGGAACTCCTGAAAATTGAGCGGGCGGTTGTCCAGCGCCGAGGGCAGGCGGAAACCGAACTCCACCAGGTTCTGTTTGCGGGAGCGGTCGCCTTCATACATTCCGCGCACCTGGGGCACCGTGACGTGGCTCTCGTCGATGAAGAAGAGCGCTTCGTCGGGAAAATAGTCGAGCAGCGTGGGTGGAGGTTCACCCGGCCGGCGCCCGGTCAGGTGGCGCGAGTAGTTCTCGATGCCACGGCAGTAGCCCAGCGTCTTGATCATCTCCAGGTCGAACTTGGTGCGCTGCTGGACGCGCTGCGCCTCGATCAGGCGCTCTTCGCGCTCCAGCCGGGTTCGAAATTCTTCCAGCTCTTCCTGGATCGTCTCCACGGCCCGGTCCCAGCGTTCGCGGGGCATGACGTAGTGGGTCTTGGGGTAAATGGGAATGCGTTGATGGTCTTTGAGGATCTCCCCCGTGACCGGATCGAATTGATGAATGGCTTCGATCTCGTCGCCGAAGAGCTCCACGCGGATGCCGTAGTCCTCGTAGGAGGGGACGACTTCGATGACATCTCCGCGCACCCGAAAAGTCCCGCGCACCAGGTCGTAGTCGTTGCGTTCGTACTGGATCTCCACCAGCTTCTGCAGGATTTCGCGGCGGCGGATCTGCTGTCCCACGCTGAGCATCAACAGCATTCCATAGTAGGCCTCGGGAGAGCCCAGTCCGTAGATGCAGCTCACGCTGGCGACGATGATGCAATCGCGCCGTTCGAACAGGGACCTGGTGGCGGAGTGCCGCAGCCGGTCGATCTCGTCGTTGACCAGCACTTCCTTCTCGATGTAGGTGTCCGTGGAGGCGATGTAGGCCTCGGGCTGGTAGTAGTCGTAGTAGCTGACGAAGTACTCGACGGCGTTGCCGGGAAAGAAATTCCTGAATTCCTGATAGAGCTGGGCGGCCAGGGTCTTGTTGTGACTCAGCACCAGGGTGGGTCGGTTGAGGGCTTCGATCACTTTGGCCATGGTGAAGGTCTTGCCCGAGCCGGTCACGCCCAGCAACACCTGATGCTGGTCTCCCCGCCGGACCCCTTCCACCAGCTCCTGAATGGCGCGCTGCTGATCGTCCGAGGGGCTGAACGGGCTCTCCAACTGGAAGGCGCTGGATGCGGCGAGCGCGCCCCCATAGGCGATCCCTTTGTAGCTGATCCGGACGTCCTGGTCGGCCATGAGCACCATTATACGAAGGCCGCGCTGCCGCCGCCTGGTGCCCTGGCTGGGCGGCGCACGGAATGTTGGACTGGTCCGCTCGATCACTGCAACCGGACTGCCCGGACTCTGTGGTTGCCGGCGTCCGCCAGGTAGAGGTTGCCGTCGGGGCCGATCTCGATCTGTTCCACCTGAAATCCCGCCTGGGTCGCCGGCCCGTTGTCTCCGGCAAAGTCGAATCCTCGGCTGCGTGCGACTGTCGTGATCAGGCCGCTCTGGGCGTCCACGCGGCGCACCGCAAAAGCCTCCAGCACGTACAGGTTTCCGTCGGCGTCCAGGGCCACGTCCCTGGGCCCCCCCAGGAGCGCTTCGGTAGCGGGAATGTTGTCCACCCCTTGCTGATTCCCCCCGCCGGCCACGGTGGTAATCGTCCCGGTCTCGGCCGAAATCCGGCGGATCCGTCGGTTGAACAAATCTGCGACGTAGAGATTGCCCCGCGAGTCGTAGGCCAGGCCCTGGGGGACGTTGAGCGAGGCTTGATCAGGGGGCCCGCCGTCGCCGGAGAAACCGCCCATGCCGTTTCCCGCCACCACCACGAGCCGCCTCGACGGCAGTTCGAGCCGCAGGACTTCGTGACCCAGGGTGGAGAAGACGGGGTGGCCGTTCGGATCGAGCGTGAGCCCCTCCGCGTTGATTGTGGGGAGCAGCATCGTCATGCGGCCCGTAATGGGGTCGATGCGCCACAGCGCGGAGTCCGTGAAGAAGACGTTCCCCTGGGCGTCGACTGCCACCTGGCCGGGGAAAAACAGCGAGGCTTGGAGGGCCTGGATTCCGTCCGGGGGCTGAATGTGGCCGACCCGGCCGGTCCCGGCTACCGTGGAGATGACCCGGTCGGTGGCGCGAATGAAGCGGATCCGCTGGTCCCTGGAGTCGGCCACGATCAGATTCCCCTGGTTGTCGAAGGCCAGTCCTTCGGGCCGGATCAGGATGGCTGCGGCGGCCTCATCCCCGTCCCCCCTCTCCGGTTCGGCACCGGTTCCGGCTACCGGCCGGCTCTCGCCGGTCGTCGTGTCCACCTGCAGGACCAGGTTGGCTTCCGGGTCCGACAAGAACAGGCGGCCGGCGGCGTCAGCGGCCAGGTGCTGGGTGTCCTGGAACTGGCCCAGCTGCAGTTCCCGCCCAGAGCCGGCCTCGATCTTGATCAGGCGCCCCCCGAATCCGCCCACGTAGAGATTTCCGAAGCCATCGATGGCCACCGCCTGCCCCTCCGGCAGTGGGCCGCTGGCACTGGTGATGATCCGGCTCGAGGCGTCGACCCGGCGGACTCGGCGATTTCCGTTCTCGGCTATGAACAGATTGCCGGCCGAGTCCAAAGCCAGGCCCACCGGGAAGTCCAGCGAGGCCTCCAGGGCGGGCCCGCCGTCTCCCGAGAATCCCCGGTCGCCGTTGCCGGCGATCGGCTCCAGGGAGCCTGTGTTCGGGTTCCAGCGCTCGACACGATGCGCGAAACCGCGCGAGATGAAGAGGTTGCCCGAGGCATCAGCAGCGATTTCGTGAAAGCCAAAGATGGGAACTGCTGCGCGGATCTGCCCCGTGGTGGCGTCCACCTTCCTGATGGCGGATTCACTGAAACCGGACAGGAACAGATTGCCGGCTCCGTCCAGGGTGAGTTTCTGGGGGCTGCGCAAGTCCGCGGCTGTTGCGAGAGTGCCGTCGAGGGGCGGAGAGATGCCTTCCTCTCCTGTACCGGCGACGGTGATGATCAGGCCGCTCTGCAGGTCGATCTTGCGAACCCGAAAGTGGTCCGAGTCGGCCACGTAAAGGTTGCCTCCCGGGTCGAGAGCCAGCCCCTGGGGGGTGAAGAGACTCGCCTCTCCGGCTGGTCCCCCGTCCCCGATGAAGGTGCTGCCGCCGGCCACCGTGGTGATCTGGCCCACCGCCAGTTCTTTGAGAGAGGCGGGACGAACGAAGAGCCGGGCCTGGGCGATGCCGCCGCGGTTCTGCAGGCTCACCGTGGTGAGGCCGCTGGGGAGGGCGGGCAGGTCAATCGTCAGTTGGCTCGTGTCGGCGATCCGGACGGGCAGCACCCGTGCCGCAACCACCGCCAAGGTGTCTTGGGAGAAGTTGCCTCCCTGAATGGTGATGCGTCCTCCGATGTTGGCGACGGCCGGAGGGTCGATGGTGGTGATCGTTGGCGGGCCGTAGAGCAGCTCCGAACTCCCCATCGAATCGGTCACCACGACGCGGCCGTCCGGGCCGGTGGCCAGGCCCCTGGGGCCAAAGAAGCTGCCGGGCTGGGCCGCGCTGACGACGGCGCCGTTGGGCAGCACTACCCGGACTTCCTCCCCGTCGGTGAAAAAGATGTTTCCGACTGCATCGACCGCGGCCCCCCCGACCCCCTCGAAGCGCAGGCGCGGCCTCGGCCGGTCCGTCGGGTCCGCGCTGGACGGTGAGACCAGGAGGCTTTCCACGAGACCGTCCTCGCGGACCCGGCGCAGGACACCGTTTCCCGAGTCGGCCACGATCACCGACACCAGTGGGGGTGGCAGGCCGCGCAGCTCCCGATCGAGTTGAACCAGGAGCGGCTCTGCTTCCAGTGCCAAGCCGGCAGGGCCGGCGAAACGAGCCTCGCGGCCCGGGCCGTCCCGAAAACCCGCTGCCCCGGCGAGGCCAGCTACTGTTTCGACTTGGTCACTGACCAGATCCAGCCTCCGGATCGTGTGATTGCCCGAATCGGCGATCCAAAGCCCTCCCCGGCCGTCCAGGACCAGTCCCGAGGGCCGGTTGAAACTGCTGTCCAGTGCGCTTCCGTCGCCGTCGCCGGGAGTGCCCGAGCCGGCGAAGGTCTCCACCCGATCGTTGGCCCCCGGCAACACCCGACGGATCACGTGGTTGGCCGAGTCGCTCACGTACAGGCTGCCGTCGGCCTGGTTGTAGGCCAGATGGGAGGGCAGGTTGAACAAGGACCCCAGCCGGGTGGAATCGCGGAATCCCGGTTGCCCGTCCGTCCCGGCGTAAATCGAAGGAATCTCTTCCAGGCTGTTCCCCCTCAGGATGGAGTGACGAGAGTTGCTGGCCAGATACACACTTCCCGCGACGTCCCTCGCGACCCCCACGGCATCCAGGAGTGCGCCGCCGCGGTTGACCTCGACCACGGCAATCGTGGTGGCCGCAACCGCTCCTCCGGCCTCCAGCAAGAGTGTGGAGAAGCCGGGTTGGCGGCCCCGGATCGTGGCTTCGTCGACCTCTGCGACCGCCGGGTCGGCGCTCTGGAGTCCCACCTCGAAATCGTCGCGGAAGGTGCCCTCGCTGTCGATCACCAGCGGATGAATGAGAACCGAGGCTCCCCGGTTGACGGCGATCTCACTCCGGGAGGGTTCGAAGATGTCCACCACGATGGTGGCCGCCGAGGCGCGGTCGCCGGGGCGCATTTGCAGGGCCCCGCCCGCGGGTATCGCATAGTCAACGAGACTCGTCTCCTGGCCCGCCAATGGCGCTGCCAGGGGGCTTCCGTCGGAGCGAAACCAGGTCAGTCGGCCGGCTGCTGCCGAGTCCGCCCCCTCACTGAGCAGGATGACCCGGGTGGCGAATCCCTGGCCGAATCCGATTTGGGGCAGCACCAGTTGGACAGCTCCCAGGGGGCGCGTCGGGTCGGCTACCGGCAGCGTCGTCAGGATCAAGTCCCGGCGGGCGTTGGTGCTCAGCTTGAGGGTCACCAGGGCCAGAGGGACCGGGCTCTCGATCTCCAGAATCCCGGTGAAGCCGGGCGGAAGGCCGGGAAACAGCTCATCCACGAACAGCGACGTGTGACGGCCCGCCCCCAGCTGGCGAGCCGCGTCGCGAAGCAGATTCCCACGCCTGTCCAAGAGCCGAAAAACGATCGCTGCCTGGGCCTGACCGGAATTGGCCAGCGCCAGCCCGGTCTGTGTCTCGACCGTGTCGACGAATATGCGAGCTCTGGAGGTCGGCACGGCTGCGCCAACGCCGGCTTCCGAGACCAGCTTTCCCTGTGGATCGCGGAACTGAAAAATAGCCGTTCCCGCTGGCAACGAGCCCTCCTCAGCCGTGACGGTGGCGAAGCCCTGGACCAGGCCTCCCCTGCTGCTCAAGGTCCGTTTCCAGCTGCCATGCGGCGCCAGCTCGTAAGCCAGCTCCGAACCCTGCTCTCCCTGCTCCGTTTCCACCAGCAGGGGCTGTCCCAGAGAATCTCGCAGCCGGACTCGCCCCTGGACGGCTTGGGAGACACGGTTGATCAGAATCACCTGGGTGGACAGCTGCAGGCCCGCCCCGGAGCCGGCCCCCAGGTGTGGAAAGATCAAGGTGCCGGGGCTCTGCCCGGTGGGCTCCGCCGGTTCTTCCAGGGCGACCACTGGGAGTGTTGCCAGCAACGGTTCGCGCTGCCCGTTGAGGGCTTGCCGCAGAGTGACGGCAGCCACTGGAGGACTTCCCGGAGCCGCCTCGAAGGAGAGTGTGCCGCTGAAGTCGGCGGACAGGCCTGGGAAGAGCTGATCGACGAAGCGAGGCAAATGATGGCCCGGTTCCAGAACCAGCGTCCCCTGGGAAACGCCCCGGCCCTGATCGTCTCGGAGCTGCAGCTGCAATTCCGCCGGCTCGGGGTTGGGATTGGCGAAGGCCACGCCCGTCTGACTGGCTGACTGATCGACGAAGAGGCGCCCCCTCCTCAGCAGCTCCACGGCCTGGACTCCCGCCTCGGACACCAGCACGCCCTGGCGGTTGCGAAACGAGAAGAGGGCGGTGGCTACGGCAGCGGTGCTGCCCGGCGCCACGGCCAGCACCGCGTAGCCCACCTCCAGCTGTTCCGCCTGTGCACGAACGCGCAGCAGCCCGCCCAGGAACAGGCTCAACAGCATCGCGCAGAGCGCCAGGCGCCGAAATACTTGCTCAGCCGAGACCACTACCGGCATGGTGGTTCCAAAGCAACCCGTTGCGGCGCATCTTAGCGCCGAGACTCGGTGAATTCAAACGGTCGAATGCCACACGGCCGGCCTCGGCGAACGGGTCTCGTGTCGGGACGGCGGAAATTCAGATCAGCGCTTCGGAGATGTCCATTTCGCCCATGCGGAAGGTGAGCAGGAAGGCTTCCACAACGCGCGGGTCGAAATCGGTGCCCGAGCCCTTGAGGATCATGTCCCTGGCGTCCAGGGGGGACATGGCTTTGCGGTAGGGACGGTCGCTCGTGACCGCGTCGTAGACGTCTGCCACGGCGATGATGCGGGCGGCCAGGGGGATCTCTTCTCCCTGCGAAGGGTGGTAGCCGGTGCCGTCGAAACGGTCGTGATGAGCCAGGATGATCGGCAGTACGCGCCGCAAGGAGCCGCCGACCGGCCTGAGCATGGAAATGCCCCGGTCGACGTGCCCTTTGATCTCTTCATACTCCCCCTCGGTGAGCCGTGACGCCTTGTAGAGAATATCCCTGCTGATGTCCAACTTTCCGATGTCGTGCAGGAGGGCCGCCACGCGAACGTCTTCGATGTGCGCCTCGTCCAGACCCATGCGGCTGGCAATCTTGCCGGCGTAGATGGACACCCGATGGGAGTGGCTCTGGGTGTACTTGTCCTTGGCGATGAAGTGCTGCAGGATGACCAGGACCCCGTGATAGGTCTCGCGCAGTTCGGCAATGTGGCCCTGCATACGCTCGTAGAGAGTGCCCATGGCGTAGCCGGTGATCAGCAGGGTACCTCCCCAGACGGCTACGTTCAGCCATTGGTCGGCGCCGAGCCTGAAGGCGCCCAGGTGCGCCAGCAGAATTACCGAAAGGACGCTGCCGAGAGCCGTCAAGGTGGCGTGGCGGCGGCCGAAAAAGTAAGCCGAGAAGACGGTTGGAAAGCTGTAGAAGCCCAAAACCATCTCGTTGGACTCCAGCAGGAGATTGGCGGCGCCCGAGACCAGGACCAGCGACAGAATGAGCCAAATCTCTTTGTTGAGCTCGAGCAGCCATTCCAGCCGGGATCTGGCGGGGGACTGGAACTCCACGGTCCTCGTCTTCGCGTTGCGGTCTTCGATCTGGGCGTGACGCAGCCGGTGGAGCAGTTCGCTGGGAGGGCGGGTAGTGAACCGCACTCCGAACCCCTCGACTTCCCCTTCAGCCGACTCGAAACTCCGCCGGTGCATCACCTCCGCTTGCAGCAGAAAGAACTGATCCGCGGTTTGAACCGATACCTCGACCGGGCTCCCGGTCTCCGGAGCCGGATCGGCTTGAATGAAGGCTCCGTCCTGGGAAACGTCCAGGATCATTCCCTCCCAGAAATCGCCTTGGTTTCGAATCGTGCAAGGAAGACAGGAATCCCAACGGAGTTGACTCCTGCGTTTTCTGGGAAAGTCTAGAAGTGGATTTGCTCCTGAGCCCATGTCGAAGCCCTCTCGGCACTGACGTAGTCCTCTCCGGCCCTGCACTGAAACAGCAAGGAGCGTGCCAGGGAGCGCAAGAAACATCTCAGCGCTGCTTTGGAAGCGTCGCCGAAGGTCGACGCGGAGGATGCGGACCGTAAGGCGATCTCCTTGAGGGGGCGGAATTTACGCTTACTCTCTGCAGGGCGCTGGGGGCGATCTCAGGCCCGGCCCCCAGCACCCCGGCAGCCCAGGCCGGCGATCTCGAAACACCGTCCGTGGGTCAGAATTTTGACACGCAACCGCTGACAGATCGCCTCACTCTCTCCCGGCTCTCCGCAGTGTGGTGGCGAAAAACCCGGGTGGCCGCTCCGCGATCCAGCTTTCGCTGCGCCCTGAAGCCTTGGACAACCAGGGCCGGCTCGCGGGTTCGGAAGCAGATCGTTTCAGGCTAAAATCTGGGGAATGTACTTCAAGAGTTCTCTTTGCAGCACCTTTCGACAGTTCTCGATCCTGGTCTCGATTCTGGGGCTGGGCGTGGCGCCTGCGCTTGCTTGGGGGCCGACGGGACACCGCGTGGTGGGCGAGATTGCCCAGCGCTACCTCTCGGACTCAGCTCTGGAACGGGTGCGTGAGATCCTCGGACGGCAGGGTTTGGCTCAGGTGAGCACCTGGTCCGACGAAGTCCGATCCGACCCTCGCTGGTTTTGCGCCGCGCCGTTCCATTACGTGACGGTCCCGGCGGGCACTCACTATCCGGACCCTGAATTCGCCGACTGGGACGAGGGAGACGCCCTCCGGGCCGTCCTCTACCTCTCTCAGCGGCTCTCCAGTCCAGACGTCGAACTCAGTGCCAAGGCGGATGCTCTCCGGTTCCTGGTCCACATCCTGAGCGATCTCCATCAGCCCTTGCACATTGGTGGAGGCTGCGACCGAGGGGGTAACGACCTGGTCGTGGAATGGTTCGGAGAGGAGCGCCGTCTGCATGCGATCTGGGACGAGGACATCATCGCTTCCCAAGATCTGAGCTTCACGGAGTACGTCTCTTTCTTGGATCCGGGGGACAGGGAAGCGATTCGTCAATACCAGCAGGCGGGTCCCGCCGACTGGATCCGTGAAGCGCAGCAACTTCAGGAGAGCGTCTACCGCTGTAGCGTGAGGGACCGATGTCCCTGTTTTTGCGGCGATTGCCGCAATGGCTGGTCCTGGTTCGGAGGTTGTCGCGTGATGGATGGCTGCCGGCTTCAAGTCAATGGCGCTGTGCGTTTCGGATTCAATTACAGAGCCCGCAACCGGCCGCTGGTGGAGCGCCAGCTGGTCAAGGCAGGTGCGCGCCTGGCCGGACTGTTGAACGCGATCTTTTCAAATCGGCCGGGCTTACCGGCTCGATACGCGGAATTGGCGCGGGAATTGGAGCGGATTCCCGACTGGAGCGCTCCCCTGGCGGCCTGCTTTTCCCTGTCCGATTCGGAGAAGGGAGATTTCTAACGGAAAACGGGTGCACCCGGAAAGGGAAGGGAACGGGAAGTGGTTTTCGGGCTGGTCGGCGCCTGTCCACTCGCCGATTCTCGGACCCGAAACGCTCAGTGGGCTTTCTGGCGAATCTTCAGATACGGGGCCAGGTCGGTGGCTGTCTGAGCCAGGCGCTGGAGTCTGTCCATGTCCAGCTCCACGAAGAGCCCTTCGCTTTCGGCAAACAAGCCGTCATGACGGCCGAGCAGCTCAGCCCGGGCTTCGACTTTTCGACCCTGGCGGCCGACCAGCCATGCGCGCAGGCGATAAGCGGCCCCCAGCGGCAGCATGCGCTTGAAGCGAGTTGTGATCTCGGCTGCTACCACAGGATATCCGGCCACCCAGGCGGCTCCGCCCATGGCTTCGTCCAGGACGGCGGCGATGCTGCCTCCGTGGGCATGCCCCGGAGGGCCCTGAGCCGCCGAGCCAAACCAAACTTTGCCGGTCAG
>JBFKLX010000187.1:0-11076 GCA_041630155.1 Acidobacteriota bacterium
ACACTATAGGAAGGAATTCTTCCCCGTGAGAAGATTCTGTCGAGGATTCCAAACTGCGTCAGGGCTGTACCATAAAGGAAGTTGAAGATCGATCGCTCAGCCGTCGGTATGTCTCCAAGGGCGAGCCGATACGAGGCCGGCAAATGCCTGGACGACATTTCGGCTATTGATTCAACTCTGCCCCCGTCCCATATGAATCCCTCGGCGACCATTCGGAATAGGGGGTCTACGACTGCAATTCTTCGATTTACTTGATCAGTCAGGCGTTTGAACCAGTGCGCACCCCAAAGCAGAGTCAGAGTACCAAGGCTTAATCGGTTCGCGCACGGAATGTGGAATCGATTTAGCGAGTCAAGATCTACATCCGGTCGGTCAAGGAACTCACGAACATCAAGTGCGTACCACTGGAATTGTTCTAGCGGTGGATACTCTCTAAGGTCAGTGACGGCGTGGTTAGGAATACCTAGTGCCACAAGCAAGGGATCGCTGGAGGCCAGAGCATTCTTAAGATTCCTGTGCTCAGAGGCCGTAATGGGCCACACGAACACGTTGTCCTTGTAGAGGTCCGAAAACCCTGGAGCGATATCTCCAACCTCTATTTTCCAGTTCAAAGTCAATTGGTTGAGCGGTGCGCTCGAGGAGAGTAACACAGACCGGCGGTCAATACCGGTGTGAGGGTCTTGATCTTTCGAGATTACAACATTGGCGCCATATGAATACTCTAGGAGCGCTTCAAAAGAGCACCTGGCCAGAGACTGCAATTCGTCCTGATCTTCTCCCTCTTTTCGCCCGCGTCTTCGGTGTACCACCCTCGTTCGAAGTTCCTCGACAAGACCTCTGAATTCCGGATCGTCGCGTTGTCCTGTCCAGTGAATCAGATTTGCGGCCCGGATCGATCCGAACGGCAGCGGCGGCTTGACATTATCGATCATCACGGGGACAAGTCGTTCGGCTCCCTCCTCAGCTTCGCTATAGACCCAGCGACGTTGGATGGAGGTTTCTGACCAAAGCACGACAACACAGGTGGCAACCTCTAGTTCCCTTTCAATCACCTCAACGAAACGCCGTCCTGGACGGATGTCCGGATCCCACCATACGTTTAGTCCTTCCGTGATCAGAGCCTCGGCTAGACGCTGCGCTCGATCCCGATCATTGTTGGCATAACTGAGGAAAATGTCGGCCATAAGCAATCACGCCTACAGCATTGCTATCAAACTGACTGCTCCGGCTAAGTTTGATGACGGTGCAATCAACGAAGGCGATAGCGCCACGGCGATTTTTCTGTTTGACATTATGTCTGCCACTTCTGCAACCCAGCCCACACGAATCAGTGCTCAGCGAGGCACTGCAGCCTGGATTGAGGAACCAAATCCGACTTCATTCTATTGTACTTGAAAGCCACAGGAATTCGGCTTTGCGAAGGTCCGAGACCTGCATGTGGTTCATCCGGGCTTGGCCGACCGATTGAAGACTCGGGTCGTAGCTTGAGCTTTTGAGTACAGCGACTACGCAACGTCCTGTAACAATCCCCCCTGAGAGCGTTTTTGACGCTCGTGATCAATCCAATTTCCTCTTCTCAGCCGCCTCCACACGATGCGCAACGTCTGCAACCACTTGCCCCAGGACCAAGCCGAGTCTGGTGCGAGCCCGATTGAAAGTTTTAGCCGGACTCAATCAACTTGGTTCTTATCTCGGCCAACTGTTTTGACAGAGCAAACGTCCTTCTCAAGAACGTTGGGGGTGTAGTCAGATTTGTAGTCGTTCAAAGCCTCACGTTCCAACAGCTTTCAACAACTTTCAACAGAAGTCCTTGAAAACAAGCGGCTTATTTTGCGGTCATTTACACCCAATTCTGGAATCTGCTTTGCAAGCAGGGGGTCGTCGGGCGGGTCATGGATTCCCTTCATCACGGCACTGGTGGTCTCATCTCCCGGGGCACGCCCGCGATTCCTCCTCGAGCTGGGCTCATATGGAAACACAAGGTCTGCTTCGGCCGTCGTCTGACTGTAGAATTGTTGTCGAGCGGACGATGCGGAAGGGAGGATACGACTTGACACGAAGCCGCCATCCGCTCGCTGATTGCCAGTTGCGCGGAGCCGGTCGATGCCGCCGATCCCACTTTGGCTTCGACTGTCTGGGCTTCAGCGCCTGATGTGTCCTCCATTCAACCTCGCGACCGGAGGTATTGGCTTGGTCAGCGACAGTCAGAGGACGGTTTCGGTCGAAGGGGCTGAACTCTTCTACTCGACCCGCGGCAGTGGTCCGGCCTGCCTGGTCCTCAGCGCCATCGGCACAGAGCCCTACAAGCACCTGACTCCCCCGCAGCTGAGCCACCGCCTGAGGCTGGTCTACGTCGACCTGAGGGGAGGCGGACGGTCGACCGGTGAAGCTTCCGACCTCACATTCGACGTTCTGGCTGCCGACTTGGAGGCCATCCGGGTCGATCTCGGCCTCGACCGGATCGCCGTCCTGGGTCACTCGATCCTCGGGGTGCTCGCGATCGAGTACGGCAGGCGCTTCCCCGCCTCCGTCTCCCACGTGGTGGTAGTCGGCACACCGCCCACCGGGGACATGACCCTGCTGTCACGCCAGGAGCGCGTCCTTCTTCGAGCAGGACGCTTCGGAGGAACGAAAGCAGCGGTTGCAGGAGAACCTCGCCCAGCTGCCGGACCACGCGTCCATGAGCGAAACCTTGCTGGCACAGACGCCGATGCGCTTCTACGACGCTCGGTTCGAGGCCGCTCCGCTCTTTGCCGAGTCGGATGTCAAGCCTGGGCTTCTGCGGCACATCATGGGGAAGCTGACGCCTGCCTGGAACGTCAGCGTCGGATCGAGCTCGTTGCGCGTACCCATCTTCGTAGCTCTTGGACGCTACGACTACACTGTTCCCTACGTTCTGTGGGATGGCATCGTGGACGCGCTTCCCAACGCCACGCTCCAGATCTTCGAGCAAAGCGGGCACCAGGCGTTCTTCGAGGAGCCAGACCTGTTCGCCGAGTCGCTGTCGAAGTGGATGGCCAGCGCCAGAAGTAGAGGAAGCCGCAGAACGAGGTGATGAGGCTGCCCAAGGCAGCGCTGTTCCAAGTCGCCGCGGCCTTTACAGCTCATCGCCAGTGTCTCCAGGTCGACACCGGATCCCGTTCACGACCTACTCTTATGATGATCTTGGCCGGTTGCTTTCCACAGGTGGCGATCCGGGAGCGACCACCGTCCAATACGATGCCAACGGCAATCGGCTCCAACTTGAACGCGGCGCCGAGATACTGACGAGCACTTTTGACCAGAGAGATTTCCACCTCACTCAGGGTGACTGCTCTTTCGAATATTCCGCTCGGGGTCACCGCAGCGCCCAGACCTGCAGCGGGCAGCTGACCACCTACCAGTACGACCCGCTGGGGAATCTCCAGATTGTCTCCCTGCCCGATGGGCGGACGATCGACTATGTGCTCGACGCCAGAGGGCGGCGGATCGGGAAGCGGGTCGACAGTCAGATGGTCCAGGGGTTCCTCTACCTCGATCAAATCAACCCGGTCGCAGAACTGGACGCGCAAGGGCAGATCACATCGCTCTTCGTCTATGGGGAACGCATCCAGGTCCCCAGCTACATGGTAAAGGCAGGGCAGACCTATAAGATTGTCACCGATCATCTTGGAAGCCCCCGGCTCGTCATCAACGTGGACACCGGCGTTATTGCCCAGCAACTCGAATATGATGTCTTCGGCCGGGTGCTGTCGGACTCCAATCCGGGCTTCCAACCGTTTGGTTTTGCCGGCGGACTGTATGACGCGGACACCGGCTTGGTCCATTTCGGCGCCCGCCAATACGATCCGGTAACCGGCCGCTGGATTTCGGCTGACCCGCTTGGTTTCGGCGGGGGCAGCACCAACTTCTTTGCCTACGCCTTCAACGACCCGGTCAACCGGGTCGACTTGGTGGGGCTGGTCACTTTGGAGGATGTGTCCAATTTTACAGCCGGCTTCGGCGATTCCCTCACCCTGGGCGGCACCTCCCTGGTGCGCGACCTGATCGGCGGCAACGAACTCATTGACAAGTGCAGTTTCGCCTACAGCTCCGGGGAATGGTTCCAGACGGGGGCGGAAACCACTTTGTCCCTCGGGGGCGCTGCTTTGAGAAGGCTGGCAGCCAACGCATCGCGCCGGCTGGTTCGCAACGCGTCCCGGCGGCTGACGCGTCACATTGTCAGAAACGGGAACCATCTGCATCACCGGCTCCCCTTGTTCGGACACCCCGGCGGCGCACCGGCCCTGTTTCCCACCGGGGGCCTGCCGGCCTGGTTCCACAGCGGTCCCCTCAATCGCACCTTGGTCAACCCGACCCGCCATTGGGGACTGCATCGCAGGCTCCGGCAGGCGGAAGACCTCTTGAGATACTTTTTCCCGCCCGAATTGACTCTGCTCCGCTTGATTCGGCTACAGCTCAACGATTGCCCTTGTAAATAATCGCGGAGAAGTTACAGTTGACTTTCAATCGCGGGACTTCTGATCGAGGAAAAAGGCCATGTTCGGGAACGATCGAGATGGGGGCTACCGTTTCTATCTCATCCTGGCGCTGCCAGGTCTGTTTACGGCGGGACTCTTCTATCGCTGGAACCATTGGCAATTCTGGGTGCTGGCATTGACAGTCTCCGGTGGCTTCTGGCTGCTGTTCCGCCTGCTCTCAGGAAGACGCCCGGCTCGGAAAGAGTGGGAACAGGAGTTGGAGGCCATCGAAAGCCAGGTGTCCCAACTGAACCTGCCCGAAGTCAAGCGGAGGTTCGAACGGCTTCTGGTCAACCGGGAGCTTTATCGCTGCCAAGAACAGAAGCCCGGCAGTGAGGATCGAGAACGGCTTGCCCTGCTGCCGCCAAGCGCCCGGGATCTCTTTTCCCGCTTTTCGCGTATCGAGCAAGCCTACGGCGACCTGGTGCTGGATCGAAGCCTGATCGGCGCCTCTCAGTTCGGCGACGAGTTCGTCGTGTGCGGCAACACCGAAGAGACCGAGATCGCCGTCAAGCGCGGCGAAGAAACCTGTTACGAGTTGGACGGCCTCGAGCCCCGGGAAGATCTCGAGCATTCCTACCCAAGCCTTTACCACTTCCTGCTCTGCAATGCCCACGTCGTCTACCCGGAAGCCGCTTCGGAAGTGGGACCCGAGTCCTGACCAGGTCCCAACCCTTGCCGGCAGGACGGGGCAAAGGCAAGGAAAGGCGTGGCGCGTTCGTCCGGGGCGGGGATGCCTTTGGTAGACCGTTCAGCAAGCTCCCCGATGCGAATTTGGAGTTCTTGGTCGGGCAGTGCCAGCGTGCAGTTTGTGCAGTCTCCCCTGCGAAATCTGCGCGTTTCACTCTCATCACAGATTAGTCCGCACCGAGCCGGGGCGCTTCGCTTCCCTGACGGCGCCAAGCCGTCTTCCGGAATCTGGTTGCGTCTGGAACGCTTTGCGGCCGCTGTGAGGCTTTCCGCCTGACAGATCAGACCTCGGGCTGTCCGATTCCAGCCTCCGATTGAGAGATGCTCTATACCGGACAGGGAGATAAGACCTGCAGGTCTCCCGCAGCGGGTTTTACCGCCACCTGGTGGTGGGCTGGGCCTTTTCTCGCTGGATCAACGCGCAGCTGCTCACCGATGCCTTGCAGATGGCCTTGGATCGCCGGCTGGTCCGTCCCGGCTTGCTGATCCATACCGATCAGGGCCTGCAGTACGCCAGCACCCTGTACCAGCAACGGCTGCGCTCGGTGGGTGCCGTCGGCTCCATGTCCCGGCGGGGCAACTGCTGGGACAACGCCGTGGTGGAGAGCTTCTTCGCCTCTTTGAAAAAAGACCTGGTGCGCCGTGGAAGTTTCGCCACCCGTCAGCAGGCTCGTCTCGAGATCTTTGACTACATCGAGGTCTTCTACAACCGAGTTCGGATTCACTCGACGCTCGGCTATCGGTCGCCCTATGATTATGAGCAACAGGCCCACCGGGGTCCGTTCGTATAACCGAGGTGTCCACTTCGGCGGGAGAACTCCACAGAGACCGAGGCGACGCACGCCCTACGCCCTAAGCCCCCCAGGCCCCTTCTATTCGGGCAGCGGCTGTCCTTTGGTTTCCGGGGCGATCCAGGCTCCGGCGAAGCCGAGCAGGTAGATGCCGGTCACGACGGTGGCGGCCATGGGCATGCCCCCGGCGACGGCGCCCGGCAGGGCGGCGAAGCGAGCGGTCAGCGCCCCCAGCGCCAGGGGGGCGATGGCGGCCAGAAAGCGTCCCCCGTTGTAGCAGAGGCCGCAGCCGGTGGCACGCAGCCGGGTGGGGTAGAGCTCCGGGAAGTAGACCGTGTAGCCGGAGAAGGGCCCCAGCGTGGCGAAGCCCAGCAGAAAGGCCAGAATCGTGGCCACGGCCACGGCGGCCTGGGCGCCCTCCGCCAGACCGGTGGTCAGTGTCAAGGGGGCCAGGGCGCGGCCCAGCGAACCGGACACTCCGATCTGCGGGGCCAGGGCGACTCCCCAGAAGAAAGCGGGGATGGCCAGGCATCCCAGCCCGAACCAGCAGAAGAACGCCGTTCGCCGGCTGGTGCGCTCGCTGAAGGCAGCGAACAGGTAGATCCCCAGCATCGCCCCCACCTGCTGGACGAAGAACATCAGGCTCTTGGTGCGGTCGACGTCTGCCACCGGCACCGAGAAACGCTCCAGGACCGAGACCAGCAGGTCCACGCTCCAGAATCCGATCCCCCACAGGGCTCCCTGGCCCGCCACGGCCATCATCAGGGCCGCGATGGTGCGGCGCCGCAGCACGGGGTCTCGGAAGAGTTCGCCGATGGCTCCCAGCTCATTGCCGAGGGAGGCCTGTTCTTTGGCCTGCGTCCACTTCTCGGGCTCCCGCAGCGATCGGCGGATCCAGACCACCAGGAGAGCGGGTAAAGCCCCCACAACGTAGACGTAGCGCCAGCTCAGCCCGGCCATGCTGAAGGTGATCACCGCAGCCAACATGTTGCCGACGGCCGAGAGCGCCTGGAGCGTTCCCAGTGCCATGGCTCGCGATCTCTCGGGAAAGACTTCTGCGACGATGGCGGCTCCGGCCGCCCACTCTCCCCCTACGCCGAGGCCGGTGAGAAAGCGCATCACGGCGTAGGACTGCCAGTCCCAGGCCAGGCTGCTCAGGCCGGTGAAACCGGCATAGATCAGAATCGTCAACACCATGGTCCGCACGCGGCCCAGCCGGTCTCCCAGGATCCCGAAGACGAACCCTCCCGCCGACCAGCCCACCAGGAACAAGGCCGTGATCCAGCCCCCGACGCGCTTCGTCTCGGCCGCCAGTTCCACGGGGTCCGAGATCTGCCGGCTGAGGAGATCCTGAATCGAAGGACCGCGCACCAGGTTGAAGAGGTTCTGGTCCATGGTGTCGAACAGCCAGCCCAGGGCGGCAATGATCAAAACGATCCAGCAATAACGGTCCAGTCCCTGATACCAGTGTCTCGAGTCGTCACGAGCGGTGGGGTCGTCTGCCATTTCCGGGGTCATCCTTTCAGCCAGAGGTCCAGGTGTTCCGCGACGAATGCATCGTCGTTCAAATGGGGATAGGCTCGCCAGACCCGCTCCAGGGCCTCGGGCTGGCCCGGCGACAGGTGCAGGTCCAGGTCCAGGCACCAGACCCCCTCCAGGAGTCCCTGGCGGCGCAGGACCTCGTGAATACCGGGAATGCAGCCCCGGAAACCGTTGCGGGCGTCGAAGATGGCGGCGTTGGCGTCGGTCAGCTCGGCGTTGAGCCGCAGCAGCTCGGCGGGCACCCGGCCGGTGTGGGAGATCTCTCGAATCCGCTCCGCCATTTCCACGGCGCGACTGGTCCAGACCGCCCACTGTCCCAGCAGCCCCCCCACCATTCGCAGCTGGACGCAGCGTCCGGAGACGGGGAAGGCGAAGGGGGTCAGCAAGTCGCCGACGATGTTGTCGTCGTTTCCGGTGAAGAGCGCCACCTCGGCTGCCCGGCCCGACTCGGCGACTGCCCGTACCACGTCCAGGGTCTGATAACGGTTGAAGGGGGCGATTTTGATGGCCACCAGCGCCTCCACCTCCAACATCCCCTTCCAGAAGTCGAAGGAGAGGGTCCGGCCACCCACGGCCGGCTGCAGGTAGAACCCGAAGACGGGAAGGGTTCGGGACACCTCGCGGCAGCAGTCGACCAGTTGCGGCTCGGGGAGATCTTTGCAGCCGCTGAAGCTGAGCAGGCCGCAGTCATACCCCAGTTCCCGCGCGACGGCGGCCTCGCCGAGCAACTGCCGGGGGCCTCCCACCAGCCCGGCCACCAGCACGGGAGGCTGGCTGGTCGGCGGCTCTTCTCGGTTCCCGACTTCCCCGGCCGCCAGCTCCAGCACCTCCCGGTAGCGGCCCTGATCGGCGTGGAGCTCGAACTGGGTGGTGTGGACTCCGACTGCCAGGCCGCGGGCTCCGGAGGCCAGGTAGTAGCGGGTGAGAGCCCTCTGCCTGCGCGCATCGAGTTGGCGCCTGGAGTTCAGGGCCAGCGGATGGGCGCAATAGACACCCCCTCGCTGCAGTCGTTCCCGAAGTGCGGACAGGGACATGGCTCAGAACTCTCCGTTGCGAACCTCGAAATGAGTCGGTTTGCCGAGTTTGACGCCACCCTTCCGGATCCAGGCCGCGACCAGTTCCATGACCTCGGGGACGGGGACGCGGGGGAGGTCCAGAAGCTTCCGGCAGAGTCCCGCATCGCTCAACAAGGCAGTCTCGCTTTCCCGACCGGAAAAGCTCGCCTGCTTGCCCAGCAGGGCTGCGAATCGATGGGCCAGGTCCCGCACGGAGAGTTGCTCGCCGCCCGTGACATTGAGCACTCGGGGAGGAGAGTCGCAAAGCTCCAGGGCCCGGAAGCAGGCGGAATTGGCGTCCCCTTGCCAGATCACGTTGACGTATCCCATCTCCAGCGGCACCGGTTCCTCACGGTAGACTCGCTCGGCAATGTCCAGCAACACCCCGTAGCGGGCCTCGACCGCGTAATTGAGGCGGATCAGACAGAGGGGCGTCCCGTGCAGCGAGGAGAGATGAGTCAGCACCCGCTCGCGACCCAGGCAGGACTGGGCGTACTCTCCGACCGGCCCGGCCGGGTCGGTCTCTTTGGAGCCCGGGGAACCCACCCGTACCAGAGGGTACACGTTCCCGGTGGACAGGGCGACGATGCGGGAGTTCCGGAAGCACTCTGCGACGCGGCCCGCCAGATAGACATTGGTCGTCCAGGTCAAGCCGCCCTGCGCACTGGTTCCGAACTTGGACCCCACCAGATGGATCACCTCGGGGCAGTCCGGCAGCGAGCGGAACGCCTCGGGCTGGAACAGGTCCAGCTCCAGGGCGGAGGCCCCCCAGCGCTCGAGCCGCTGCTTGACCGAGGGATCCGAAAAACGGGAGACGGCGACTACGTTCCAGGGTTGCCCACTGAGCCGGATCGAGCGAACCATGCGATGGACCAGCGAAGGGCCCAGCTTCCCACCTGCCCCCAGGACCAGCACGTCCCCACGCAGTCGTGCCGCGCACTCCACGTCCTCCGGATAAGGCTCGGCCAGACCCTCTTCCAGTTGTTCCAGATTCTCGAGTTCTCGCAGACGCTTCATCCCGCCTCCAGGATGCACCCAACAGTAACCCATCCTCGAAGCGGTGGCCATAGAGAGCGATTCGCACATCTCCATGTCATCCCTCTGCTCACCGCCCGGTTCGACTCGAAGGCCGGCAGGTCTTCCACAGCGACCTGGGGTTGACTTCCCAGCGCCACCGGTGTCACTGTCCGACCCGCCGGAAGTTTCCGAAACATTCGAGGAGGTATGATCTGATGCGACGAAGAGGGCATGACCGAAGGAATGGCGGGCCGGCCTCTGCAGTCCTGGTGCTGCTGCTGGTGTTTCTGCTGGGAGGCATCTCACCGGCTCTGGCTCAGGACGACCAGCCTTTTCCGGTCGAGTACTACTACAAGGTGAGGTGGGGACACTTCGACGAATTTCTCGAGCTCTACAAGCGAAACCATTACCCGATCCTGGTGGAGCTGCAGAAACTGGGCCGCATCGTGGAAATGTCTGCGGCCTCGCCCTTCTATCACGCCGGCGAAAATTCGCGTTGGGACTTTCGCTTCACGATCGTCTGGAAGAACGCCGCCGTGGCCCACGAAGACTTCGACACCAGCCAGATCATCCAGCAGCTCTACCCGGACCGCCAGAAGTTCCAGCAGGAAGAACAGCGGCGCTTCCAGCTGCTGGAGGAACATCGGGACGTGCCGGTGGTGGAGTACGACCTGGCGACCTGGTCACCCGGTTCGTGACGGGGGTAATCGGTGCGGAGAGCTTTTCGGGGACGCCGGCCCGGGAGCAAGAATCGGGAGAGATTCAATGCCGGACCCGCATCTCTCTCCAGGCGTCCACCGGGTGCTCAGGCGTTTGGCGACGGCCCTGGTGAGAAATGCGGATCACGACTGTGAAGTCCCTTTCAGGATCTGCTATTCGTCGTCTGCGATCGAGTTGCGGACCACTCGCACCGGCAAGTCGACGAAGTGCCCGGTGACCAGGTTGATGCTGAGCGCCGCGACGTTGACAGGGCGATCGCTACTGACCTCCAGGATCCCGGTCGCGTGGGCCGGCGTGTTGATGCAGGCGTCCGCAGTGTCGCGAGGACCGAAGAGCTCGGGGAAGATCTGCGAGAGCAGCCGCGAGATCCGCGTGGCCGCCGGGATCTCAATGCGAGCTTCGTGAATGATGCGGTTGCCCGCGTCGACGTACTGAACGAATCGAAGCCGCACCACGGTCGCCTCCCGGTTGGGGTTGACGAACGAGTAGGAGCTCATGGCGGCCGGCCGGCAGCGTTGCTGCCCGTCCCAAGTGATCAAGGCCTCCAAGTCCGGGGCCGGGGGCAAGCCGTCGATCTGAACGTCGCTTCGGATCCTGCGGTCGAACTCGGGCGCTTCCAAAGCCACACCATCGCTGGAAGCTTCTTCCGGGCGTGATACCCGAAGCGCCGTGATTCTCGCGCTGGCCGCGAAGCCGCCCGCGGGACCCCGAAAGAGCAACCAGGCCTTGCGCAGCGGGAAGGGATCGACGGCCGGACGCAGG
>JBFKLX010000188.1:0-11016 GCA_041630155.1 Acidobacteriota bacterium
CTTACGCCCGTCCCCCTCGAAGGCTTTTTCAGGGCGGCAACAGGGGTTCAAATCCCCTCGGGGAAGCCAGGCGCGCCGCGGCTGCGGCCCGAAATCCCAAGCTCCAAGGTCGCCAATTTCCAAGGGTCGGACCTGAGACGTAACACGAGCGTCGCTGCTCGTGAGTCAGTGGAAGTTCTCTGGGCTGTCACTTCACCTTCGCATTTCGAACATCGCTCAGGCGCTCGCACCTTCCCACATCGACGCCCCAAAGAACCGCGACGCATTCCCGAATCTCAGTACCCCGATCCATAAATACAGCAACGTATGTTGCGGGCGTTTCGAAGCAGCAGCCGGCCCCCGGAAAGCGAGTGGACCCCCTTGCTCCGAGGCGCCGGGCACCGGGGGCTCGCCCGCAACCGTCACCGTATTTACGAACCGGAGTACTCAGGTCCGGTTGAAAGCGGCGCCAATTGCGACTCCAATCCCTGCTCCGAGGGACGTTCCTATGGCGACCCAAAAGCCTACATCTCCGCTCACTGCCCCAATTACTGCCCCGACCATGATCCCAAAAGCGGTTCCCAGGGCCACTCCCCGGCCTACGTAGTTGCTTCTCTCAGGCCTCTGCTTTTTCTGATCCGCGCTCGAATTTTCCATGTCTATCGGAGTCTACGCCTCACCCAGGCTCTTTATTTCGACATTTCCCAAGAAGGCCCACCGTCTTCAGCCCAAAAAATAGGGAAGAGGACTAGTTCCCGGGTTAGAGAGCTGTTGGGCTTTGACCACACCGCTGGAGATGCGAGGATGTCCGTCAAGGCTCGAAATGCCTGTTGCCTTCCACCTAGCGAGTTGACTCATCCGTGAAACGTCCAGGAGAGCTCCACCGCACCTGGTCGGAATAGTGCGCGGCGGGCGAAAGCCAAGGCCTCGTCTCGGGGGTCTCAGTAAGGGATCACCTGGAGGCCGGGAACTCGTTTGAAATGGTCCAGGTTGCGGGTGACCAGGGGCATGCCGTGGGCCAGGCTGATGGCCGCGATCCAAAGATCGTTTCCCCCGATGAGTTGCCCATTGGCCGTCAGGTAGCGGTAGGCCTTCCCGTATTCCCAGCAGACCTCCAGGGTCAGGGTCAGGATTCGAAAAGGACGGAAGAAGTCTTCCCAGCGCTCCCTTCCATCCAGCGCGGGCCCCGCCGCCATCTCGCCGACCGTGATAGAAGTGACACAGAGCCGGTCGTCAGGGCGTTCACGAAGAAATTCCCCCGCGGCTCCGCGCCTCCGCTGCAGGATTTCCCTCTCCAGGTCGATCAGGAATGTGGTCTCGAGGATTATCGATCGGCCCATTTGTCCTCAGGCGGCCGATCGTCTCGCTTGAGTCGCTCGACTCTCTCCAGATCTTCTTCGCTGAAATGGGCGCCCAGCCGGCAGCGCTCCATCAGCTCTGCAGCCGTCACTGTGTCCTCCTGCCAGCGGGCTCTGAGGATGACCTGACTGAAAGACTCGCCGGGAAAGCGCCGAGCTGCTTTGAGCTTGTTGTAAGCCTCCAGGCGGAGAGAGATCGTCTTCGTCGACATGCATGCATTATGCATGTTGCACAGATCTGCTGTCAAATACAAGCTCGGGACCGCGCCACCGGATCGAGCGACGGTGAGGATCTCAAGGTCCGACCCGCCCATTTCGAGAGGGTGGGTTGTGGTGTAATCATCAGTGCGTTCGAAGAAGACCCACTCGAAGCGTTGAGCCAGGCCGCCGAGGCGGCGGAACAGAAGGGGGCAACCGACCCCTGAGGAGTCTCTCCAATCGAGGAAGCCACAAGAATCATGAGTCAGTGGGATTAGGCGAGAATTCGGTTCGAAATCGATGATTCCGATTGGCACGGCCATGGCGCCGAATCCTTGTGGGCTACAAGAGTGTCCGACAGCCTGTTCTCTGATCGAAAACACTCCTTTTACCGTGAAAGGCATCAGCTACCGGGCCACGTCGGAAGCCGGTGAACTGCATTCTGTTTCGGTCGTCAAAAAAGACTCAAAGACGAGGTGTGGGATTTCGAAGAGGGGCAATGCGATCACGAGCTAGTGAATCCTGAGCTTCGGATTCCGAGTCAAGAGTGAGCCAGCAATTCCTTCTCGGCGCCAGAAGGGCGATGAGGAAGCATGTTTAGAAAAGCAGTGATTCTGTGGGCAGGCCAGTTTCTCTTGGCGAATTCGGCGTTTTTTTACCAAGGAGGTTTTGGTGCGGGCCATGGACCTTTGGACGGTCTTGTTTTGTTGGCAGGATTTCCAGGGGTCATTGCGGCCGCGCTCTTCGGCGATTTTTTCCTGAGCTTGCGATTCAATTCGCTTTGGCCGTCTCTGGTCCTCATCCCTGGCCTGCTGAACGGGTGCATCTATTTCGTCGTTTGCCGCCTCTGGCAGCGCAGAACCTCTGGGCCGCAAGACTAAAGACCCGCGCAAGAAGAGTGTCACGAGCGTCAGAGGGGCAGGTCTCGAGATTCGAAGAGAAGACGACTAATGGACGCGTGCTGTGGTTAGGATATTGAATCGGACGCTGCTTTCATCTGGTTCGAACGACCGTATCAAGCGATGTTTTCCTATGAGGTTTGACCCGCGGAGCTGAAGCAGCACATCGGCCTCCTCTTTGATCAGCACAGGAGACTGGTGAGGCTGGAGATCCTGTTTGCCAGTGCATACCTCAGTCCCGAACTGCGGGGCCAAGCCCTCCCGGGGGGTGGGCTCTGGCCAGCAAGGGCTCAAATCCCCTGGGGAGTTGGCTTACGAAAGGTCGTGGGAACGGCGTGGGAGCTCAGAAACCACGCTTTTTCCGGCGCAGGTTGCGACGGCTTCCTTTTGACTTGCCTTTCCAAGGCGGCTTGGGCGGTCCCCCGTGGCCGTAGCCACTTTCCGGAAAGCTGGGTCGCCGCGGTGGCCGCTCCTCGGCTTCGTTGACGCGCAAGCGCCGACCCCGAAATTCGAAGTCATGGAATTTCTCGATGGCGGCTGCCACAGACGCTTCGTCGGTAAACTGGACGAAGGCGAAACCTCTGGGGCGCCCCGTGTTGCGGTCGGTGGGAATAAAGACCTCGACTACCTCGCCCACTTCGACGAAAAGAGCTTCAAGCTCGCTTTGGGTGGCGTCGAAGCTCAAGTTTCCGACAAAAACCTTGCTGATGATGACCCCTTTCGCGGTTGGATTTACTCGCCTGCTGCCGAGTCCTCGGTTGCTTTTTTCGCTTCTCGATCGTCACGCTTCGCCGCTAATGCCTCAAATGCATCCTCTTCCGTCAAGATTTCGAGTGGCGCCTCTATTCCCTCCGGATTGGCCTTCTGCTCTTTTTTGGCCCAGCGCCGCTCTCTCTTCTCTGCGGCCTTTCTCTTCTTGGCAATCTCTCGTTGCCGCTTGGCAAAGGTATTCTGGTTTCTAGCCATATCGTTTCCTTCCACTAAGTTCGGGGCTGTGCGGGCCCCCTGTTCTGAGCATTGACAATAACAGGAAAACGCCAATCGTGTACAATCCGGCCGCTGGATTGCCGTGAAAAAAGGGCCAATTCCGGGCCCGTTTCCGCCTCGGAGGTGATAATTCTTCTCACCCCGAAACTCCTCGCAACGATAGGGTTAGTTCGACCAGGCCAGTCAAGCTGTGGCCTTGGGGAACTCGAGTTCATCGGTACCGTTGAACTCGTCCGGCCGAAGAACCTCTTCTCTGGTCTCAGGCCATGTGAATCTGGTGAAGCGCCGCCGATGAGTCAACGGTCTGGAGCAGCCGGGCGTTCTTGGCGGCTTGGCGAGGGGATCCGGAGTTCTCTCGCAAAGGCGCGCAGAGCACGCCCAGGATGAAGATTGGCGATGAAGAACGGTACCAGCCGAGCAGTCAACGGTCTAGAATCAGACTCATGGCGCTCTTGGCGTCTTGGCGAGAGCAAACAGATGGGAATCCGAGCGAGTAGATGCAGGGGCCGCCTTCCGCCCACGCCCCAGGCCGCCACTGATCCTGTCGTTCGGTGGAAGTCGGAGGCAACAGTAAACCACCATGCCGCAGCGCTACGAATACAAGTTTGTCCGAGTCGACAAGGGCACTCGGGAGCAGGAATATCGGCAGGTCGTGGACGACCATGCACGCGAGGGTTGGCGACTGGTTCAGATTCTTGCCCCCGGGGCCGGAGGGATTTGGGCAAGCCCAAACTTCGTCGAGGTGATTCTGGAACGCGAGCGGGGAAGACTGAACTGATACGGTTCGGGTTTCTCGAGGCGCTCGGACCTGTTCGGCACTGCAGCCAACCCGTGTGCAGCTGCCAAGCCACTCATGTTTCGGGCCGGGCGCGGTCGGACTCGTTGGTCTTGTAGTCGCCCCAGGCGTCGGATGTCTGATCAATGGCTGAGTAGATCAGCCTCAGACAGGGCTCTCTCCAGCCCTCCTGCCACCGCCCCCTGAGGCGGGGCTCTTCTTCCCTCACCGTCGGGCGAGGAAGTTTCCGGCCTCCCGCAGTTCGGGGCGTTCGCTGTCGGCGAGCCGGCCCAGCTCGAGCAGTTCGGTGAAATACCGTTTGGCGACTTGGGTCTCGCCGGCCAGCAGAGCGGCCTGGGCGGCGCCATGAAGGGATCGCAAGCGGTTGGGAGCATCCTCGAGCACACGCTCCAACTCGGCCAGCGCCTCGGCCGGCAGTTCGAGATTCAGCAGCATCTCGGCCAGCATTTCTCGAGCAGGCGCAACCGCTCCCGGCGTGACCGGGCTCTTGTCGGTACTGTCCTCCAGGTCAGCCGCCGCGCGCATCGTCTCCAAAGCCTTGTCTTGCCTGCCTTCGGCGAGTGCCAGCCAGGCCGCCACCGTGCGCCGCTGCACGTCCACCTGGGCTGCCCAAAGCGGTTGGCCCGTCCGGAGCAGATCTTCCCGGCACTGGTGCAAGCGCTCGATCGATCGACGCGCGGCCTCGGGTTTTCCGGTGCGAGCCGCACCCAGCCCACGGGCCCACTCGAGCATCGCCGGGGCCCCGCAGAACCCCTCGCTGGCGAACGCAGCCGACGCCGGTTCCAGGTGAGCCGCCTCCTGCCAGCGCCGCCTCTCGACGGCGTTGCGCACCGGAATCGCCGCCAGCGCGAAGGCGCCGGCAAAGAAGTTCGCGTCGTCTCTCTTCAGCATCGCTGCCAGTTTCGGCAACTCCAGCAGAATTGCGCGAGCGTCCTCGTCCCGAGCTCCTTGCAGATAGGCGTACGTCAAGGCACTCCTGATTCGGTTGGACTGGGATCAACGGGGTTGGGTCATCGTGGGAACGGGGTCCTCATCTCTGGCCATGATCCAAAGTTGGGACTGCAGCCAATGGTCAGGGCTCACAGAAGCGCTCCTCGCGCCGGCACTCGCTCACCTGGGCCACCAACTCGCCGTTCTCATCGGCACGGATCCCGAGACTCCCCTCGAGCTGCCCTCGTGTCGGGAAATTGGGCGAATCACCGGGGCACCACAACGCGTTGGAGAACCTGACTCCACTGTCCTCCAAGCTGTACACAGAGCCCCGAAAAGAGCTTTCGAACGTCAGATGCGGCAGCTCTACTCCGCAAGCCTCGGCAGGGTCGAACTCAACCGTCCCAAGGGAGCAATCGGAGCCGATGTAGAAAAGCACAGTCGCGACCCAATTGGCGCCGGCTGTTGCCATCACGTCTTGTACGAAGAAGAGTTCTCGGCCTTCCACGGAGAAACGCTCCACCACGACCTCGCCATGTCCAGATTGCTCTTCGAGCAGCTCAAACCCGAGATCGACGGCTCGCCAAAGCCGAAGAAGATAGCCGGGATAGATCACGTGGCTGCTGCCGACGTGAGAAGTCAGGAGAATTTTGCAGGAATCGCTTCTGAGGTAAGCCTCATCTCGAAGAACCAGTTCAATCTGCCCTTCGACCGGCGGATGGTAGCGGGTCTGAGGAGCGCGAATCTCTTCGATGCTCGAGATTGCGCCTGCCGCCTGACAGGGATTCCCGAGAGATCCGAACAAGTACAGGACCGCCAACGTTCGTCGTGAGAGAGATTGTTGCATCTTCGCTCGTTCAGGTGGACGGAGCGCGGAGCCGCGCCTCCGCGGTGAGTGAGTGCCGGTCAGCGCGACTCGGCTCGCCGTTCGTTTCGCACCCTAGACGGCAGCATAGATGAGGAAGATCCCGAAGGCCAGCGAGGCCACCCCCGCTGGCCTGAAATACTTGCCAAACTTCTCGACACACCAGAGAGCAAGGCGCCGATGATAGGAGGGTGGTGTGAGCAAGAGGCCGACACCGACAGCCAGAAGCATGTAGCCGATGAACGCGATGATCACGGGGAACTTGGAATCGTCCGCGTACCGGACGAACAGCAAGCCAAAGCCGACCCGAGTGACTATTTCGAACGGGTGCATGTACGGCATCCGGGTGAACCGAATAGCGGCTTTCTTCCAGCCCTCGGGCCTAGCAACCATTGCGAGGCTCACCGCAACCATGACCGCGCCGAACAATGCGATGGCATACATGAGAAGCTTTCGTCTGGCGCCCAACCATGAAGATACAGATCGACAAGTATTCCGGGCGCCCGCAAGAACCGCAACCCGAAACGGCCGAAAGGCTCTACGTGACTCGCCTTCCGGCAACGAGTCGGGCGGGTTTCATGAGCAATCCACGGTATGATCCCTCGATCACTTCGGCGGGTTCGGTATCACGACCGTTGTGTACCCACGTACGCCGTACTGGGATCCATGATCACGCCGACGCATGTCGTCGGCGCTGGCCGGTCCGCGCCCTCGAAAAGGGGGGGACCGGGAAGCACCCGCCTCGATTTCTCAAAGCGTTCGAGCGCTGGTACCTTGCCGGCGCATGGGGTCCTGGGGGATCTCTTTGTCGTCTGTCGTCGACTTCACGAGACCCATCCGCAGACGCCACCGTATTCACTCGAGCCGCCTACCCGAGGATCGGCTCAGAAACGAAAGGTCTTGCTCACTTTGAGGCATTTCCACTTCCAGAGGAAGTCTCGAACGCAAACCTCGCCTTTCAATGTAACGCTCTTGGCTTTGAAGTCCGCGGAAAATTGAAGCTCGCCTTTGGCAATACCGATGTCCGCCTTCCAGGTGATGGATGGATGTTCGCGGGTCAGCTTGAAGCGATAGATGGTTCTGCCGAGGAAGTTGAGCTTGGCCTCGTAGGCTTCGAAAGCCCCGACGACTCGAATGCAGGCCTCGAATCCCTTGCCCAGTCCCAGACAGAGCCAACCGCCGTCAGCGGCCCCTTTCGCTTCCGCCTTCGGCGAACCCTGGTCCGCATGGATCTCATCGAAGAATTCTTGGTGGATGCCGTGTTCACTCATTGTGATTTCTCCTTTCTTGTGAGTGTGAAAGACTTCTCTCTCGCGCGACGCGATCAGTCGAACCCGGATCACTGCTGGTTGGGGAACCGCAATTCTAATCAGCGTCGGGACCAACCGTCAAGAAACTCGAGGCGGTGCCCACCCTCTGCCACCCCATCGAAGAATGTGCGGAAATCGTGCCGACGATGCATAATGGGGCAGCGCACCCTGAACTTCTTTCAAACCTCACCCCGGGAGGCATTGCCATGCGACCCAATTCGAAACGTGAAATGACCCGGAGAAGATTCCTCGAGAAGACTGCGGCGGGGGGCGCGGCCCTGGGATTGGCGGGGGCCCTCTCGGGCCGTGCGCAGTCTCCCGCGCGAAACGGCATCCCCTTGCGCCGGCTCGGAAAAACGGGGGAGCGCGTCACCATGTTGGGGCTGGGAGGTTGGAACATGGGGCGCATCGCCGACCAGGCCACAGCCATCGCCGTCATCCATCGAGCACTCGACCTTGGAATCAACTTCTTCGACTCGGCCTGGGACTACCAGAGCGGCGAGAGCGAACGCCGGCTGGGCATCGGCCTGAAAGGGAAACGGGAGGATGTCTTCCTGATGACCAAGGTGCATGCCCGAGACAAGGCAGGAGCGCTCGAGCAGCTGCATCAGAGCCTGCGGCGCCTTCAGACGGATCACCTCGACTTGTGGCAGTTTCACTCCATCCGGGGGACCGCCGAAGTCGAGCGGATCTTCGCGGAAGGGGGCGCCCTGGAAGCCGCAATTCAGGCCCGAAGCGAAGGAAAAGTCCGGTACATCGGCATCACCGGGCATTTCGACCCCAACGTTCACGAACGAGCCCTCGACTTTCACGAGCAACTCGACACCATCCAGTTCCCGGTCAACTGCGTCGACCCGAGCAGCTCACTCAGCTTCGTCCGCCAGGTCCTGCCCAAGGCTCACCGGCACGGCCTGGGGGTGCTGGCGATGAAGACGCTGGCCATGGGGCGCTTCCTGGAGCATCGGGTCGCGAGCGTCGAAGAGGCCCTCAGATTTGCCTGGTCTCAACCGATCAGCGTCTTGATCTCGGGCTGTGACACTCCGGAGCACGTCGAGCAAAACGTGGAACTGGCGCGAGCATTCCGCCCCCTGGAAGAGGAAGGGATGGAGAAGCTCGTGGCCCGAGTCGCAGCTTTCGCCAGGCCCCAGGTCGAGTACTACAAGAAGGACACGGCCTAGGTTGGATTCTGCACCAGGTTTCGTCGCGAGGCGTCGGAAGCGGATGATAACGGCGCCGCAGCAGAAAGCTGGTGAATAGTCCGGGCTAGGGTCGATCCTGGGGAGAACTCTACAGCGGAGCCGCCAAGCGGCCCTAGGCTCCTGTGCCTCGAGCCTTCGCGAACGCCGCTCGCTCGGACATCGAGGAGGGGCAGGAAACTCAATCGCTTCGAAACGCCTCGTTTTCGCAAGGGCTATTTCCGGATCGCACCCGGTCCACCCCGGCTCATAGACCGGCTTGTTCCGCATCGCAGCCCCCAGCTCGATTCGGCGCCCCAGGCCCTGCGCCCTGAGTCCTGCGCCCCCACTGAGCCAGGGCCACGAAATTTTCTTTTCTCTTCGAGCCCAATTGGGCGTAGAATCAGGCGTTGCAGTCCTTTCCGAGCCTTCCAGCGGCTCGTAATTCTCACAACAGGAGGTGAGTGATGTGCAATCGGCCCGTGTGTTGGTTGGTTTTGGCATGGCTCGTCGGATGGGCCCTGGCGGTCCCGGCTGAGGAGAAGCCGCTGACCCGCGATCTCTCCGTGGGCGAATACGACGCCATGTTCTACGGCCTGGAGAAGAACTCGGCGGCGGGCTTTTCGGTCGCCGTCGGAGACGTCAACGGGGACGGGAAGGGCGACCTGATCATTGGCGCGCTGTACTCGGACGCCTACTTCGCCAAGAAGATCCGGAACGCCGGGGTGACCTACGTCTACTTCGGGCGCTCGGAACTCGAGAAGACGGTGGACCTGAGCGCCAGCGCCGATCTGATCATTTACGGCGCCAGCAAGCTCGAACATTCGGGCTTCGCGGTGGCGGCCGGCGATCTGAACGATGACGGCATTCAAGACATCGTCATCGGAGCTCCCGAGGCGGACAGCAAGCTGGTCGGGAAGCGGAACGATTCGGGAGTCACCTACGTGGTCTTCGGGCGGAAACAGTTCGCCGAAAAGAAGATCGGGCTGGAAGCGGGGGAGGCCGATGTCGAGCTGCATTCCCCCAAGAACGGAGAATACAGCGGCTCCTCGCTGGCCGTGGGAGATTTCAACGGTGACGAGGTCGACGACCTGCTCATCGGTTCGCCCTTCACGGACGTTCCGTTCAACGACGCAGGCGTCGTCTACGTCGTATGCGGTCACCGCTCGCTAACCGGCAGGAAAAACTTGCACACGGACTCCTGCTCCTCGGTCCGAGGCGTCAAAGCCGGGGACCGGCTCGGAATGGCCGTGGCCGCGGCCGATTTGAACGGCGACAGGATCGACGACCTGATCCTGGGCGCGCTGGAAACAGACGGCCCGACGGGCGCCAGCAACGTCGGGGAGGTGACGGTGATCGCGGGCCGCCCGGACTTGCCCAAGGAGCTGCGCCTGGCGGACGGCCTGTTTCGTTTCCGTGGCAGCAACAGCGGCGACTACGTCGGTTCCGCCCTGGCCACGGGCGACGTCAACGGGGACGGGGTGTCCGACTTGATAATCGGCGTCCCCTATGCAGACCTGCGGCCCTCGGACGAGGCGGCCGAAGGGACGGAGGGAGCCAGTAGCAAGGAGGCCGATGCGGGCAAGGTCTTCGTATTTTACGGGGGGACCGGTTTTGGCGGTGACAAGAGCATTCGGGAGGGAGCGGATGTGGCTCTGCTGGGCGGGCAAGGCGGCACCAACTACGGCGATCATGCCGGGGGCTCGGTCGGGTCGGGCGACCTGAACGGAGACGGCAGGGCGGAACTCGTGGTGGGTGCACCCCTGGCGGACGTGCATGGACGGACCCGCCCCAACCCGGACCAGATGAAAGATGTCGGCGCGGTCTTCGTGGTCGTGGGGAGGCCGGATTTGCCCGGCGTGATGGATCTGGAGAGCCACTCGCAGGAGATCATCTTCGGCGCCAGGAAGAACGACTTCTTCGCCGGAGTGGCCTTGACCAAGCCCCGCCGCGGCTTCGGAGGCCTGCTCAACCCCGACAGCTATCGGAAGGCCTGGGTGACCCGGCGCTACGACCGCTTTTTCAGCCGCGCCATCACCAGCGGTGACATCAACGGCGATGGGCTGGCGGACCTCGTCATCGGCGCCCCGGCTGCCGACGGGCCGATCACCATTGCCCGCAAGATCGACGACGCCGGTGTCGTCTACGTGATTCTCGGGAAGCGGGACTGAACGGCTGAACCATCGGTCGCCGAGCCGGCTCGGGGTCCCCCGGCCGGGGGCGCCGCCGTAGCAGGATCTTGCTCGCTTCAAGGAAGCGCGAAGCAGGCTGCGGACGGTTTTCGATCCCGGCTGCGAAGTCTCCGCAGCTCAGGATGAGCGGCAGTCTGAATTCCAGAGATTGCAGGTACGGCGCTTCTGCTCCTTTCAGAGCTGATTTTGGGGAATAAAATCGGCCTTCTACTCCATTTTAAGGAATGAATCGGATCAGAATTCCCATTTTGGGTCCTTTTTGACGAGAGACTCCTCGCTGCTAGTGGGGGACTCCCGGCGCACCCGACCGAACCGGCTCGGCGAGGC
>JBFKLX010000189.1:0-11000 GCA_041630155.1 Acidobacteriota bacterium
AACTCAGTGAAGACGACAAAGATGATCTTTCCGATCCTGGTGTCCCTGCTGGCCTCCTGGCTGGTTCCGGCCTTTGCACAGGACTCCCGGCCTCTGAGGCTACCCTTCGGGCCGGGCGGCCAGGGCCGCTTCGGAGCCTTTCACACGACCCTGCGCTACACACCGGAGTGGGATCGCGGCTGGCCGGTCGCGGAGCACGCCGACGTGGTGGTCCGCTTCGACCGGTTCGAGCACCGCTTCATCTTTTGGCGCGGAACCAGTTACATCCCCTGCTGGGCGACTGCGGAAGGCCCCTGGTTCACCAACGAGTTCTTCGAACGCCGCGGAGGACCCGCCAGCGGCACCACCAGCATGGTGGAACCGATGTCGGACAAGCAGGCCCGCTATTCCCAGGTCCGGGTGGTGGAGAATCACGACGCCCGGGTGGTCGTTCACTGGCGCTACGCCCCGGTGGATCTGGACTACACCCAGGCCTTCCTGGACGCACAGACGGGATGGGGCGACTGGGCGGACGAATACTACGTGATCTACCCCGACTCCGTGGGCGTGCGCCGGGCCACGCTGTACACCTCGGCTCCCGAGGAGTGGGTCGAGTACCAGGAGAGCATCGTCATCAACCAGGCCGGATCGAGGCCCGAGGACGGCATCCAGGCCGAGGCCATCGACCTGGCCAATCTGCGGGGGGACACCAAGGGGTACACATGGACCGCGGAGGGTGGCCCGGTTCTCGAGGATCCGCCTCCAGGGGCGTGCATCCAGGTCGTCAACCTGAAGGCATCCCACAAACCCTTCACCATCGTGCCTCCCGAAGGAGCCCGGGCCTCGATCTACCGGGGCCATGCCCCTGGATCTCTGTTCAATTTCTGGAATCACTGGCCGGTTTCCCAGCGCAGGTCCGACACCACAGTGGCCCGCTCACCGTCCCTGCCGTCGCACACCTCCCTTTCCCACCTCCGCTGGGCACCGCAGACCAGCACGGCCCAGTCGAGAACCTGGATCATGCTGCACGGGATGACCGGGGGGACAGCGGCGGGACTGGTGCCCCTGGCGAAGTCCTGGCTGACTCCTCCCGAGCTGGAACTGGCCCCCGGCAGCCCGGCCTCCGAAGAGGGCTACGATCCAGCCCAGCGCGCTTACCGGCTGGATTGGCAGCGGCCCGGCGCGCCGGCGGAGCTGACTTTCACCCTGAAAGCCGGCCCGGGTGCGCCGTTGGTCAACCCCGCTCTGGTCGTCTCCGGCTGGGGAGAGGCGGGCGTTGAGGTGTCGCTGGATGGCCGCCGGCTGACACCCGGCACGGACTTTCGCTTCGGCCACGGCAGCGACCTCGCGGTCGCGAACCTGGTCGTCTGGCTGAACCTGAAAGCGAACCGGCCGATCGAAGTTGCCCTTTTTCCGGTTCTGTCGGGGGTTGATCTCCGATGAGTTAGGCGTTTGCCCCCACCCCCACCCCTGCCCTCGCCCCTGCCCTTGCCCTTGCCCGTTCCCGTCAATCTCTTCGCGTTTTTCCGGCCTGGGACGTTCTTCTGTATGGGACGGCAAGATCAGACAGTCCGCAGCCGACTCAGCAGCAATTCGCTCACCAACGGTTGAATGTCTACCAGTCGGCGGCCGGTTTCGTCGAACTGGCGCACCAGTTAGTCGCCGGCATTTTCCCTGAGCACACAGCATTGTCCGATCAACTACGTCGTGCTTGCATTTCAGTCTGTCTGAATATCGCCGAAGGTGCTGGTGAATACCGATCCAAAGAAAAGGCCCACTTCTATCGCATCGCCAGGCGTTCTGCCACTGAATGTGCAGCCATCATTGACATAGTGGGGCGTCTGAGGGCAGCCGCGGATGGCGATTTACAGCAGGCGAATGAGGTACTGTTTGAAAATCGTGTCAATGCTGACCGGGTTGGCCAAGAGCCTTGACGGTACCAGAAGATGAGGGCAAGGGTGAGGGCAAGGGTGAGGGCAAGGGCGAGGGAAATGAGAGGTCGCGTCATGAAAACTCGAGAACCGTTGACAGCGCGGGTGCTGATGCTTGCCCTCGCTCTGGGTACAACGCTATTGCTGGCGGGGTGCGGGCGATCGGACGACATCTCTGTCCCGATTCTGGACGCCCGCTCGTTCCAGGGCTACGTAGACGAATTCAACGGCATGGTCCCCGAGGGAGTCGTCAACTTCGTTCCCAACAGCCAGGCCTGGTCCTGGATGAGTGAGAACATCCCCTACTTCCAGTGTCCCGACCCGGAGATGGAGGAGATCTACTACTACCGCTGGTGGACCTTCCGGAAGCATCTCAAGGAGACGCCCGACGGCTTCATCTGGAGTGAATTCATCCGACCCGTGGGTCACGCCACGGTTCACAACGCCATCAGTTGCGCACTGGGTCATCACATCAGCGAGGGCCGCTGGCTCCACGACCAGCGTTATCTGGACCAGTACATTCTCTTCTGGCTGCGCGGCGGAGAAGGGGGCGGCCCACAGTCTCGCTTCCACCAGTACAGCGGATGGGTGTCTCACGCCGTCTACCAGAAATTCCTGGTCCACCAGGATCGGGAGTACTTGCTCGACCTGCTGCCCGATCTCTCCCGGGACTTCGAGGGGTGGGAAAAGGAGAGAATGCGGGAGGACGGGCTTTTCTGGCAGGCGGACGTTTGGGACGGGATGGAAGAGTCGATCAGCGGTGGCCGCCACGTCCGGAACGTCCGCCCGACGATCAACAGCTACATGTACGCCAATGCGGCGGCCCTGGCCAGGATTGCCCAGATGGCCGGCCAGGAGGAGGTGTCGCGCCGCTACCAAGCCCGGGCCGAGCAGTTGAAAGCCGGGGTCCAGGACCGTCTCTGGGACCCCGAAGCCCGGTTCTTCAAGACGCTGCTCGAATCGGGCGGGCTGGCCGACGTGCGCGAGCAGATCGGCTTCGTGCCCTGGTACGTCAATTTGCCCGACCCGGGCTACGAAGAGGCCTGGCGCCAGCTGATGGACCCCGAGGGCTTCTTCGCACCATTCGGCCCCACCACGGCTGAGCAGCGCCATCCCGAGTTCGTGATTGCGGAGGAGGGCGACGACTGTCAGTGGAACGGCCCCAGCTGGCCCTTCTCGACTTCCCAGACCCTCACGGCGCTGGCCAATCTCCTGAATCACTACCGGCAGGACGCGGTCTCCAAGCGGGACTATTGGGAAACCCTGGGGGTCTACACCCGCAGCCACCGTCTGGAGTTGGAAGACGGCCGGGTGATCCCCTGGATCGACGAGAACCTCAATCCCTTCACGGGCGGATGGCAGGCGCGCAACATCAAGATCAAACGGGGAAGATTCGACGGGCGCGGGGACCACTACAATCACTCCAGTTACGCCGACCTGATCATCTCCGGCCTGGTCGGCCTGCGCCCCCGCGAGGACGACATCGTCGAAGTCAACCCCCTCTTGCCGGAAGACGCCTGGGACTGGTTCTGCCTCGACCACCTTCGCTACCACGGCCGGACCCTCACGATTCTCTGGGATCGGACTGGGGAGAAGTACGGCCGGGGACGGGGACTCCAGCTGTTCGCGGATGGAAAACGTATCGCCCGTTCCGATCGGCTGGAGAGGGTCGCGAGCCGGCTGCCTGATTGGGACGATTGAGGGCCGGCTGCGGCAGCCGTCCTGGCGATTCGGAACCACGGAGACCAGTTCAACTTTCACCGCCACCCGCACGGCCTGGTGGCTGAGGGAGGTCGGGGCCGAGACGACCGCACTTTTCAACCCGTCAGCTGGCTGGGCTCCGACATTCTGAGCGCCATAGCGTACGATGACGACCTTGAATGCGACCCAAGCTCGAGCACGCGTATATTTTGCTGGGGTTATTGGGCCTCTTCCCCCAGGCGCTCGCGAATCCAAAACAGGAGGAGGCTCGACCCGACTCCGCTCAGCGAAAGAAGTAGTACAGAACTCCCATCAGCAGGAGCAGGCCCGCTGCCGGCACCCGGGGATCGTCCCAGCCGCTCAGCCTGCCCCGAAAGAGCACGGCTGCCGGGTTTTCCCAGGTGAGCCCTTCCACCTTCTCGGGCGGCGGTGGAGGGGTGGCCAGACTGACCGACACGAAGCAGACACTGCACAGGCAGAAACCCCACCAGGCCTGCATCATGAAGGGGATTCCCCAGCCGTCGGTGATTAGTTTTTGGGTCCCGATCAGGGGCAGGTCGACCACGAAGGCGGCCGCCCCCAGGGTGAAGCCGAAGATCAGGGTTGCCAGGGCCGCCTGGCTGGTGCCGCGGCGCCAGAAAACACCCCACACGAAGACGGCCGTGATGGGGGGCGCCAGGTGTGCGGCGATGGCGTTGATGGCCTCGAAGATGCTGCCGTACTTGCCGCCCTGAGTCGACCAGAGCATCGCCAGCACGATCAGTGCGACGGCGCTGATGCGGCCGATTCTGACCTGCGCCTGGTCCGAGGTCTGGGGCCGGATTCGGTGCACGATGTCGATGGCGATCAGCGCGGAGCAGCTGTTGAGCGCAGCGGCGATGGTGCTCATCAATGCCGCCAGCAGCCCGGCGGAAATCAGCCCCCGCAAGCCGGTTGGGATCAGCTGGTTGATCAGCACCGGCAGGGCCTGGTTGCTGTTTTCTCCGATCAGGTCCCGAAACAGCGCGTATGCCAGGACTCCGGGCAGGACCATGATGAAGACGGGCAGGATCTTCAGGAGACCGGCGAAGAGGGGGCCAAGCTGCGCGTCCCGGCGGCTCCTCGCGCCCAGCACCCTCTGGACGATCGTCTGATCGCTGCACCAGTACCAGACGCCCAGCACCGGATAGCCGAGCAGCACGGCATACCACGCCAGACCGGCCGAGTTGTCGGTATGAATCATGCTCAGCTGGCCCGGCTTCAGGGAGGACTCGAGTTTCGCCAGAGAGTCGATGCCCCGCTCCGGCAGTGCGTAGATGGCCGCCAGAGTCACGATCAACGCTCCCGCCACCAGGATCACCGTCTGGATGGTCTCCGTGACCACCACGGCTCGAAGGCCTCCCGCCACGGTGTAAATCCCCGTGATGGCCGCAATGATCACGATGGACGTAACCACGTCGATCCCGAAGAACTGCTCGAAGACGGCGGCCCCTGCGAAGAGGCTCATCCCGATGTGGATGAAGAGGGCCGCCAGAATAGCCATGAAGGCGAGAAAGGAGCGGCAGGCGGGGCTGTAGCGCCTTTCCAGGAACTCCGGCAAGGTGGCGATGCGGCTCTGGAAGTAGAAGGGCGCGAAGACCAGGCCCAGGAGGATCAGGGTGAAGGTGGCCATCCATTCGAAGTTGCCCCAGACCAGGCCTTCGTTGTAACCCGAGGCGGCCAGCCCCACCAGATGGATCGTCGAGATATTGGAGGCGAACAGCGCCGCGCCCACGATGCCCCAGTTCAGTGACCGGCCGGCGAGAAAGTAGTCACGGCTCGTCTTGTGATGGCGGCGCCCCGAGAGAATGCCCACGGCGAGAATGCCCAGCAGGTAGGCGAGGATGATCAGCAGGTCAAGGGCCGGGATGTTCACCGGCGGTAATACCCTTTCAGGCACTCGTCGAGCACCCAGGCCGTGCGGGCCGCGCTTTCGCCCGTCGACTCGCAGCGCCCTCGCCCGAGCAGCTGATCGACGACGGTCTGGACCAGTGGCTGGTGGACGTGAGTCGGATTCCGGTGTTCGAAGACTTCCCGTTTCCCGTCTTTCTCCAGGGAGAAGCCGGTGTCTGAGAAGACCGGGCAGGAGAGTTCCCCAACCGAGCCGGTCAGGACGATCTGGTCCTCGAAACGGCCGGCGTTGAAATTCCATACGCCGGTCCCGACTGCCCCCGACTCGAACTGAAGCGCCGCCACCGTCGCATCTTCGGCCTGGTAGGCGCCTCCCGTGTTGACCGCGAAACCCGCCGCGAACCGGATCGGGCCGAGCAGAAAGTCGAGCAGATCCAAGCCGTGAGAGGCCAAGTCCATGAAGAGCCCTCCGCCCGCCACGGCCGGGTCGAAACGCCACTCCCGGGCTTGCTCGCCGGTGGCGAGACGTCCGTATTGAACGAGGTGGACCGAACTCAGCGTTCCCAGCGCTCCCTCTCGCAGCAGTTCGCGGACCTGGAGGAAGCGGGAAAGCTCGCGCCGGTAGTAGGCGACGAAGAGGGGCTGGCCGCAGCGGTGGAAGGCTTCCATCATGCGCCGGCATTCGGCCGCGTTGATGGCCATGGGCTTCTCGACCAGGCAAGGCTTGCCCGCCCTGGCGACCCGCAGCGCCAGCTCGCAATGAGAGGAAGGGGGCGTGGCGATGTAGACCGCATCCACTTCGCGATCCTGGATCAGCTCATCCGCACAGCCGTAGAAGCGAGGCACACCGTGGCGGCGAGCATAGTCGGCAGCCTTCTCCGCGTCGCGGCGCATGACCGCCACCAGCTCGGATCCCGCGGCTTTCTGAAAGGCCGGGCCACTCTTCACTTCGGTCACGTCGCCGCAACCCACGATACCCCAGCGGACTTGCTCCATTGCTCACTCTCCCGGACTCGGTCATTCAGGCGGGTGTGGGAACCTCTGCAGAAAGGAGCCCCTCGTCCTTCAGCCGCCTCCACAGATCCCCCGGAATCTCGATCGCCATCAGGTCTCCGTTTCGCTCGACTTCGCCGGGCGAAGCCGCCCCGGGAATCACCGAGGAAACAGCGGGATGAGCTATGGGAAACTGTAGCGCGGCCGCCGCCAAAGGTACGCTGAACTCGCCGCAGATCGACTGGATGTGCCCCACCTTCTGCAGAATCTCCGGCGGGGCCTGCTGGTAGTCGTACTTGGCTCCGGGAACGGGTCCGGTGACCAGAATCCCCGAATTGTAGGGAGCAGCCACCGTGACCGTGATGCCGCGCTCGAGGCAGATCGGCATGACTTCCGAGAGGGCCGACTGATTCAGCAGGGTGTAGCGTCCGGCGATCAGGAAGAAGTCGATGTCGGCCTTCTCGATGAAACGACGGCAGAAGCGGATCTGGTTGATGCCCGCGCCGTAGGCCGAGATCACCCCTTCGTCCCGCAGCTTCCGCAACGCTCGCAGCCCGCTTCCTTCCAGCTCCTGAAAGCGGTTCTCCAGCTCGGCCTCGCTCTCGTGATGCAGTCGATCCAGGTCGTGGATGGCCAGTGTGTCGATTCGGTCCAGTCCCAGGCGCTGCAAGCTGTCTTCGACCTGGCGCATGAACCCGTCGTACGTATAGTCGAATTGCGGCGCGAAGTTCAGCCCCCCGGCCCAGATGCCGTGGTCGAATTCGTGGATGCGAGGCTGCAGGGCGCGTCCCACTTTGGTGGAGAGCACATACGAGTCGCGCGGATACTGCCGCAGCGCGAAGCCGGTGCGGTGCTCGCTCAGCCCGAAGCCGTAAAACGGAGCCGTGTCGAAGTAGCGGACGCCCGCCTCATAGGCGGCGCGCACGGTGGCACACCCCTCGTCGTCGGAGACCCGCTGGTACAACTCGCCGATGGGGGCCGCTCCGAAACCCAGGAGCGTCACGTGCAATCCGCGCCGGCCCAAGACTCGCGTCTGGAAAGGGTTCATCAGACCTGCCCCTAGAAGCCTCCAAGAATCGAGCAACTGTGCCCGAAAGTCACTCGCAGAAGCGAGCATCACAAAGGTCCAATCTTGCCGCCGGAGCCTGCCAGCGTCAAGCCGCTGCGGTCTCGACTCCAGCCAATCTTGCCAGCGCGCCCCCAGGCTTCTATCATGCAGGCGAATCCTCCCTCGCCAGGGCTACGAGGGAGAGCGAGAAAAGGCGGTGATGGAAAAGGTGAGTGTGTTTCCCAAAGTGGCCACCGTTCATCAGGAGTTCCCCCGGCCCAGGGTCACCTCGGTCGAGGAGGCCGTCTCGAACTCCTTCAGCAACCTCGAGGCCTCACTCACTCCCTGGCAAGGAAAGCGCATCGCCGTGGCGGCGGGAAGCCGCGGCATCACGGGCCTCGAGTCGATCGTCCGGGCCACCATTGGGGCTCTGAAAGAAAGGGGCGCCGAACCGTTCATCGTGCCGGCCATGGGGAGCCACGGTGGAGCCACCGAGGCCGGCCAGGAGAAAATCCTGGAGGGCTACGGAATCTCCTCCCGCCGGCTCGGCGTGCCGCTCGTCTCCACCCTTCAGACCCAGCTCGTCGGCACCACACCAGACGGAGTTCCAGTCCACGCGGATCGGGCCGCCTGGGAGTCGGACGGCATCGTCCTGGTGAACCGGATCAAGCCCCACACCGACTTCAAGGGAGAAACCGAAAGCGGCCTCCAGAAGATGATCGCGGTCGGCCTGGGAAACCGGGACGGCGCCGACAGCTTTCACAGCTGGACGATGCAGTTCCCCTACGATCATCTGATCACCACCAAAGCCCGTGTGCTGCTGGATTCCGGCAAGGTTCTGCTGGGTGTGGCCATTCTCGAGAACGCCTATCACGAAACGGCTCGAATCGAGTTGATTCCCGCCGGCGAGATCCCTGAGCGGGAGAAGGAACTGCTGGTGGAAGCCAAGGCGCTGATGCCTTCCCTCCCGGTGAGCCAGGCCGACGTGCTGGTCCTGGACCGGATCGGGAAAGACGTCAGCGGCGCAGGGATGGACCCCAACGTCACCGGCCGCTGGTTCCGAATCAACTCGCTCTGGCAGGACCAGCCCGAAATCACGCGCATCGTGGTGCTGGACCTCACCCCGGCGAGCGAAGGCAACGCCGTGGGAATCGGTCTGGCCGACTTTTGCTCGCGGCGAATCGTTGACAAAATGGACCGCCACAAGACCTACATCAACGCAGTCACCTCCCGGAACGTCGTCGCTGGCCACATTCCCGTCTACTTCGACACCGACCGCGAAACCATCGAGCGCTGCCTGCAGTCGCTTCGCTCGGGAGTGGAAGGCAGCAACGTGAGGCTCCTGAGGATTCGCGACACCTTGAGCCTGGACCGCCTGGAGGTCTCCCAGGCGCTCCTCCCCGAGCTGCACAGCCACCCGGGAATTTCCGACATTTCCCCCCTTCGGGAGATGAACTTCGATGCGCAGGGGCGGCTGGCGGAACTCAGCCTCGAGAACCCTTGAGCCGCGCCGGATTCGAGCCTCAAACAGGGAAAGCAGATGAGCGGATTGACCGGAACGATCTTCGACTTGGAAGGCAAGGTGGCGCTGGTGACCGGGGGAAGCCGCGGCCTCGGCGAGGCCATGGCTCGGGCGTTCGCCGAAGCCGGTGCGGACATCGCCATCGCCAGCCGGAGCCAGGAAGACCTCAGTAGCACGCTGGGCGAGATCTCGAGGATCTCTCGAGCCCGAGGGCGCTGCTACGTTGCCGATCTGACGAACCGCGAGGAGGCTGCGCAGCTGGCCGCCGCCGTGACTCGGGACCTGGGACGAATCGATATCCTGGTCAACAACGCCGGTTCCAACATTCCCGCAGCCATCGACGAGATCCAGGACCAGGATTGGGACCGGCTCCTGGAGCTGAACCTCAGTTCCTGCATGGCGCTGAGCCGGGCCGTGGCGCCGCAGATGAAAGCCAGACGCTGGGGGCGGATCATCCACATCTCCTCGATCATGGGCTTTGCCTCCAAAGAAGCTCGAAACGCTTATTCGACAACCAAGTCCGCGCTCCTCGGCCTGACCCGCGCCAGCGCCCTCGACCTGGGGCCCTACAACGTCACCGTCAACTGCATCGCTCCCGGGCCTTTCCTGACCGATCTTCCGGGCCGACTGCTGTCGGAGCAGCAAAAACAAGTCGTCACGCAACGGACGGCCCTGGAGCGCTGGGCCGATCCGCGTGAGCTGGCCGGTCCCGCCCTGCTGCTGGCCAGCGAAGCGGGCAGCTTCATCACCGGACAGGCGCTGGTGGTCGACGGCGGCTTGCTCTGCAAGACGTTTTGAGGCCTGAACCGGAGATCCAGGTTTGGACAAACCGGCAGGGTTGTTACAATGCTGGGACAACCGCAAGGGCCTGGGCGTGGTAGGCCGCGGAGCGGGCGGATCCAAAGTGAGGGTATGTCCGCCCGGGCTGGCGCCCGACCCGAATTGAATACTGTCGCAAGGAGTTCGCTTTGAAAAACGCTTTTGCCAGACGCCTACTACCGGCCTCGCTCCCTCTGATGTTGGCCGTTCTTTTCCCGGCTGCCCTTCACGGCGAGGAGCTGGAAATCCAGATCCTGAAGAGCGATGAAGCGCGGATCGACATCCTGGCCGGCGGCCAACCCTTCACCTCCTACTACTATGGCCTCGGCTGGTCGAAGCCGATCTTTCACCCGCTCAGGAGCCCCGCAGGCCAGGTCGTCACGCGAGGCTATCCGATGGTCCTCGGCATCCCCGGAGAATCACACGATCACTGGCACCACGAATCTTTCTGGTTCACCTACGGAGATGTCAACGGCGTGGACTTCTGGACACGCCGGGAGGCGGGAAGGGGCGGCCACGAGAGCGGCAGGATCCAGCACACCGGGTTCTCCCGGCTGGAAGGAGGCAGGCCCGGGTCTCTGGAGGCTAGCGCCGATTGGATCGCCCCCGACGGGCGGGTGCTCCTCGAGCAAAAGACCCTGGCGGTCTTTCGGGCCGGGCCCACTTCGCGCCGGATCGACCTGACCATCGAGCTCACCGCGCAGGGGGAACCCGTCACCTTTGGAGACACCAAGGAAGGCATGTTCGGCCTGCGGGTGGCTCCCTCCTTGCGCGAAGACCAGACGGGAGCCTACCTGAACGCCCAGGGGCTCCGCAAAGAGGCCGGCGTCTGGGGGAAACGCTCCGCCTGGGTCGCCCTGCAGGGCCAGGTTGGCGAAGAGACCCTCACCCTGGCCATCTTCGACCATCCCACCAGCACCGGCCATCCCACCTACTGGCACGCCCGGGGCTACGGCCTCTTCGCCGCCAACCCTTTTGGCCGGAAAGACTTCGAACCAGGGGCGGCACCGATCAATTTTCGCCTCGAGCCCAGGCAGTCGGCGGTGTTTCGCTACCGCATCCTGATCCATGAGGGCGAGCTCTCGGGCGAAGAGCTGCAACGGGAATTCGAGAGCTTCCAGCGGTAGGAAGGGCTGAG
>JBFKLX010000190.1:0-10935 GCA_041630155.1 Acidobacteriota bacterium
AGCCAGGGGAATCTCCAGAGGCGTTCCGAGGCACGCGCCCTCACCACGTGATTGACGTAACTGCCGCCGCGAATCACGCGATTGCCGCTGGAGGAAGAGACCGGACCCCAGGGGTTCTTCTGGGCCTCGGCCGGGTAGGGGTCGTACCAATCGGTCACCCACTCCCAGACGTTGCCCGCCATGTCGAACACTCCTTGATCGGTTCTGCCCTTGGGTTTCGAACCGACCGGCAATGGCCCCTCGTGCCCGCATCCTCTGACGACCGCCCGCTCGCATATGTCGTCTTTCTTGTCGCCCCAGGGATACTTCCGATCCTGGCCGCCGCTGCGGGCGGCATATTCCCACTCCGCCTCGGTGGGAAGACGTCCGCCCAGCCAGGCGGCGAAGACGTAGGCCTGATACCAGGTCATCCCGACCGCTGGGTACCGCGGTCTGGAGGCCGCCTCCTCCTCCCACCGGCCCCCGAACAGCGCGGCGAACTCCGTGTTGATCACCGGGTGTTTGCAGAGATAAAAGGAGCCGACCTCGACGGTATGGGCCGGGCGCTCATTCTGATCGGCATCCTGCGCCTCGGAACCCATCTCGAACTTGCCTTCGCCGATCAGAGCCCAGTCAACGCGGACAACTTTGGGGATCGCAGGGTTTCGCTCCCGCAGCGACGCGACGATTGCTTCGCGAAGCTCCAGAGCCTTCGCGACGGCAGAGGGATTCTCGTCGCGCATGGGACCGAAATCCAGAGCCCAGATTAGAGCGCCGAGCTCCTCCACGCACGATTCGAAGGATTCCCTGAGACGATCCGGCAGCAGCGTTGTGAAGGCCTCTGCGACCGTGAGGATCGCGCTGCTTCTCTTCTCCCTCCAGGTGCCCGCCGGCCCGTCCTCGAAGAGCTTTCTGAGATCGGACCGTTCCTGCAGCAACTCGGACAGCTCCTGCCGGGTCGCGCCGAGCTCCGACAGCTCGGACAGCATCCCGAGCGCAGCACCGGGGGCACTGGTGCTCGCGAAGCTCCCTTTCAAATCGGCGATCCTCTGCCGAAACCGCTGGACGCAGGCCGACCACCATTCCTGGCGTGCTTCGTCGCGGATGAGAATCCCTTCTCTGGCTCGAATCCGCCCAAACTGCTCGGCCGTCAGGGCCGTGGCTTGCGCGGCACCTGCCGAGTGGAAGAGTCGTGAAGCTGAACCGACGAGACGGCGCAGTTCGATCAGTCTGCTGTCGGTCGGGTCTTGATCGACGGTCTGGACGATGGTCTCGGCAAGCCGGTCGTGAGACAACCCGTAATACATGACGTCGTCCCGCGAGGTCGCACAGATCAGCCTTACCCCGCTGCCGGCCAGCTTGCTCAGAACCGCCTCGCCGCCTTCGCCGAGAATCGCGGCCAAATCGCCCGACGGGCGGCCCTGGTTGCACTCCCCTCTGGAAGTCGCCAGTTCGCGAAGCACCAGCCATGCGTTGTCACGACCTTCGCCCGCCCCCTGAGCACCCGGGGGATACGCCCTGAGCAAAGAACGCTCCAGGTGTCTTCTCAATGCGTCGCCAATGAGATCGGCAGGTTGCTCCGGGACACTCAGTCGCAAGCGTCCCTGGAGGGTCTCGCCCTCCTCCATCAAGTGTGCGAGAACCACTTGCAGTTCGTCTACCAGGGGTGCGTCAGGCTGCTCTTTGCGGGCCTGCGCGAATGCTTCTACCAGACGCTCTACCCCACCCTCGCCAAAGGAGATTTCGTAGCGGGGATGATCATCGCCGCCGTCTCCCTGGCGGGTGATCTTCAACGGCGCCTCGATCGCAGAGCGGAAGGCCGCACGCGACTCTTCGATGGAGTCGCTGCCCGGGGGTGGGCTGCCGAACGGCTTGAGCGCCCAGGAGTGGAAACGGTCCGAGAGATCGTGGGGCAGTGCCTGGACTCGCGACGGATTCGTGCCGCGCGCCGCGCGCAGCACGTCCTCCAGCCACGAGCTGACACGGCCATGGTACTCCGCGCGGTAACACAGCACCCAGCGACAGGACGACCAGTGTACCGATGAGGACAGCAGCACACCCACCCTGGCTCGCGCGTCGGTCGAATGCAGCACTTTCTCGAACTGGTCCAGGACGAGAACCGGGTCTTTTCCACACAAGCGGTGGGCGGTCCGCAAGTACCGGGTGAAGAGCTCGGGGTTTTCGTCTCCGAGATTCCTGTGACCCGCACTCTCCTCCAGCATGCAGTCGAGCAGGTGCGCCGCCAGGAGCGGCTCCAAAGGGTTGTCGCAGTAGGCGACGGGACGCCCGTCCTCGCGAAGTGCCGGTATCAGCCCGGCTCGAAGCAGAGAGCTCTTGCCGACACCGGATCTCGAGAAGAGCCCCAGGATGGGAAAGGGGCGGCTGAGCCGTCGTTTCAGCTCAGCCAGATCACGCTCGCGTCCTGCGAACAGATCCGGGTGCTGATAGGGGAGCAGCAAGGGATAGGGCTCTTTCGGGTAGGGCGGTTTCTCCCAGGCCTTGAGGCCGTATTCCCCGGGTGGGGCCGCCCCCCCCTCCATCGCCCGGCTTTCCCGAAGAGCTTCATGGATGAGCGCGTGCAGCTGCTCGGGTGTGCTGAAGCTCCGGATCGTCAGACCGCTCTCCTGCAGTCTTCTTCGGAAAGCCTCCTGACGGTCCCAGTGCTTTGGATCGGTGAACCTGGCGGCTGGTACCAGCGCATTCGGATCGAGGAGAAAAACGAACCGCTGCAATCCGGCCTCGCCGGCAGTCTCGAACTCCAACTCGGTGTAAGAGACGTCGGGACGATCCTGAACCGGAGAGCCGTAACGCAAGCCGATGATGCCGAGGTACACCTCGCACGACTTCACCTGCTCCCTGCAATCGTCGGCTGATCGGGCATCTCGCTCCGCGAAATATCCCATGTCGCAGGGGGCGTCCTGCGCCCGGTCGACCGCTTCCAGGGCCGTTCGAACGAAAGACTTGTCGGGTGGGTGCTGTCCAAACTCGCTCGTGTGACTCAGAAAAACCCTTCGCGCAGGGCTTGCCGATCGCCTTGGCTCGCTCACTTCCGGTAGTCCCTCCAGGTCTTCGTCATTCCAAGACGTCCGAACGTCCCCTCGGGTGCCTCCGAGCCTAACCAGAAGGGGCCTTCCTCCCGGATCGAGGCAACGAGAAGAATATCCTGTCGCCAAAGAAGCCTATGGTTCACATGACGGCCTGCTATGGCTCTTCGTTTCGAGTTGTTGAAGCCACGTGGTGCGAAAGGGGGGACTCGAACCCCCACGGGTGTAACCCCACCAGATCCTAAATCTGGCGCGTCTGCCAATTCCGCCACTTTCGCACCCGGGATCACTTATCTTAATCGACTGGCACGGACAGGTGAAGTGATTCCTCCAAACCCCACGCCCCATGCGCCTCAATAGCTGTTGGTCGTGGTGAGATGATGGGGGTGCGGGCTCTCGTGGTAGTTGAACCACAGGTAGGCGTCCAGCAAGGGATCGATGATCTGCCGATCCTGGTCCCTGAACGAGTTGATCTTCCGGGTCAGCAAGTGGCATGCCCAGATTGAGAAGGCTCGGATTTCGACTTCTTCTTCACTGCCCTCTGGTAGGATCCGAGCCTTCTGGATCGCCTCGCGCAGGGCGTCTGAATAGCGGAGTACTCCCAACTGTTCCAGGGCCATCGGGACGATGTAATCGGCGAAAATGGTGAGCTGTTCGACGTCCTCGAGCCGAAAGTAGCCCTCGCTCCGAAAATGTGCGTGAAGTTGCCACAGCAGGAGCTGGGCACGCTTCAGAAACAGCACCCGCGCCCCGCGGTAGACACGGATGTCCAAAAAAGAGGGAAAGTCACGAGGCAACCGTTCCAACAACCCATTGCCGCCGGCGTAGGCCCGAGGCGGCAACCGCTCCAGGTAGTGATGAAAGCGTCCCCCGAATCGCTCCTCGAGGGCCGCACCGATTTCGGCCAGAATCCGGCGCCGTTCTTCCAGCATGGGAATCGGCGTGGCTCCTGCGAACAGCTCGGCTGTCGCCTCAATGTCCAGACGGCGCAGCCAGCCGCCCTCCAGGACGGGGAGTCCCTGGCGGTAGGCACGGCGAAGGCAGGCCATCATGGCGGCCGCATCCTGGTAGCGACAACCCTCCTCTTCCAGCCGGAACACCTCTCCTGTCTGAAAATCGGTGAAGGCGAAGTTGATGCTGGCCGACACGAAGAAGAGGTCGAGCCGGTCCGCTGGCGGGGCTCCTTCCAGATCCCGGCCGTCGAAGTCGGGCCACACCCATTCCCGCTGAGCCAACCGGTCGGCAAGGTCCTCGAGGCCCGGCTTGCAAAGGAAAACATGGCCTGCCTGTTCCAGAACCGGCCGCAGGCTCGAGAGGATCGGATGAGTGGGTGAGGCATCCGTTCCTGTGTCTTGCATGACACCCAGTTTAGACCGGAACGAGCGCGCACATTGAAATCGCGGCAGCATCAGCCGACAATTCCTTTCCGAAAAGAGAATTACCGAGGAGTGTCGACTATGAAGCGGGCCCCGCGAATCGTTGTCATCGGAAGCGCCAACATCGACTTGATCACCTTGACCGAAGAGATTCCGCTCCCGGGCCAGACCATCTTCGGCCGCGACTTCGACTTGGGGTTCGGGGGAAAGGGGGCCAACCAGGCAGTGGCTGCTCGCCTCTGCGGGGCCGAGGTGGAAATGGTGGGAAAAGTCGGGGACGACCTCTTTGGTCCCGCCACGGCACGCAACTTCCAGAAACTGGGAGTCGGCACGTCTCACTTCCAGATTTCCGCCGAGGCGCCTTCAGGGACTGCGGCGATCCTGGTGGACTCGTCGGCGCAGAACCGGATCATCGTGGTCAAGGGGGCCAACGACCTGGTGAGCCCGGACGACGTGAATCGGGCCGTGCCGCTCCTGGAAAGGGCCGACTGCCTGATTCTGCAGTTGGAGATCCCGCTCGAGACGGTCTACTCGGCCGTGCGAAAAGCCGCTGAACTGGGATTGACCTGTGTTCTCAATCCCGCGCCCGCAGCCGATCTGGACTGTGAGGCACTCGCCAGCGTGGCCTACCTCGTTCCCAACGAGAGTGAAGCCCAATCCCTGACGGGGGTTTCTGTCACCGACCCGGCCTCGGCGTGCCAGGCCGCTCGCCGCCTCCACGATTTGGGCTTGCGCCGGGTCTTGATCACCCTGGGCAGTCAGGGGGCCTGGCTCTCGACGCCCGCAGCCGAGGCCCTGATCCCGTCCTTTCCCGTGGAGAGCCGAGACAGCACCGGCGCCGGAGACGCATTCGTGGGAAGCTTTTGCGTCTTCCTGGCGGAGGGGGCTGTCGAGACGGAAGCGCTTCGGAAGGCCAGCCTGTACGCCGCACTTTCGACCCGCCGGGTGGGGACTCAAAAGTCGTTCCTTGCGCGTGCAGCGTTCGACGCGGAGTGGGCGAAGCGAGGCTGAAAACTGGGGGATCACCTCGAGAATGACTTTGAATTTCATTCTCAACTAAACATATTAAAATCAACAGTTTACGATTTGCGCCGCGAGCTTGGAGCTCTTATAATCATAGGTGTGATGGATGCGGGGCACGCCCCGGGGCAGCCCTGCAGAAGACCGAGTAGCAACCAAGGAAGGAAGGAGCACGGAATGCTTTCGGAAAAGATCACCAAAGTACTGAATAAGCAGATCCAAGCAGAACTTTACGCGTCCAACCTCTATCTGGCGATGTCGGCTTACGCAGACGCCCAGAATCTTCCGGGGTTCGCCAGGTGGATGCGCCTGCAGAGCGAAGAGGAGAGAGGCCATGCCCTGCGAATCTTCGATTATCTGGGGGACCGCGAAGCTCGCATCGAGATCGGTGAAGTGAAGCAACCGCCGGCCAAGTTCGGTTCTCCCCTCGAGATGTTCGAAGCGGCCCTGGAACACGAACGCAAGGTCACCAGCGACATCAATCAGGCCTATGAGCTGGCCAGCCACGAGCACGACCATGCCACCATGGTCCATCTGCAATGGTTCATCAGCGAACAGGTCGAGGAAGAGCGGACAGCCAGTGAAATCACGGCCCGGTTGAGGATGGCCGGAACGGACCTGCCGAGCCTTCTGCTCATCGATCAGGAGCTGGCCGACCGTCAGGCCGCCTGAGCGCCTCCACGAGGGCTTGTCAGCGGCGGCTGAGTTGTGGTATCCATTTCTCAAGTCGCTGCGAATTGGTCGAAACGCCCGCAACTGGAGAGTTTTTTGAGTTTCCCCTGCCAGGAGAGGAGCGGGGCAAGGCCCGTGGATGCAGTGGAACAGACATTGGGCCTCGCTGAGGGGAACGGGGCTGCCGCAAGGCAGCCCCGGCCGCTGGGTGGGCCGCCTGCAGATAACCCGCATCCTTGCTCAGCTGAGCGAACGGCGCATCAGGGGGCGTGTAGGGGAACGCCGGGCGACTTCCTTGAAACCTGCCCGTTTGAACGCCGAGGCCAGCCCCGTGTAGGCAAACACCGCGGGCATGGGCTTTTTCACGGGCTCGACGGGATAGCCTTCGACGCAGTCGGCGCCTTGGCAACGCGCCCATTCGACAGCTCCCTCCAGGAGGGCCACTGAGACACCCTTTCCGCGGGAGTCCTTGGCCACGAACATACAGACCACCGACCACACTGGACGATCGTCGACCGGGGCGCAGATCCGAGACCGTGACAGCCCGGGTATGGCGTGACGCGGTTCGATGGAACACCAACCCACGGGCCGCCCGGCCCGGTAGGCCAGGACGCCCGGGACCCGGCCCGAGAAGACCAGGCTCTTCATGGCCTGGCGATTCCCCTCCCCCTTGAGGCGTTCGAATTGGCGTCGGGTGAGCCGGGGAGTCATGCACCAGCAGCCGCCACAGGCCCCACGGGAGCCGAACAGGGCCTCGAAGTCCTCCCAGCGTTGCGGGGTCAGCGGGACAATCTCGAGTGGCATCGCAACACCTTCACGCCAGCTGGGGGACGGTTTCATCGAAGAGGGGCTGGTAGGAGCCGCTGCTGGAACCGTCGGCTCCGGTAGCCCGGTCCAGAATGGCCACGGTTCGCCGGTGAAAGTCCTCGACTTCCTCGCGGCTGTTCCCGATACAGGTCATTCCCAGTTTGCCGTACTGGGAGAGGGCGCCAATCATGTGAAACAGGACCCCGGTCTCGGTATTGGGATTGAACTGGAGTCCCCAGACCGCCAGCAAATCGACGAAATCCTCAGGGACGAGTTTCCGGTAATGGGGAGACTTCAGGTTGTCGGTCGCAAAATAGTATTTGGTGAGGCCCCGCGGGGAATGAAACAGCCCGGTTCGAGGGTCGAGCTTGCCGCCGGTCAGAAACTCCAGCGCCAGGAAGGGATGGGTAGTCCCGCCCATGCGCAGATTGATCTCGATCGCGTGGCTGTTCCAGGGCCCTCCGGCTTGGCGGGTCACCAGGAAGTCGATCCCGAAGCGGCCGATCACTCCCTGGTCGCGCAGGACCTGCCCGATACTCCAGGCTTGTTCGAGCAATTGACGCCGGTACTCTTCGCCGGCCGGAAAATGGCATCCCAGGTAGACCTGGCCGGTAGGCCCTCCCAGCACTTGATCGTGCGTGGAGAGGATTTCCAGGGCGCCGTCGGGATTGACCCGCAACTGAACACTGGGGGATCGAACCTGAGAAGCCTCCAGGAACTCCTCGACGACCCCGTGCATCTGCTGCAGTTTGGTGAGGTAGCGCTGCAGCGACTGGGGTGATCCGGGCCATCGCAGATGCTGCAATGCCTCCTGCAGTGCTCGACTTCGGGCCTGACCCCGCCGGCGCAGTCCGGCGGGGTAGTGGAAGACCGCGTTGCCTTCTCCCGAGAAGCCGTCGTTGAGTTTGATCACGGCGCGCTTCAACCCCGGACGCTGGCGCTCCAGTTCGGACAGCGCTTCGAGCAGTTCCCCCTCCGTCGAGAGATTTTCGCAGCCCCGCGGCAGTTCGACGCCAGCCCGGCGGAAGATCTCTCGCGATCCGCTCTTGGTCCCCAGCCAGAGGAGTTCCGGGTCGACCCCGTTGAGGGGAATCCCCAAGGCCAGGGCCAGCCTGCGCTCGCGGTGGGTGGAATTGAAACAGGTCAGGTAGGCACACTGACGATCGCCCACCCACTTCCGGATGCGCTCCAGCACGCCGGGCCGTTCGAGCACCTTCTCGGTGAGGGAACGGGAGGTAGCGTCGTAGACGCACATGACATTGAGCCGGCGCCGAGCATGGCTGGCGGGCACTCCCACCAGCAGGTGAAGATAGTAGTCCAGGATCTCCGGGTGGATGGGCTGGCTGGTGAGGTACAGCACACGGGCGCGCGGATGCCGCAAGCGGATCAGCGTAAAGAGCAAACGTTCTTCGTAGAACGGCGACCCCTGGATCTTGGCCAGCTCTTCCTGGTCGAGGCTCATGGAAGGCAAGATGACCGAGGTGTGCTCCGGAGCCTGGGGATCTCTGATCATCTCCCAAACCTGCGGGAGCCGTTGTTGGAGTTCCCGGAAGGAGGCTGCCTCGGCATCGCTGCAAAAACGCTGTTGGCTTTTCGTCACAGGCTACTCCTCACCACGACATCATGATAATCCGGTCGGGCCCTCGAACAGAAACTTCGGCTCAGATCCCAGTTTTCGAGGCTCAGAAGCGGCGCATCACCCAGGCGGCGGCCCAGCCCAGCCAGAGCAGCCCGCCCAACACCAGCCAGTTGAGAGGGTGGCCGTAAGAGATGGTGGGGTAGTGGTTGCTGATCATCAGGGCCAACAGGGGCATCACCATGTAGCTGTTGTGCCGGGAGCGCAAGGGACCGGTTGCCAGCAGTTGCGAATCGGGAGTCTCGCCCGCCTCGGCCATGGTAATCAGCCGGCGCTGGGAAGGCAGAATCCGCATCCATACATTGGCGGTCATGATGGTTCCCAGCAGGGCCCCGATGTGCATGAAAGCTGAGCGCTCGCTCTGAAAACGGCAGAGCAGGTAGGCGGCCGAGACCAGCAGCACCGAGCCCAAAAGCGCGAAGAGCCGGGGGTGACGTCCCAGGGGCGAGCGCGCCAGACCGTCGTAGACGACCCATCCGGCCAGCACGACTCCGATGCCCAAGGCGACGGCCAGTGCGAAGTCCTGTTGCGGTTCGATCAGCAATCCCCCCCAGTAATAGGTCAGCGCAATCAGCAGAGCGCCACTCAGCCAGGTGGCGGCTGCCTCCCATTTGAACCAGTGCAGTGTCTGGGGGCGAGTTTCCGGCAGCTTCTGCTTCTCCACGAGGTAAAAACCTCCCCCGTGGACCATCCAGAGATTACCCGCCAGATTGGGGCGCGAGGGTACGGGCTCCAGGTTCTTCTCGAAGAAGTTGAAGAGGTAGGTCTGCCCAATCCAGAGTATCGCGGCGAAGACATGGATCCAGCGGGTCGTGAGCTTCAGCCATTCCAGCAGGTCGTCCAGATTCATTGCGCACGTCCTCCCTCTGGGTCGCCACAGTTCCACACATCGGATCGGAGGGCAAGCCGGGAGAAGGGGGCGATGCACGTTCAGGCAAGCAGCGCGGAAAGGGGGCGGCGGGCCAGCGGCCCGGCCTCAGATGACTTGCAGGGTGTGCCGCCATCTGCGGCTGTAGAAATTGCTGAAAAGCAACAATGCGGCTCCCACCACGAGCCAGATGGACAGGCTCAGGGAGCGTTCCGGTGAGACGGCCAGGAGGAAGGCCAGGGCGGCCAGGAGATTGAGCGCCTCAGGCAGACACAGGCCGGGGAAGTGACGGCTCCAGAAGTCCCAGATCGACTCCCCCCGCGACAATGCAATTGCGACGGCCACGGCACCCGTGTTCAGCACGAAGAAGAAGACCGCGCTGAAAGCGATCAGCAGGAAACCCTGCGCGACCCATGAGAAGCTCGCCTGGAAAGGGCCTGATCGTAACATCTGGTAGACGCTGCCGGTGATCCATGCCGCCAGGCCGAACTGCGCCAGATTGAAGAGATAGCGATCGGGGCGCCGCAGGGCCACCCGCAGGCAGCTCGCCAGCGTCGCGACGGCGGCGACCAGAACAGCTGTGTTCACGTCGAACACGATGAAGGCCAACAACACGAAGCAGTCGACGACCGACACCGTGATGGAGTGTCCCTGATGGAGACGAAGCGGGATCTTGATCGACAGCGTGCCGGCCACCGCCGTCAGCCCCGCCAGCCACAGCCAGGACAACTGGCCCGACCGGGCCACCGAGAACGCCGCGTGCAGCAGGAAGGGGAGCCCCGCTGCAACCAGGACCCAGAGATAAATGCTTCCAGAACGCCGATTCGAATTCATCGTGGGTGAATGCAGAGAAGGAGCAGACCTTTGCGCCTGAACCGTCCGCCGGCTGCCCTCATGTCCATCTCGTCTTCCGTTTGGTACTCACTCATCGACCCGAGCATTGCCCGAGTTCTAGCAAGCCAAGTGCCAAACCAGGGTTTCGACTTGTCGCCAGGGTTTCTCCAGGTTTTTCGGTCCCTTTGGCGACAAAGAGACGGAGGGAGCCGTCAAGAAAATGTCACTTCGAGTCCGACCCGGGGTGGATTCCTGCCCGGCCCGGTTTCAAGAGCCGGGACTCAGGGGAGCAACGATCAGGCCGAGATAGCCTGGCGGCCGGTCGGGATTGGTGATGACGTTGATCGGCAACGACACCAGATCCACCCCGGCCAGAGCCGCCGAAAGGGTTGACATGGTCGGAGGCAGACTGTCGCGGCTGTGCACCACGAGGCTCGACTCCTGAGGTGTTCTGGGAAAAACTCCCTGGATCGTCTCGACCTTCCAGCCGGCCTGGACGAGGATCGTCCGGAGTTCACCGGCCAGCTGAACCGACGTGGGCTGCCCGAACACCGTCACCAGCGTGATCTCCCCGGGTGGCTTGCCGGCCAGCGCGTTGCGCAGCGCCTCGAGTCGTTCAGCCGAAAGCAGACCTGGGGCAGGGGCGGGGGCCTCCTTGCGATCCTCGGCGGCAGGTGTCTCCCGGCTGGCGGGAGCGGG
>JBFKLX010000191.1:0-10838 GCA_041630155.1 Acidobacteriota bacterium
AAAGAACGCTTCTTCCAGCGAAAAGAGCGCCGGGCGCCCCTCCGCTACCAGGTCGAACTGATACTGCTTAGGGTCGGTCATGATCGCCCCCCTGGTCGACTGCGCTGCCGCTGATCACCTGCCTGGAGGATGGCCCGAGCAGCCGACAAAGTCAACGTTAGGGCACGTGGGGTTCGGGGGCCCTGCCCGTGCCCTTGCCTTCCCCTTTGCCCGCTCCGGGACGACATTCGCACCAAGGATCTTCGATTACGGAAGCGATTACGAGCGAGACGGAATCAACACCCCACGGACCCGCAGACCCACAGACCCACAGACATTCCCCCTGCCTGCGCCCTGCCTCCTCATTTCGGGCGGCAGCGCGAGGCGTCGGGCTTCACGACGTACGACTTGTAGTTGGACGCGTTCGGGTCCGCGCAGCCGGTCAGATCCAGCAGTTCGATGTTGCGGAAGTGGACGGGATGGCTCTCACTCTGGAGGGAAATGTAGCCCTCCGTGAGGAGGCGGCCGTCCTGTTTGACGGCAGGGTCGAACCCACTGACCACACCGCCGCCGATCTGCGGCTTCTCATACTCGCAGACGGTCTCGCCGTTGACCCGGTGCCGAATTTTCTCACCGCCGAGGACCTCTACTTCCACGCTGACCCACTGGTCGCCGTGAAAGGTGGGGGAGGTGGACTCCAGGCAGTGCTGGGTGACCAGCGCGCCCTCCCTTTCGACGTGCGTGCCGGGAGTGCACAGGTTGGCCGTGGGGCGATCTCGTGAACCATCTCCGCCCAGCAACTGGACCTCGATCGAAATGGGAAAGTCCTGGTCCCGCCCCATACTGGCGGCCGATTGCGAGTGGACCATGATGCCGCTGTTCCGGAAGGCCCAGCCGGGGGCTCCCTCTGCTTGCCGGTCCACGAACCGGTACTCCAACCGCAGGCGGTAATAACTGAACGGCTGATGATAGAAGAGGTGGCCGAACGCTTCCTCGAAGCGCGAGTATCCATCGTAGGACACTTTCAGAATGCCGTCCTCGACCCGAAAGGTGTTCAGGTAGTTCTGGTTCAGATCGTGTCCCCGGATCTTGATGTCCCATCCCTCCAGATCCTGGCCGTTGAACAGCGATACCCACTCTTCGCGGTCGGCTGCCGGCTGCGCTCCGAGGTGGGCGGTGCAGGTCAGCGTCAGTGAGAAGAAGAAAGATCCCAAAAGTACCGAAGCACGGGCGCGGCTTTTCATGCTGAGCAGCATATCACCCGCTTCGTTTCGGGAAAGTCGCTGGGGAGTCACCTGCGGGAAGCCGGTGTCAGGGGCCGGGAGCTCGAGGGACGACGAGCGCCCTCTCGAGAGGGCGCTCAACGGGAATGAAACGAGAGATCGTCCGGTCAGGAATTACTGAGCCGTGACCTCCACATCGTCCACGTACCAGCCCAGGAAATCGTTCGAGAACCGGTCCTGGCTGTCGAAGTGGAAACGGACGCGGAAGTTCGTACTGATGTAGGAACTGACGTCAATCGCCTCCGACAGGTAATTGGAAGGGTTGGGGTCGGACGAATTCCAGCTCTTGACGGTCGTCCAGGAACTGCCGCCGTTGGTGGACACCTGGACGCGCATCACGTCGTAGTTACCGTTGTACGACTCGGTCTCCCAGAAGTGGTTGAACTTCAGGGTCGCCTGGGTGTAGCCGGACAGGTTGATCGTGGGTGTGCGGGCCCAGCCGGTGGCGCGCCCCACGTCGTAATCGCAGTTGGGGCTGGAACGGCTGAACGCCAGCTTCCAGCTTCCCGAAGCGGCGGTCACGCAGTCCGTGGAGAGCCGCCATAGGTCCCCGGATCCGCTGCTCTTGTTCCACCCGGCAGCCGAGCCGTTGTCGAAGTCCTCAACGTACACCACGTCTTCCCCGGGCGGCGGGGGTGGTGGGGGTGGGGGCGGTGCACTCTCGGAGAGCGTGTAAAGCAGCAGATTGGGTGAACCGGACGTGTTGCTGATCACGCCGGAGGTGGCTCGGCTGGTCAGTTCGTTTGCCACCTGCGTGGTGCTGAAGCCCGGGTTCTCGTCCAGGATCAGCGCGGCGGCGCCGGCCACGTGCGGGCTGGCCATGGAGGTGCCGCTGATGGTGTTGGTGGCGCTGTTGGAGGTGTGCCAGGTGGAGGTGATCGAGACGCCGGGAGCAAAAATCTCCACGCAACTCCCCCAGTTGGAGAAAGAAGCCCGGGTGTCGCTCGAATCGCTGGCCGCCACTGCATAGGCGTTGGCCGCTCTCGCCGGAGAGCGGTTGCAGGCGTTGGTGTTCTCGTTGCCCGCCGCCACGGCGTAAAAGACTCCAGCGCTGACCGAGTTGTTGACCGCGTTGTCCAGGGCCGAAGAGACGCTGCCGCCCAGGCTCATGTTGGCCACCGCCGGAGAGATGTGATTGGCCGTGACCCAGTCGACGCCCGCGATCACGCCCGAGTTGGTGCCGGAACCCGAACAGTTCAGAACGCGCACAGCGTGCAGACGCACGTCCTTGGCCGCTCCCCAGGTGGCACTGCCCACGGTCCCTGCCACGTGGGTGCCGTGGCCGTTGCAGTCCTGGCCGTTCCGGCCGTCACCGATGGAATCGAAATCCGCGCTGGCACGGCCGCCGAAGTCATTGTGCGAAGTGCGGATTCCAGTGTCGATGACGTAGACGTGAACGGAGGGACCGGAAAAATCATAGTTGTAAACGCCGTCCAGGGGCAGATTGCGCTGGTCGATCCGGTCCAGGCCCCAGGTCGCCCCCGTCTGCGAACCGGAAGCGTCCAGCGAAACAATCTGGTCCTCTTCCACGAACTCGACGTTCGGGTCTCGGGCCAAAGCGCGGGCCGCCCGTTCGGGCAGACGGAAGACGGCCCCCTGCAAAGCATGGCGGTAGACTTGGACGAGGTTGCCGCCGTGCAGCTGCGCCAGCTGTTGAGCGACCGCATCGGCCTGAGCTCCCTGGCGAAAGACCACGATGTATTGGTCGGGGACTTTCGGCCCGGCCGCTGGAATGATCTGCCCGCTGCCGGCGAAGGCCGTCGCTGCCAGCAGAAATGCCAGCAGGACGGCCACCAATAGGGGTTTCCTCTTCATCACTGACCTCCTTGTGTGCGTGTTGAGAGTAGAGCCGGCCCAGGAGACCGGCGCCTCGGATGCAACAGGGCGACGCCCTCAGATCTTCCCCAGATTGTCACCCTATGGCGCCCATTGTGGCACACAAAAATGGTGACTGTAATCACAAAATTCGTTCTGTTTCCAAACAATGAATGTTCGTTGGGTGAACGAGGGATTGGGGGTCGCGGGCGTGGGGCTTTGGGGCTTGGCCCTCGCCCTTGCCTTCCCCGTTCCGGGACCGCATCGCCTCCCGATTCTCGATCACGAAACGATGACGAACACGATGACGAGTGAGACAGGAAGAAGTCACCCCCCACGACCGGACTCGCGTCCTTCACTGTGACCAATGTGCTGCTGGATCCGTGCCTGAGACCACAGACGATGTCGGTGTAAACGATGTCCTGCTATTCACCACTCAGCACTTGGCTGAATCGGGCCGGAGTCACGCCCCACGCCCTTCAGAGATTCTCCCGAATGAACTCGGTCATCAGCGTTCGCAGGTGATAGAGCTGATGGGGGTCGCGGACGGCGTGACGGTTCTTGGGGTAGAGCATCAGTTGGAATTGCTTGCCCGCTCGCTGCAGCTCATAGGCGAACTTGATGGTGTTCTGAAGGTGCACGTTGTCGTCGATCGTGCTGTGCACCAGCAGCAGTCTGCCATGCAGATTCCCGGCGGCCTGGAGGACCGAAGACTTCTCGTAGCCGGCTGGATTGTTCTGAGGCGTTCCCATGTAGCGCTCGGTGTAGATCGTGTCGTACAGCTCCCAGGCCGTAACGGGCGCGCCAGAGATGCCTGCTTTGAAGCTGGTACTGTGAGTCAGCGCGTAGGCGGTCATGTAGCCGCCGTAGCTCCAGCCCCAGATTCCGATCCGATCGGGGTCGACCCAGGGCTGCTCTTTCAGCCACTTGAGCCCGTCTTCGATGTCCTGCAGCTCCAGTTCCCCGAAGTTGCGGTGCAGGGGCCAGGTCGAGATCGCCCCTTTGCCGCTGGCGGTGCGGTTGTCGCAGATCCAGACGAGGTACCCCTCCTGGGCCAGCATCTGATGCCAAAGATAGGTCGTGCCCCCCCATTCGTTCCTGACTCGCGGTGCATGAGGACCACCATAGGTGTGCACCAGCACGGGGTAGCGCCGCTCCGGGTCGAAATCGGGCGGGCGGATCAGCAGCGCTTCCATGAGAAAGCCGTCTCGGCTCGGCACCCGCAACAGCTCGGGAGGTGTGAGCTTCAAGGTTCCCAGCCGCTGGGCCGAATTCTCGTCGATGACCCGCACCAGGCTGCCGTCGGCCCGGTAGAGACGAGTCTGGGTGGGATGCTGCAGATCGCTCCAGGAGCCCACGTAAAGAGTCAGCTGCGAGTTGAAGCGGGTGGAGTGGCTCCCGGGACGGTCCGTGATTCGCTCCAGCTCACCGCCCTTCAGGCGGGTGCGGTAGAGGTCCGGCGATATGGGGCTACGCAGGGCACCGGTGAAATAGACCCAGCCGGCCCCCTCGTCCACCCCGTGGACGTCGCGGACTTCCCACTCACCGCCGGTCACGGCACCCAACAGCTCGCCACGCGGCGAGTAGTGATAGAGATGCCTCCATCCGGTTCGCTCACTCTCCCACAGGAAAGATCCGTCGGCCAGCCAGTGCGGCTCCTCCAGCACGTTCACCCAGGCCGGGGTGGTTTCGCGGAGCAACCGCTCGGTCTGCCCCCGCGCGAGGTCGTGAAGACTCAGATCCAGCCAGGTCTGCTCCTTGTTCTGGGTCTGAAAGGCGAGGCGGCCGTCGGGAGCGAAGCCCACCCGGACGATCAGGAGGTCCTCCGGCTCGTAGGCGCTCAGGTCGACCCATTCGGTCTGGCCTCCCTGGGCCGGCACGATGCCCAGCCGTGGCAGCGGGTTGGCGTCGCCGGCTTTGGGATAGCGGCTGACCTCCAGTGTGAGGTGCTGTGGCAAATGGTCCACGACGGTGAAGCTGGGGACCGGAGACTCGTCCAGCTGCAGGTAGGCCAGCCGGCTGGAGTCGGGGCTCCACCAGAATCCCTTGAAGTCTCCTCGCCCATAGATTTCCTCTTGATAGACCCAATCCAGGAGACCGTTCAGCAGATTCTCGCCGCCCCCTGAGGTGAGCCTGCGCTCTTCTCCGCCGTCCAGGTCGATCACGTGCAAGTCCCCGTCGCGCACGAAGGCGATCCGTTGTCCGTCGGGACTGTAGCTGGCCTCTTTCTCCGGCTCCGGGCCTTGGGTGAGGCGGCGAACCTGGTCTCCCGGGAAACCGTAGAAGTACAAGTCGTTTTCGTAGTCGATCACCAGCGACCCCTCATCGGGGCTGAGCGTGAAGGTGCCTTTTCGGGCCAGCTCCCCAGCTCGCTCGTCGTCGAACCCCTCCAGGGCGCCAAAGGCCTGCCGGACCTTCTGGAGGTCGTAGAGGGGTTGAGCTTCACCCGTCTCGGCATGGACGCGCCACAGCTGGGGCGGTCCGTCTTGGGAGTCCGAGCGGCGTTCGACGTAGTGGCTGCCATCCTCCAGCCACCGCAAGATGCGGGGCGGGGTGCCGTCGAAGTCGATTTTCCGGTCCGGGTGATAGAGCATGTCCAGCGTCAGGCGCCCTTGTTCCACCGCCGGAGCGGTCTGGGGCTGCGCCAGCAGCAACATGATCAGCGGGATCGTGGCCGGGATCATGACAGCGGTTGTTCGAGCCATCCGGCTACTATAGCAAGACGGGCATCTCCCCACTACAGGGCTTCGGTCCCTGCTGCGCCTCCGCTCCGAGTCCTTGGTCCTGCGGGCCGGTTCGGGCCCTTGATTTTCCGAATCGACTGAGGCACAAAAGGGACGGCGCGGAGTGGGCCGCCTACTCGATGGGAACGCTTTCATGAACTACGGCTTCGTCATCGACAACCGCAAGTGCATTGGTTGTCATGCCTGCACGGTCGCCTGCAAGTCGGAGCACGAAATCCCGTTGGGCGTCAACCGGACCCACGTCAAGTACGTGGAGAAGGGGATCTTCCCTCAGACCCGGCGCAGCTTCACGGTCACGCGCTGCAACCACTGCGAAGACGCGCCCTGCGTAGAGATTTGCCCTACATCGGCGCTCTTCACGCGGCGCGACGGTATTGTCGATTTCGACTCGGAACGCTGCATCGCCTGCCGTTCCTGCATGCAGGCCTGCCCCTACGATGCCCTCTACATCGACCCGGAAACTCGCACGGCGGCCAAGTGCAACTACTGCGCCCACCGGGTGCAGCGAGGTTACGAGCCCGCCTGCGTGATCGTCTGCCCCGTTCAGGCGATCGTTTCGGGAGATCTGCATGACCCCGGTGCTCGCATCTCCACTCTGCTGGCAGGCCAGGACGTCAGCGTTCGCAAACCCGAGAAGGGGACGCGCCCCAACGTCTTTTACATCGACGGCGACCGAGCGGCTCTGGAGCCGGCGGCGGCCTCTCCCCACGATTCCTATTTCGCTTCGGAGCAGAGCGGCGGAGTCGGACATTTCGCTCGCTGGATCGAGCAGAAGCGAACGGAAATGGCCGAACCCCTGTTCCTTCCGGACGATACCTCCTCCCAAAGCGGTTGGGGAGGCGTCACCTTGGCGGGATCGATCTCGCTCTCCCAGCGCGCCGTCGACGCCGTGGGCCGCGAACTCGCCCAAGAGGGGCAGCGGGTCTACGACGCTCCGGGCAAAGGAATCCTCTGGGGCTGGCAGGTTCCCGCCTATATCTGGACCAAAGCGGTCGCCACGGGCTCGGTATTGATGCTGGTGCTGCAGGGACGGCTGGGCGACCAGCCGACGCCCGCGGAAACGGCTGCTCTGCTGGGAATCTCACTGCTGTTCCTGGCGTTGACCGGACTCCTTCTGATCGCCGACCTGGACCGCCCCGAGCGCTTCCCATACGTCCTGCTGCGGCCCAACTGGCGGTCCTGGCTGGTTCGCGGGGCCTACGTCATCACCGGGCTGGGGCTGCTCTCGAGCCTGGCGCTGCTTGCGCTCTGGCAAGGCTGGGAGCCGCTGCTCACACCCTTGCTGGCGGCGGCCTGGCTGCTCGCCCTGGTGGGCGCGACCTACACCGCCTTTCTCTTCGCCCAAGCCAAAGGCCGGGATTTCTGGCAGTCTCCACTCTCGCCGCTGCGCATGCTCAATCACGCGCTGATCGCGGGAACTGCTGTCATGATGGCGGTCCGTACCGAGGAGAGTACCGGCCTGGCAGGGCTGCTGGGCGTCTTGCTGGGGGCGAACCTGGCAATCCTACTGCTGGAAGTGTGGACACCACACAATTCGGAGGATGCTGCGCGGGCGGCCCGGCTGATGCGACAGGGACCGGACCGTCATTTCTGGCGGGCCGGGCTCTGGCTCGGCTCGGTCTTTCCGATCGGCCTGATTCTGCTGCAGCCCCCGGCCCTCATGCTCGGGCTGGCCGGCGTGCTGGCGCTGGCGGGGATCTTTCTGACCGAGTACGTCTGGGTCCGGACGCCTCAGCGAATTCCCCTGGCTTGACCGGGCCAGTGATCGGAGAGAGGGCCGGGACCGGCAAATCCGGCGGGAACTTGTGGAGAATCACCGGCCGGGAGCCGGTTCACGAGGGGGCCCAAGAGACATGAAAACGTCCTGGATCGAACGTTGGTCGGAGAAGTTGGGCTTGCTGCCGAAGCTGGACCGCACCCCTGCACCGCGCCAAGTCGCCGAGCCCCTGGCCGGTTACCCGCCACCCGAGCATTGGGACGACTTCGTGGAGTGGGATGCCAAGGCTTGGCCCCGCCTCCAGGAACGCCATTACACCATCGTCCCCACCACCTGCTTCAACTGCGAATCGGGCTGCGGGCTGCTGGCGTACATCGACAAGGAGACCAACCGGGTCCGAAAGTTCGAAGGCAATCCCCACCACCCCGGATCGCGGGGGCGCAATTGCGCCAAAGGCCCCGCGACCATCAACCAGATCAACGACCCCGAGCGCATTCTCCATCCCCTCAAGCGGAGCGGTTTGCGCGGCGAAGGCCGTTGGGAACGGGTCGGCTGGGATCAGGCCCTGGAGGAAATCGCCTCGCGAATCCGGGAATCCCTGCGAGCCAACCGGCGGGACAAAGTCGTCTATCACGTGGGGCGGCCCGGACACGAAGGGTACGCAGAACGGGTCCTGAAAGCCTGGGGGGTGGACGGGCACAACTCCCACACCAACATCTGTTCAGCAGGAGCGCGGATCGGCTATTCACTCTGGCACAAGAGCGACCGCCCCTCTCCCGACCACGCCCACGCCGAAGTCATCCTGCTGCTGAGCTCGCATCTGGAAACCGGCCACTACTTCAATCCCCACGCGCAGCGAATCCTGGAAGGGATGATGCAGGGAGCCCAGCTGATCGTGATGGACCCGCGACTCTCCAATACGGCTTCACTGGCGGACCTGTGGCTGCCCACCTATCCGGGCACCGAGGCCGCCGTGCTGCTGGCCATTGCCCGGCTGCTGCTGGAAGAGGATCGCGTCGACTGGGACTTCGTGCGTGACTGGGTCAACTGGGACGAGTATCTGAAGGCCTGTCACCCCGAAAGGCCCGTCACCTTCGAAGAATTTCAGGCCCAGGTCCAGAGCGAGTACTCGCAGTTCACACCCCAATTCGCGGCCCGAGAATCGGGAGTTCAAGTGGAGCAGGTTCGACGAGCCGCCCGGATGATCGGCCGGGCCGGCTCGCGATTCGCCTGCCACGTCTGGCGCTCCGCTTCGATCGGAAACCTGGGCGGCTGGCAGGTCGCGCGTTGCCTGCACTGGCTGAGCGTGCTCACGGGTTCTGTCGGCACCGAAGGGGGGACCTCCCCCAGCAGCTGGAACAAGTTTCACCCCCAGTTGTTCGACGTACCCCCCGATCCGCCCGTCTGGAACGAGCTTCACTTCCCGCCCGAGTACACGCTCTGCCACTATGAGATGAGCCCCATCCTGCCCCATTTGATCAAGGACGGGCGGGGCTCCCTGGACGTCTATTTCACCCGCGTCTTCAACCCGGTCTGGACCTTTCCCGACGGCTTCAGCTGGATCGAGATGCTGCTCGACGAAGAGAAGGTCGGCTGCCACATCGCTTTGACGCCGACCTGGAACGAAACGGCCTACTTCGCCGACTACGTGCTGCCCATGGGCCATGCCTCCGAGCGTCACGACCTGAATTCTTACGAGACCCACTCCGGGACCTGGATCGCTTTCCGCCAGCCGGTGCTGCGCGAAAAAGCCCGCCGCGAAGGCCGGTCCGTGCGTTTCACCTGGGAAACCAACCCGGGAGAAGTGTGGGAGGAAGACGAATTCTGGATCGAGCTCTCCTGGCAGATCGACCCGGACGGAGCACTGGGGATTCGCCAGCACTTTCTCAGCCCCTACCGGCCCCAGTCCAAGATAACCGTCCAGGAGTATTACCAGTTCATTTTCGAAAACACCCCGGGGCTGCCCGAAGAATCGGCCAAGGAAGGGCTGACGCCACTGGAGTACATGCGCAAGTACGGCGCTTTCGAAGTCGAACACCGGACTTACCGCAGACACACCGACAGGCTCTCGACCCAACAGCTGAAAGGAAGCCAGACCCTGCCCAACGGGACCATCGTCCGAGACGGCGAGCCGATTGGACTTCAGGTTGGCAATCAGCCCTGCGTCGGCTTCCCCACCCCCTCTCGGAAGCAGGAGTTCTACTCTTCCACTCTGGCCCGGTTCGGCTACCCGGAGCACGCCATTCCCGGATACATCCACTCTCACATCGACGGCTCGAGTGGGGAGGCGGGCGAATACGTCCTGTTGCCCACGTTTCGACTGCCCGTTCACATCCACTCCCGTTCGGCCAATTCCAAGTGGCTGAGTGAAATCGCTCATCGCAACCCGGTCTGGATCAACCGGCTGGACGCTGCACGACTCGGCTTGCGGACCGGCCAGCTCGTGAAGATCGAAACGGAAATCGGTTGGTTCATCGACAAGGTGTGGGTCACGGAGGCGATACGGCCGGGAGTGATCGCCTGCTCGCACCATCTGGGGCGCTGGCGCCGAGCCCAGGACGCAGGCAATCGCTGGCTCACCTCGAGTGTCCAAATCAGCAACCCTCAGCCGGGCATCTGGAAGATGGAACAAGTCTCGGGGGTCGACGCCTTCGAGTCCTCCGACCCGGACAGCCGGAGGATTTTCTGGCGGGAAGGGGGAGTGCATCAGAATCTCACTCACGCGGTCCACCCCGATCCCATTTCGGGTGCCCACTGCTGGCTGCAAAGGGTGCGGCTGAGCCACCCGGCACCCGGCGAGAAGTACGGTGACATCGTGGTCGACACCAACCGGTCCTTTCAGGTGTTCAAGCAATGGAACGAGTGGGCACGCCGGCGCGAAACCCATCCCGGCGGGCTGCGGCGCCCCCGCTGGCTCAACCGGCCGCTGGCCCCCCGTGAGTCGCTCTGGTGGCTTGGGAAACGCCATCCTCGGACCTAGGGACCCTTCAGGAAGTTCAAAGGTCAAAACCCAAAACTCAAACAAACGGAGTTTCCCCGAAAAGTGGACAGCTCCCAATTCCGGATGCTTGATCTGGAGGAAGGGAGAGACATGCCACGATACAGCAAGCAGTTCAAGGAGGAGGCTTTGGCGCTGCTGGCCAGCCGCGCCAAAAGCGTCCACGCGGTGGCCCAGCAGCTGGGCATCAGCGACAAGCGCCTGGCCGAGTGGAAGCGCCGCGCCGAGCTCGAGGACCAGCTGCAGGACAAAGACGTTCGCCAGGAGATGGCGCGCTTGAAACGCGAAGTCAAGCGCTTGCG
>JBFKLX010000192.1:0-10795 GCA_041630155.1 Acidobacteriota bacterium
AACGCTGAGACTGGGCACACCGTTGACAGCCGCTTTCATCCCGCTCGTGCCCGAGGCCTCCATGGGAGCCCGGGGGGTGTTGAGCCAGACATCGACCCCGGCCGTGATCAGACGGCCCAGTTCGATGTCGTAATTGGGCAGATAGACGATTTCGATCTCCCCCTTCAAATCGTTGATGGCCTGAAAGATCCGCTGGATCAGCTGTCGCCCGGGCTGGTCAGCCGGGTGCGCCTTGCCGGCGTAAATCACTTGAAAGGGACCGGCCGACTCGACGCTCCGAAGCTTCTCCAGATCGTGAATCAGCAGGTCCGGCCTCTTGTAGGAGGTGGCTCGCCGCGCGAATCCGATGGTGAAGACCTGCGGATCCATCCGCACTCCCGTCATTTCAAGGACGCGCTCCAGCAATTCGGACTTGGCCTGCTGATGGGCGTCGAGGATTTCCTCGGCCGGAATGTTGAGCGCGTATCGAAGGCTGAAGTTGTCCTCGCGCCATCCCGCAATGCGCCGGTCGAGCAGGGCCTGAATGGACGGGCAGGTCCAAGTGGCCAGATGAACCCCGTTGGTGATCGAGTCGATATTGTAGGCGGCGAACATCAATTGCGAGGTTTCCCGATGTTTCTTGGCCACCCCGTTGACGTAATGGCTGAGATTGAGGGCCAGATACGTCATGTTGAGTTCGCCCTCGCAGCAGAAGACGTCTTCCATGTCGTAGACTTCGCGGCGGCCCAGCACACGCAGCACCAAATCCTTGGGAAACCGGTCGTGTCCGCTGGCCACCGGAGTGTGGGTCGTGAAGACGCACGTTCTCCTGACCGGCTCTATGTCTTCGTGCTCGATCGACGTCCGGCCCGCCAGCCGGGCTTGCTCATCCAGCAGCTCGAGTGTGAGCAAGCTGGAGTGGCCCTCGTTCATGTGGAAGCGCTCGATCTGCTGGTACCCGGAGGCGCGCAGCATGCGGACACCTCCAATGCCCAGAATCGCTTCCTGGCAAAGCCGGTAGTGAGAATCTTTTCCGTACAGGTGATCGGTGAGAGTCCGATCCCCGGCCGAATTCTCTTCGAGGTCTGAGTCGAGCAGATAGACGGGAACCACGAACCCGGAAAGCCCTTTCACGTCGTATCTCCAGGCGCGGATCTCGACGTTCCGGCCTTCCAGGGTGAGGCGAGCCCGCTCCGGCGTCTCCCGCAGGAACTGGTCCGGCCTCCAGTTTTCCGGTTGTTCCAACTGCCGCCCCCCGGCGTCCAGCTGCTGGCGGAAATACCCCTTTCGATGCAAGAGCGTGACAGCGACCATGGGAACCTGCAGGTCAGCCGCTGAGCGAAGCGTGTCTCCAGCCAGAACGCCTAGACCCCCGCTGTAAGTGGGCATCCCCGGCTCGAGGGCAACCTCCATTGAAAAATATGCAATGCTTCGAATCGGCTCCATCGCCACTTCTCCAGAGAATGCCGGCCCATGACGTGGTCTCGACGCTGAACCGGGCCCCTCACGCTTCCCGCCCCCATGTTATAGTCTTGAGCCTGGTGTGGTCGATGTCAGCAGGAGCGGGCTGTCGATGAGCATTTTTTCCATTTTCAGCCGTTCGCCGGAAAAGCAGATCGAGCGCTTGCGCAAGAAGGTCAAGGAGCCGCACGGAGACCCGTCCGTGCGCATCAATGCTGCCCACAAGCTCTACCAGATGGGCACGCCTGAGGCTATTCTGGTCCTGCTGGACCGTTTCAGCATCACGGTTTCCCCCAATCGCCAGGACGACGAAGAGAAAGAGGACGTGCTGGCCTGGATCGTCAGCTACGGCCGGCCGGCCGTCGAGCCGATCAAGACGTTTCTCAAACGGGAGCGTCAGGTCTACTGGCCCTTCCGGGCCCTCCGGGGAATCGTGCCACAGGAGGAGCTGACCGAGATCGCCGGCGAACTGCTCGAGTATCACTGGACAAACCCCCCCGCCAGCCCGCTTCCCCTGGTGCAGCTGATCCGCTCTCTTCAGGACGTGTATTCTCCCGAGCTGGTCCGGATCGTTCGCCGCTGCCTGAAAGATCGGGACGACGACGTTCGGCTGGCGGCCCTCGACTATCTGTTCGAACGCAGCGAAGAAGAGTCGCGCGAGGCGGTGCTGGAGTGCTTCCTCGACTCAGAGGACCGGCCGCGGATTCGCAGCTATGTGTTGGAGAGGCTGGTGGAGAAGGCCTGGAGCGTAAAAGGATATCGGCCCGGCGTCGAGGAGACCCTTCCGCCCGAATACACGATCACCCGGGACGGCCTCATCAAATTCCTGGGCGGGCGGATCCCCTGATCCACACCCGGTTCTCGCGAGCGAAACGAGTGCGGCCATGGAGAAAGAACTGCTGGAAGGGGTAGTGGTCAAGGAGCTGGTGACTCATCTGGACGAGCGGGGCTTCTTTCGGGAAATCATTCGCGTCACCGACGGCTTTTTCAGCCAATTCGGCCAGTGGAGCCATTCCCGAATGTATACCGGTGTGGCCAAAGCCTGGCACATCCATCGAGTCCAGACCGACTGGTGGTACGTCGCCACGGGTGTGCTCGAGGTGGCCCTGCACGACACCCGCGAGGGTTCTTCCACGTTGGGGCAGACCGTACAGTTGTGGATGGGCGAGAATCAGACCGTGCAGGTCGTCTGCATCCCCCCGGGGGTGGCTCACGGCTGCAAATGCCTCAGCGGACCGGCCGACCTGTTCTACATCACTTCCGAGGTGTACGACCCCGAAGACGAGGGCCGCATTCCGCACGACGACCCCATCATTGGCTACGACTGGCTGGAAGGGCCACCCATCAAATGACAGCGTCAAAGACGCGCCCGATCGGACTGCACCATCGCATCGACCCCGTTGGTCTGGTGACACCGGGGTGTGGAGATTCTGACGCTTTCACAGTTGCGACAACCTGCCCACGCCGTCCTGTCCTCCCCCGGTTGGCCCCACTGCCTATGGGCTCGAAGGGTTCTCCCGGGTCGTTCGCCTCTGCTTGGCGCTCATTGGCATGCCTCGTGCTTCTCAACGGACGAGCCCACGACATCAAGAAGTGGAGTCGTGCGGGCTGGCCCGTGTCGTGGGGATGATTGTTCGCCTTCGACAAAGGTAAGAACGAAGCCTTACTTTTTTGACCCACGGGTGGAAAACTTTACAGTGCCCTGGCACGGCCAGTCCCATTGAGGGACTGGGGAAAATTCGCTCCTCAATTAGGGCGTGTAACAAGAGCGCTGCGAGTGCGCACCCGTTCACTGCCGTGCTGGGTTCGTGAATTGCTAAGGCTCGGGAGTGCGCCCCAGGACGGATTCGTGGCTGGAGCGGCCCGTCGGCTAGCAGGAACAAATAGAGGGTGGAGGAGTTCGAGATGCGGTTGATTCGATTGTTCGTACTGGTTGTCGTTGTGGCCTGGCTGGCTGTCGATGCGGAGGCACAAGAGTCCGTCACACCCTACAACTGTTTTCCCACTTGCAGTGAAGTCGATGGCCGGATGCTGAGTCTGGCAGGTGCCGGGCTGAAGACCTTGGGCGGCGACTTCATCAACATCCAGATCGTTTCCAGCGGTGACGGTTTCGAGGTCGGCATATTCGACGGTGACAACGGAGCCGGAGCGATTCCCCATTGGGATCGCGTGGGATCCGGCGAACTGGGCGTTACCCAACTCAGGTTTCGGCTCTTTGCCGATCCCGACGGCGACGGAACGGGAAGCTTCGAGGTGGGACCGCCCGGAGGGTGGTTCTCGGACGGCGTCAACCCGGTTCACGGCACCTTCTTCAGCAGTTCTGTGGATGGAATGGCGAACGGAGCGATGCCGGACAACAACTGGTTCGACATCGGCATGGCCGACGCTCCAGAGGCGGCCGCCAATCCGGGCTCGGACTGTCCGGCGGGGCAATTCTGCTACCGGTTGCTGGTCAACCTGGTTGCGGTGATGCCTCCGCCCATGCCGCCGCCTGGAGTCGCCTTCGGCCCCAACGGTTCGTCGGAGAGCAACTTCAAGGTCCGTTCCACTGGAGACATTTCTTTGCGGCCCTTGGCGTTTTCCTTCGTGGGTGCCCTGAGGAGCTTCAATGATGCGGCCATCATTTACCCGCGTTTTCCGGACACGTCGGTCTCGACCTACGACGGGACCTGGTCGTTCGTGATGAGGGTCGACGAACCCCTGCCGTTTTTCTCGGTCTGGGACGGAGACTTCGACTACGGGTCCTACGACTGCATCGCCAGGGACAGCGACGACACCGACACCTGCACGAACACCGATCCGAGGTCCGCCTGCTTCCCCAACACCCACCCCATGTTCCCTGGGCTGGTGCCTTCCTGGGCAGTAGGAACCGCGGCACGGGGCGAAGGCATTGCCATTGGCAACGTCCTGTCCTGCGGCCCCACCACCGGAGCGCCCAACGACGACCAGAACCCCAACCTGCTCGGGCCGACCGGCTTCTTCACCCGGTCGCCCAGCGTGAGCTACTGGCTCGACACGCCGGTCGGATCGTTTTTCAATGACAACCCCTCGGGCAACCAGGAGTGGGAGCAGTTCCGCCTGGAAACGGACATGAGCCAGCCGGCCGATCATCACGTTTCCAGTCTGCCGCCGGGACGCTACGTCTTTCGTTCCATGGGACTGGATTTGGCCAACCTGAACGCCCTCCGGATGTCGGCTGCGGTGCTCGGTGTTCCTTCGGCGAGCCTGGGTGATCGCATCTGGCTGGACCGCAACGGAAACGGAGCGCAAGATTCAGGTGAGGAGGGGATCAACGGAGTCGAAGTTCGTCTCTACCGGGACAGCAACGGCAATGGGGTGCTCGATCCCGCGACGGACGCACTGGTGGCGACCCAGCTGACTTCCGGCGATGGCGACTATGACTTTCTCGGGCTGGGTGCCGCTGATTACTTCGTCGACGTGGTCGAGTCGACCCTGCCCTTCGACAATCTTTCACTGACCACGGGCAACGAGCCCTACGGCCTCCACGGCGGGTCCTACCCGTTGCAGGAGAGTGAAGATCATGACGAGGCCGACCTGGGCTACGTCTTTGGCGTGGTGGGCGACCTGGTGTGGAGCGACTATAACGCCGACGGCCTCTTTCAGCCGGAATTCGGTGAGGTCGGCATTGCCGGTGTGAGCGTTCGGCTGACCGGGGACATCGACGGAGACGGTGACGTCGATACCTTGACGACGACCACCGACTCGCTGGGCTTCTACCTGTTCGATCAGCTCTTCGTGCCCGGGCTGTATGAGGTGGAGGTGCTGGCCTCAAACTTCGCGGCCTCCGGGGCGCTGTTCGCGGCGACACAGACTTTCGACCTGGACGGCCTTCCCGACAATCGCACCTCGGCCAGCCTGGCGGCTGTCCCGGGCGGTTTCGAGAACCTCGCCCCCGACTTCGGTTACGTCCGGCCCTGCGCCCCTTGCGAAGGCAAAGTCACACAACTGACCTTACGCTATCTGGGTACCCGTCCGGCCATTGTCGAAGTCTATCAGCACAAGGGGGGCACCCCGGTCTTGGCAGGCCTGGTGGGTCCAGGGGACTATATCACCGTGGCCGGCAGCGACAAGAAAGGCACCCTGGGTCCCGGAATCGACATCTTCGTCGACGGACGCGAACACACGTCCATCCACACCAGCTGCTCGCGGCCCATTGGACCTGGACTGGTGCGGGGTGATTTCCTGGTGGTGGAAGCCTTCAGTCGGATCAACGGACTGGTCTGCCCCGTGGAAGAGTTCGGGATGCTGCCACCTTCGCCGCCGCCGCTGTCGTGCAGCCAGTGCTCCGGAAAAGTGACACAGCTGACCGTGATGTACACCGGAGCAGTGCCGGCTCTCGTCGAGGTGTTCCAGAAGAAACCGGCCGACTCGGTCTTCTCGGGCCCGGTGGCACCCGGTGGGATCTTCACGGTCACCGGAACCGACAAGAAGGGCACGCTGGGAACGGAGATTCGGATCTTCGTCGAGGGCGCGCTGAACACCACGTTTCACACCAGCTGCTCTCAGCCCATCGGCCCGGGGCTCGAGCGCGGCGAGTTCCTGGTCGTGGAAGGTTTCAGCCGCAACGGAGGGCCGCTCTGTCCTCTGCCCTGAAGAGGGCCGGCAGGTAGGCTCCGGGCCCGGTCGCCAGCATCGCCTCCACTTTCGGTATACCATCGCTTCGGCGGCCAGCCGCTCGAGCTGGCCCGATGGTGGCTGAAATCCGGAAAAGGGGTGGTCTGGCGATGATGGACAAAGATTGTCGAATCACCGTTACGAGTAGCGTCCTGCACCGGGACCTGGGACCGGAGACAGTCCTGCTGCATCTGGATAGCGGCGTCTACTACGGCCTGGACGAGGTGGGCACCCGTCTCTGGTCGCTCCTGGTGGAAACGCCCTGTCTGGGAGATCTGCACCGAGCGATGATGGAGGAATTCGAAGTTTCTGCCGACCAGCTTTGGCGTGATCTCGAGGACTTCCTGTCGGAGCTCCAGGAGAAGGGCTTGATCGATGTCCGCCCGCCAGAAGATTCGTAAAGCGTTGCTGCTCTCCTGGGGCGACCGGAGGGTCTTGCTGGCAGCGGCGCTCTGGCTTCCGCTGGCCGACTTGACGCTGCGCTGGCGGGGCCTGCAAGCGGCCCAGCGCTGGTTGGGCGCGGGGGCCGTCGCCGACGCGGAGCCCCCGGCGACGATGGAAGACCTGCACCGCTTGGCTCGCCTGGTGGACGCCGCCGGTCGCCATCACATCAAACGTTTCACCTGTCTCCCCAGGGCGCTGGTTCTGCAGCGCCTGCTGGCGCGAAAGGGAATCGACAGCTTGCTGCGGATCGGCGTCAAGCGGGACGGCGGCCTGCTGGAGGGCCATGCCTGGGTGGAGTGTGCCGGCGTTCCCATTGGCGAGGGACCCGACCTGGAACAGCAGTTCTCGGTTCTTCGGGAAGGCGGAGGCAAACCGCTGTGAGCGGCATCGGCGGCGTGTACCTCATGAGTGGCGGCTCGCCCGATGGAGTCGCATTGGACCTGCTGAGCCAGGAAATCGAATACCGCGGCCGGGACCATGCGGGGATCTGGCAGGGCAATGGCGTCGGGCTCGTGCATCGGCACTCCTGGACCACCCCGGAAGACCAGGGAGAGAGTCAGCCGCTGGTCCAGGACGGGTTGGTCCTTTCCGCTGACGCACGCCTGGACAACCGCGAGCAGCTGCTGGAGCAGTTGTCGACTCGGGGATCTTCGCCCGGCACGGCGTGCAGCGATGCCCGGCTGATTCTGTCGGTCTATCGCCAGTGGGGCGTCGCCGGCTTGCCTCGACTGATTGGAGACTTCGCTCTGGCTCTCTGGGATGGAAGCCGTGAAGAGTTGCTGCTGGCACGCGACGCCACGGGCATGCGACCGCTATACTACGCCCTGGATTCAGGCGCTCTCTACTTCGCCTCCAGCATTTCCGCCCTGCGGCGAGTGGCCCCGTCCCGCCCGCGCCTCAATCACCCCGTCATCTGGGCCGTTCTCAACAACGATTTCGAGCCCTGGCTCACGGAGACCGTCCTGACGGGAATCGCCCGCCTGCCGCCCGCTCACCTGCTGTGCGTGGGGCGAGACGGGATTCGCCGGCAACTCTACTATCGTTTCGGCTGCAGCAGCCCTTCTGCGGGGCTCCCGGATCAGCACTGGGTGGAGGGCTTTCGACACGTGCTGGACCTAGCTCTCTTGGCCCGCTGCCGGAGTTCGACACCCGTGACCATGATGGTGTCCGGGGGGCTGGACTCCTCTTCCCTGGCTTGTTCGGCCCAGGCTCGTGCTCCGGAAATCGGCGCGCAGATTCGACTGCACACGGCCGTCTATCATCGCACGCCGCAGGCGGACGAATGGAAGTATTTCCAGGCCGTGGCAGGGAATTGCCGGGACTTTCCGGCCGTTTCTGTGCCCGCCGACGAGTGGTGGGCCTTGCGGGAGAAAGGCCGCGAAGGCGGCTTTCCCCTGGACGAGCCCGAGCTGTCAATGCTGCGCTGCCACAGCCTGGGCCTGTTCCGCTCCGCTGCGAGCCGTGGAAGCCGCGTGGTGATCACTGGGGAAGGGGCGAACCAGTTGCTCTGCCACGGGGTCTACTCAGCGGCCCCACTGCTGCGAGCCACCGGGTGGCCGGATTTCCTTCCCGAAGCGAGGTATTTTCGGAAAGTCAGCGGCGCTCCCTGGCCCAAGCTGCTCTTCTATTTCTCTGAGCCTCGCTTGCCCCAGTGGGTGACCGGATTCCTGCGCAGGCGATGGGGGGGGCGGCCCGTCGTAATGCCGTGGCTGCGGAGCCCGTGCCCCCAACCGTTGGGTCCGGGGCCCGAGCCTCTGTCGAAGGACTACTGGCGTCCGGCCCAGGCGGGCGTCCTGGGTCGGGTGGCCTATCAACTCTTTCGTGGGGCTTTCGACTCAGCCCGCTTTCAGGCCCTGGATTTGCTGGCGGCGCATGCCGGAGTCGAGTGGAGGGCACCGTTTCTGGACCGCCGGGTGGTGGAGTTCATGCTGCAGGTTCCCGATCGGCTTTTCGCCCGCCGGGGCGAAAACCGCCTGCTCCTGCGAAAGAGTATGCTGGGCCGGCTGCCGGAGCTGGTGCGCCGCCGTCCCGACAAGAGCTATCTCGCCGAACTCCACCATCGCGGCTTTCGCGAGCGGGAGCGTGCCGAACTGGAGTCCCTCCTGAAGGAACCTTTGGTGGGGAGGTTGCCTTACGTCGAGGTGTCCCAGCTACGACGCCATATCGAAAGCTATTGGCGCAGGGAATTCGATGACCATTCCTATTTCCAACGGCCATTGGCCCTGGAAGTCTGGTTACGGTCGGTCCCGGATCTGTTAGAATGAGTTTGAAAAGTGAGCATCGAGGGAGTGGTTGATTGATGCCCGAGCAGCCGAGCCATCGAATGGGGGAAGATGAGCCCAAACGTGACTATGAATCCCCCCGAATTCAGCGCCTGGGCTCATTGGGCGAACTGACCCGGAGCAACCAGGCAGGACAAGACGACACCTTCATGGGAACGGGTGGTGATCAGGCAGGTCCGCAGCCACAGTTTGGCCCTTAGATCCAGCAAACTTCAGCCAGAGCGAACGAGATGCGTGACAGTGTGGTACGCAGAGTGGCGAGGTTCGCGGCTCTCGCCCAGGTCCGCGCCCGGCTTCTCTCCTACACACAGGTCGAAGAGTCCTGCCGGCTCCTGGGCGACCGGCTCGCCCGGGCACTGCCGCCGTCCTGGCGGCGGGGCTGCCGTCTACAGCCCCTGCCCCGGGGAGGACTGGCGGTGGCAGGCCTGCTCTCCTACGCTCTCGATCTCCAACCTGATCAGCTGGCGGGAACGAGGTCCAACGCCAGCGAGCCAGTCCTGCTGGTGGACGATTGCGCCCTCTCCGGGGCGCGGCTCCGTCAGACCCTTGGCCGGCTCTCCGCACGGGAAGTCGTCATCGCCACCCTCTATTCCCCTCCTCCACTTCGCGAAGCCGTCCGCGCGGCTGAACCGCGAATCCGGGATTTCGTGAGTGCCCATGACCTGAAGGACCTCGCACCGGAGCGCCACTCCAACCCCGAGGAGCGCCAGGCTTGGCGGCAGCGCTGGATGGAAAGGCGCCCCGACGCCTACTGGATCGGCCTGCCCGAATTGGTGGCCTTCCCCTGGGGCGAACCCGATCACCCGGTGTGGGACGCTGAGACGGGCACGCTGGAGGATGAGTGGAGGCTGTTTCCCCCCGATCGCTGCCTCAAGAACTGGGCACGGCTGGGTCTGCCCCACCGGCCCGGCTGCGTCCGCAGCTACGCCAGCGCTCCCGGCGTGGCCTTCAGCATTCGCCCCGAGTCGGTGTTGCTCTGCCGCATCGAGGACGGAGCAGTCTTTCAGCTGGAGGGCGTGGCGGCGGACATGTGGCGGGCCCTGGCGGGATACGGTGATCAAGAGGCCGTCCAGGGCCACCTGGCCGAAATCTACGCTACGGAGCAGGCATCCTTGCAGCGCGATCTGGATCGATTCCTGGCCGAGCTCCTCGAACTCCGGCTCATCCTGCCCACCTGAATTCTCAATCGACACGCAATGCAAAGGTCCTTCGCGGACGCTGAGACAGAGAGAGTCGGCGTCAGGAAGCATGGGTGACCGTCGGGAAGCCTTGGGGACGGTGCGGCGTCTGGAAGCATTGGCGTCGCGCGCGTCTGGAAGCATTGGGGACAGGGCAGACTCCAATTCGGGGACCAATTCGGGGACAGGGCAGACTCCAATTCCTCCAACCCCGAGTTCCCGGTTCGGCGCGGGAAGCATGGGGAAGCATTGGGGACAGAGCATGGGGAAGCATTGGGGACAGGGCACTGCAGTCGGAATCGGAAGTAGGGGGACAGGGGACAGGGCATTGGAGTTTTTGGGGACAGGGCACTGCGCACAGGGGGCCCGCCGGACGGCACCACCTTCGTCTCCTTCGCCTCCGGCAGCGATACCGGTACTCGAACACCTCCTCGATCGACCTGTCGCGCTACTCGCGCACCGTCTTGCGGACGATCTTCCATCGTCGGGCCACTTCCGACACATCGGCCTGTGGACCAACATCACCTTGATCCGGTTCACCATTCGCAATCCCTTCCCGGGGCCTGCGGACAGGTGGCCGAATACGAAGTACGGGGACAGGGCAAAATCCGACCCGAATGGCGAACGTGCCGGTCGCCGGTGGGATTACGGGGGCTCTTCTCTCGGGAGTTTCGGCGAGTGGGGCAGTGGCCGAATGCGAAGTATGGGGACAGGGCACCGCGGGCAGGTGGCCGAAACAGCGGGAAAGGGCAGATTCCGATTCCTCGAACCCGAGTTCCCGGTTTTGGGAGTCCTGGGGATTCTCATCCGGGTGCC